>NZ_RXRN01000027.1:0-56334 GCF_003986875.1 Enterobacter sp. WCHEn090032
CGGCAACCTCGGTTGCCGTTTTGCTTTTACTTTCGAATGAAATTAAATTTGTGCTCCCCGTCACCTTGTTATTAGAATGTTTCAAAACGCAGTGACCCAGGAGCGCAATGTATGACCGTTAAAGTTATCGTCACCGATATGGACGGAACTTTCCTTGATGATGCCAAGCAGTACGATCGGGACCGCTTTCAGGCACAGTTTGAGCAGCTTAAAGCCCGCAATATTGAATTCGTTGTCGCCAGCGGCAACCAGTATTACCAGCTCATCTCCTTCTTCCCGGAGCTGAAAGAGCAGATCTCCTTCGTGGCGGAAAATGGCGCGCTGGTCTTCGATCACGGCGAGCAGATTTTCCACGGCGAGCTGACGCGCCATGAGTCGCAGATCGTCACTGGCGAGTTGCTGAAAGACAAAGGGCTGAACTTTGTGGCCTGCGGTCTTGAAAGTGCGTACGTCAGCGATAAAGCGCCGGAGGCGTTCGTGGCGCTGATGTCAAAGCACTATCACCGCTTAAAGCGCGTCAGCGATTACCATGACATTGACGACGTGCTGTTTAAGTTCTCCCTGAACCTGCCGGACAGCGATATCCCGAATCTTATCGACAAACTGCACGTGTCGCTGGACGGCATCATGAAACCGGTCACCAGCGGCTTTGGTTTTGTGGATTTGATTATCCCTGGCCTGCACAAAGCCAACGGCATCAGCCGACTGCTGAAGCGCTGGGCTATCTCCCCGCAAGAATGTGTGGGTATCGGCGACAGCGGCAACGACGCGGAAATGCTGAAGCTGGTGAAATACTCGTTTGCAATGGGCAACGCGGCCGACAGCATCAAAGACATCTGCCGCTACAGTACCGACGACAATAACCACCAGGGCGCGCTGAACGTGATTCAGGCCGTGCTCGACGCCCACTCCCCGTTCGACGCCTAATCCTTCCCCGCCGGAGCCTCGCTCCGGCTCTCTCCTTCTTTACCATCCTGTGGCACGCGTCAAATTTTTAAACTTGCATTAACTTATTTTTAACTTAAAGTATCACTTGTAGATATTTTTACTTTCGAATGAAAGATGCGAGGCAGTTATGACCTTTACCAGTGAAACCTTACCGGCGGATCACAAAGCGGCAATCCGTCAGTTGAAACGTGAGTTACGCGCACAGATTGGCGACGTGCAGGCGGTGTTCGACAAGCTCAGTGATAAAATCGCCACCCGCGTGGCGGAAATCAACGCCCTGAAAAACAAAGGTGATTCGGTCTGGCCGGTGATCCCGTTTGCGGATGTGAAAAATGGCACCATCACGCCCGCGCAGCGCGACGCCATCAAACGCCGGGGCTGCGCGGTGATTAAAGGTCACTTCCCGCGCGAGCAGGCCCTGGCGTGGGATCAGTCGATGCTCGACTACCTCGATCTCAACCAGTTTGACGAGGTGTATAAAGGACCGGGCGATAACTTCTTCGGCACCCTAACGGCCTCCCGCCCGGAGATATACCCGATCTACTGGTCGCAGGCGCAAATGCAGGCGCGCCAGAGTGAAGAGATGGCGCAGGTGCAGTCGTTCCTGAACCGTCTATGGACATTCGAGAGCAACGGCAAGCAGTGGTTCGACCCGGATGTGAGCGTGATTTATCCGGATCGTATTCGCCGCCGTCCGCCGGGAACCACCTCGAAAGGGCTGGGGGCGCATACCGACTCCGGCGCGCTGGAGCGCTGGCTGCTGCCGGCCTATCAGCAGGTCTTTGCCCGCGTGTTTGACGGCAATGTCGATAAATACGACCCGTGGAACGCCGCGCACCGCACCGAAGTGGAGGAGTACACCGTGGATAACACCACCAAATGCTCCGTGTTCCGCACCTTCCAGGGCTGGACGGCGCTGTCGGATATGATCCCAGGTCAGGGGCTGCTGCACGTGGTGCCCATCCCGGAAGCCATGGCGTACATTCTGCTGCGCCCGCTGCTGGAAGACGTACCGGAGGACGAGCTCTGCGGCGTCGCACCGGGGCGCGTGTTGCCGGTCTCTGAGAAGTGGCACCCGCTGCTTATCGAGGCGTTAAGCAGCATTCCGGCACTGGAGGCGGGTGATTCGGTGTGGTGGCATTGCGATGTGATCCACTCGGTTGCACCGGTTGAGAACCAGCAGGGCTGGGGCAACGTGATGTACATCCCTGCCGCGCCGATGTGCGAGAAGAACCTCGCCTATGCGAAAAAGGTCCGGGAAGCGCTGGAAACCGGCGCGTCACCGGGTGACTTCCCGCGTGAAGATTATGAAAAGACCTGGCAGGACCGTTTTACCGTGGCCGACCTGAATATCCACGGCAAGCGCGCGCTGGGCATGGTTTAACTGTCGTACAGCCCTTCCCGCTCCACGGCGGTGCGTCGTTTCCCCTGACGTATCCGCCGGACCGATTCCCGTACGGTCAGAGTGCCGTTAAGCAGCAAGGTTCCCACCGGCGCGTCCGGGCGCATCAGCCGCTGCTGGAGCATATGCACCGCTTCCGTTCCCAGCTCGTCGCGCGGCACATGCACCGCCGTTAACGGCACATCCTGAATGGCTGCCAGATTAAAGCCGTCAATGCTCATCACCGAGATGTCCTGCGGCACGCGCAACCCTTGTTTTTGCAGCGCACTGATGGTGCCCGCGGCCATAAAGTCGCCACCGACCAGAAACGCCGTCGGCAGATCGTTGCCCTGCACCTGACTCAGCCAGTCACTGACCATCTGTTCCGTTTCGCGCGCGCTGAAACTCGGTACCACCAGCAGATCGCGTTTGTCGTTGAACGTCAGGTTGTGGGATTGCCACGCATCGCGGATGCCGGAGAGGCGCAGTTCCATGGTGTAGCGACGCAGGCAGAGCACGTTCATCACTTCGCGGTGCCCCATCTCAAACAGATACTCCGCCGCCCGCTCGCCAATCGCCCGATGATCCGGCGCCACGGCCGGCAGGCGCATATGGCGATCGCGACAGTTAATCAGCATGCAGGGTTTACCGACATCCACCGCCAGATCGTGGATATGCGGATCGTCAATCCCGAGAAGAATGGCGGCCTGGGTGTCCGGCTCGTTCATGCGCGCCAGAAAAAGCTGGGCGTCGCTGTCGTTCTCCTCCAGCGCACAGTAGCGCAGGCGCACATCGTGGGAAGCCAGGCCTTTGCTCACGCTCTGGATCACGCGGTAGTAAAAGATGTCAGACCGCTCGTCAAACGCCCGCTGCGGGGCGAACACCACCAGGCTGTTCAGCAGCAAACGCCCCGCCGCCATCCCGTCCAGCACCCCCAGCTCGCGGGCGCATTCCAGCACCTTCGCCCGCGCTTTTTCGCTGGTATTGGCCTTCCCCGCCAGCACCCGCGAAACGGTGCTGATCGAGAGCTGGGTACGGGCGGCAATTTCGGTGATTTTTAGCCTTTTGTCCATTTTGTGATCTGGCTCCATTTGCGAAATGACAAAATTTTCATAGCGTGTCTGTCAGGTCATTACTGATACGCACGCCATCATGCCAAATGATTAAGCTCAGTTATGAGAATTTTTGCACAAAATCCACTACTGCCCACTCATTTTCTCCCTTAAGGTGAACCTGTCACACAACTTCCATACTAGTTGTATAGCAACTTAAGCATTCTAAACGGATAGAAATCAAAGGCATAAAAAACTGTGTGACACCTGAACCTCCGTCCCCTTAGCGTCCGTCTTGTGGAGAGTAAAATGAGTCAGGACATCAATAACACCGTTGCGGCAAGCAAAACCCGTCGCGTCATTAAAAACCTGCGCTGGTACGTACTGGTGCTGTTCTTACTGGGCGTCACCGTTAACTACATCACCCGAAATTCGTTAGGTATTCTCGCGCCGGAGCTGAAAGAGAGCCTCGGGATCACCACCGAGCAGTACTCCTGGATCGTCGGGGCTTTCCAGATCGCCTACACCATTTTCCAGCCCCTGTGCGGCTGGCTGATTGACGTCATCGGCCTGAAGATTGGTTTTATGGTCTGCGCCGGTATTTGGGCGCTGATGTGTATTTTCCACGCGGGGGCCGGAAGCTGGCTGCATCTCGCTATTCTGCGCTTCTTTATGGGGGCCTCTGAAGCGGCCGCCACGCCGGCAAACGCCAAAACGATTGGCGAATGGTTCCCGAAATCAGAGCGTCCTGTCGCCGCCGGTTGGGCGGGTGTAGGCTTCTCCATCGGCGCGATGCTGGCCCCGCCTATCATCTACTTTGCGCACGCCTCGTTCGGCTGGCAGGGAGCGTTTATGTTCACCGGCGTGCTGGCGCTGCTGTGGGTGATCCTGTGGTGGGCGTTCTACCACAACCCGGAGCAGCACCCGAACCTGAGCAAAGACGAGCTGGCGTTTATCAAGCAGGATAACGAACCGCCTGCGGTGAAGCTGCCGTTCCTGACCGCGCTGAAAACCGTCTCTAAGAACAAACGTTTTTACGGTATCGCCATCCCGGCCTTTATGGCAGAGCCGGCCTGGGCAGTGCTGAGCTTCTGGGTGCCGCTGTATCTCGCCAAAGAGCACGGCATGGACCTGAAACAGATTGCGATGTTTGCCTGGCTGCCGTTCCTCGCCGCTGACCTTGGCAGCGTGGCGAGCGGCTACCTGACGCGTCTGTACACCCGCCTGTTCGGCTGCTCCCGCGTGAACTCGGTCGTGGCAAGCTCCGTGACCGGCGCGTTCCTGATGATCTCTCTGGCCATCGTGGCCATCACCCGCGACCCGTATATCACCATCGTGCTGATCTCCATCGGCGGCTTCGGGCACCAGATCATCTCCTGCATGCTGAGCGCCCTGGTCGTGGAGTCGTTTGATAAAGGTCAGATGGCGACCGTCAACGGCATGCGCGGCTCGGCGGCGTGGATCGCCAGCTTCCTGTTCTCGCTGTTAATCGGAGTGACCGCCGACAAAATCGGCTTTAACCCGCTCTTTATTGCCATGGGCTTCTTTGACCTGATTGGCGCTCTCTTCCTGGTAGCATTTATTGCTGAACGTCGCGCCAAGCGCGCCTGATAGTGGATGTATTGCATATGAAAACCCTGAAAAACTGGACCGTCGATAAGCAGTCGGCAAACCATCTGGAACTGCTGGTGGATAATCAGCACCGCCTGTGCCTGTATGTGCTGGAAGAGAACCTGTTCCGCGTGCTGATTAAGCGTAAAGGCGAACTGGCGCTCGACCGTACCTGGAGCATCGCGCCGGAGAAAGACGTACCGTGGGAAGGCCGCCGTCGCGACGATCTCAGCGGCTTCACCTGCCCGGCCTGGACGCTGACGCAGCAGGACGACACGTTAACCGTGGCGACCGATCGGCTGCGCGTGACCGTCCACCAGCCGCTGTGGCTGGAGTGGCACTACCGCAATGACGAGGGCGCGTGGCAGCCGCTGGTCAACGACCGTCCGACCAGTGCCTACCTGCTGAATGCCCACGGCGACGGGGTGGCGCACTACCTGAGCCGCCGCAAGGACGAGCGTTTTTACGGTCTGGGTGAGAAAGCGGGCGATCTGCAGCGTAACGGTAAACGCTATGAGATGCGTAACCTCGATGCGATGGGCTACAACGCCGCCAGCACCGACCCGCTGTATAAGCATATTCCGTTCACTCTCACCCGCCGTGACGACGTGAGCTACGGCCTGTTCTATGACAACCTGAGCAGCTGCTGGCTGGACCTGGGTAACGAGATCGACAACTACCACACCGCCTATCGCCGCTGGCAGGCGGAAGCGGGCGATATTGATTACTACCTCTTTACCGGCAAACGGGTACTGGACGTCACCAAAGCCTTCGTGCGCCTGACCGGGAAAACGTTATTCGGGCCGAAATGGAGCCTGGGCTACAGCGGCTCAACCATGCACTACACCGACGCGCCGGACGCGCAGAATCAGCTGATGAACTTTATTCGCCTGTGTGAAGAGCACGCCATCCCGTGCGACTCGTTCCAGCTCTCCTCGGGCTATACCTCGATCAACGGCAAGCGCTACGTCTTTAACTGGAACCATGACAAAGTGCCGCAGCCGAAGGTGATGACCCAGGCGTTCCACGACGCAGGGCTGAAACTTGCGGCAAACATCAAGCCGTGCCTGCTGCAGGACCATCCGCGCTATAGCGAAGTGGCGGAGAGCGGCCTGTTCATTCGCGATTCAGAAACCGATGCACCCGAACGCTCCAGCTTCTGGGATGACGAAGGATCGCATCTCGACTTTACCAATCCGCAGACGGTGCAGTGGTGGCAGAACGGCGTCACCACGCAGTTGCTGGAGATGGGCATTGATTCCACCTGGAACGACAACAACGAATATGAAGTGTGGGATGGAGAAGCCCGCTGCCACGGCTTTGGCAAGGAGATCGCCATCAAGCATATTCGCCCGGTGATGCCGCTGCTGATGATGCGCGCCTCGCTGGAAGCGCAGCAGCGCTTTGCCCCGGAAAAGCGTCCGTATCTGATCTCCCGCTCCGGCTGCGCCGGGATGCAGCGCTACGTTCAGACCTGGAGCGGGGATAACCGCACCAGCTGGGAGACCCTGCGCTATAACATCCGCATGGGGCTGGGGATGAGCCTGTCCGGATTGTTTAACGTCGGCCACGACGTGGGCGGTTTCTCCGGCGACAAACCGGACGCCGAGCTGTTTGTTCGCTGGGTGCAGAACGGGGTGATGCACCCGCGCTTCACCATTCACTCGTGGAACGATGACCACACGGTGAACGAGCCGTGGATGTACCCGGGCGTGACCCCTGCCATTCGCGCGGCCATTGAACTGCGCTATCGCCTGCTGCCGTATCTCTACACCCTGCTCTGGCAGGCACACGCAGACGATGAACCGATGCTGCGCCCAACCTTCCTCGACCACGAGCACGACGCGCAGACTTTCGAAGAGTGTGATGACTTCCTGCTGGGCCGCGACGTGCTGGTCGCAAGCGTCGTCGAAGCCGGTCAGCGTGCACGCCGTCTCTGGCTGCCGGATAACGAAACCGGCTGGTACGATTTTTATACCCATGAGTGGTATGCGGGCGGGCAGTGGATCGTCCTCGACGCGCCGCTGGAAAAACTGCCGCTGCTGGTGCGCGCCGGTGCCGGTCTGCCGCTCAGCGAACGTATTACGCATGTGTCTGCTGAAAAGGACGACGCCCGCGAACTGAAGCTGTTCCCGGTGAAAGGTGTCGGCGCCAGCGCTGGCCTGCTGTTTGAAGACGACGGTGAAAGCTGGGGCTACCAGAACGGCAATGCGCTGTGGGTGGAATGGGAAATGGTGTGCGACGGGGCAACCATCGACCTGAAGGTCAACGCGCGCGGGGATTACCGTCCGGCGTGGAAAGCCCTGAAGGTGTCGTTACCGGCGGGGGAAAAACGCAAATTGCGCGTGAATGGGGTTGAAGGGAGCGAGTGGGTGCTCTGAACATTGCCGGGTGGCGGCTTCGCCTGACCCGGCCTACAAACTAACCCGTAGGCCCGGTAAGCGTAGCGCCACCGGGCAAGGTTTTTAGCTTTCGATACCTTTGCTGCGCAGATAATCTTCGTAGTTACCGGTGAAGTCCACCACGCGCTCTGGCGTAATTTCGATCACGCGGGTCGCCAGCGAGCTGACGAATTCGCGGTCGTGAGAGACGAAGATCAGGGTGCCCTGATACATCTCCAGCGCCATGTTCAGCGACTCGATCGATTCCATATCCAGGTGGTTGGTCGGTTCGTCCATCACCAGAATGTTGGGTTTTTCCATCATCAGCTTGCCGAACAGCATGCGGCCCTTCTCGCCACCGGAGAGCACTTTAGCCGGCTTCTTGATGTCGTCCTGGCTGAACAGCAGACGCCCGAGAATGCTGCGCACCGCCTGCTCGTCGTCGCCTTCCTGCTTCCACTGGCTCATCCAGTCAAAGACGGTCAGATCGTTTTCGAACTCATACTCATGATCCTGCGCGTAGTAACCGATTTGCGCGTTTTCAGACCATTTCACGGTGCCGTTGTCCGGCTGCAGTTCGCCCACCAGGGTTTTCAGCATGGTGGATTTACCCACACCGTTCGCCCCCAGAATGGCAATCTTCTCGCCCACTTCCAGCAGCAGGTTGAAGTTTTTGAACAGCGGACCTTCATCGAAGCCTTTGGTAAGGGCTTCCACTTCCAGCGCGTTACGGAACAGTTTCTTGTCCTGCTCGAAGCGGATGAACGGGTTCTGACGGCTGGAGGCTTTAACCTCTTCCAGCTTGATTTTGTCAATCTGACGCGCGCGCGAGGTGGCCTGACGCGATTTAGAAGCGTTGGCACTGAAGCGGCTAACGAAGGACTGCAGGTCTGCAATCTGCGCTTTTTTCTTGGCGTTGTCCGCCAGCAGACGTTCACGCGCCTGGGTGGCCGCCGTCATGTATTCGTCGTAGTTGCCCGGATACACGCGCAGCTCGCCGTAGTCCAGATCCGCCATGTGCGTACAGACCATGTTCAGGAAGTGACGGTCGTGCGAGATGATGATCATCGTGCTGTCGCGATCGTTCAGCGTCTGCTCCAGCCAGCGAATGGTGTCGATGTCCAGGTTGTTCGTTGGTTCGTCGAGCAGCAGAATGTCCGGGTTTGAGAACAGCGCCTGCGCCAGCAGCACGCGCAGCTTCCAGCCTGGCGCAACTTCGCTCATCGGGCCGTAGTGTTGTTCTACCGGAATACCCACGCCCAGCAACAGCTCGCCCGCACGGGCTTCCGCGGAGTAACCGTCCATTTCGCCGTACTGCGTTTCCAGATCGGCCACTTTATAACCGTCTTCTTCGCTCATCTCGGCCAGCGCATAGATACGATCGCGCTCCTGCTTCACTTCCCACAGCTCCGCGTGCCCCATGATCACCGTGTCGAGCACGGTGAATTCTTCAAAGGCGAACTGATCCTGACGCAGCTTACCGATACGCTCGTTAGGGTCGAGCGAAACGTTGCCCAGCGTCGGCTCCAGGTCACCGCCGAGGATCTTCATAAAGGTGGATTTACCGCTACCGTTGGCACCAATCAGGCCGTAACGGTTGCCGCCGCCAAATTTGACGGAAATGTTTTCGAACAGCGGCTTACTGCCAAACTGCATAGTGATATTGTTGCAAAGAAGCAAAATTGATACTCTCTTGTAAGTTACTGAGGTGTATATGAAACAAAACGGAAAAGCATACTCTTACATAAGGTTTTCATCAAAGAAGCAGGAACAAGGCGACTCTGTAAGGCGCCAAATCGAACTTGCAGAATAGTATGCACATGCTAATAGTCTAATTCTATCAGATAAGAACTTCCAAGATCTCGGAATCTCAGCATTCAAAGAGGGAAACAGGCCTTCGCTTGGAGATATGCTCGAAGCAATTGAGAATGGTCAAATTGAGCAAGGCTCGACTATCATCATTGAATCGCTGGATCGTCTGAGCCGTCGAGGTATCGACGTAACCCAACAAATCATTAAGTCAATTCTGCAAAACAACGTCTTCATCGCTTCGTTGGTCGATGGCTTGTGTGAATCTGTCAACGACCTCGTAAGTGTCATCAGGATAGCTCTAGCAGCTGATCTGGCGCCTAAAGAATTGGAGAAAAGTCTCAGCGTTTACGTGAGACGAAAGGACAGCAACGTCAACGTGCTTTAAATGGTGAAATAATCAACAAAGTTCTCCCTTTCTGGTTAGAACGAAAGCAAGATAAGTTTGTTTTTAGTGAAAAGCTTGACACCGTCAAACGGATTATCGATTTGCGTCGAAAAGGATATGGGACACATAAAATAGCTAAAATCTTAAATAACGATGGCTATGAGCTTGTTGAATATAACAATGAATGCTACCCCATTAATAATAGCGATTCCCGCTAGCAGTCTTTATTTAAAAACACATCAAGATCGACCTCTAAAAAAATAATCAAATGAAAGATTTTAATCTAATATAACATTAATAGAGCCCCCCCAACTATTGAAATAAATTTTATATTAGCTTCTCACCATTTTCTTTCCACTTTTTTCTAACTAAAGATTCAAAATCAATATCTTGAAGTTCTAATTTATCTGCATGTTCTAAGATTATAATTTGAGGCATACACCCCATTTTCTTATTGATATGACCCAGAAGAGTAACAATAGTATTAAATATATTCTCCACTTTTTTGACATCTGAGTCTTTTTTTTTCCATCATAAAACCCTGATGGAAAATAAACCTGACTCGGTTGATCTAAAAAAAGGAATGTTGGAATGCACGATTTTTTCTCTGTGGACAGAATATATAAAATAGATAGAAATAAAGACAAGTGACATGCAAGCCAATTAGCTCCGCTCCCCATTTCATGAAGCCTAATTTTTTGCTCACCAAGCTTATGATAAAAATCAAAAGATTCTAACGAAAAATAAAGATTTGCAGGTTTCAATTCTTGTTCAAAATCGAGTTGGTTACAAATCTGAGTCATTATATTATTTAATCTCTTTTCATATTTTGCATATTTTTCTGAGAGATTATAGGTTGTGATGATATAATATTGAGTTTATCAATAAGAGTAAGTATCTCCTTTTCACATACGCTCATAAATTTATCATGATATTTCTTAATGGCTTTAGTAGGGATAACTTTCTTTAAACGCTCAATTTTTACATTCGCAGATAATTCATTCCATTTATAAAAAATAGACATCTTCTTTGATGTCTGAAGTCGTTAATAACTCAAATCGAGTAAAATTATCGTAAACAGAATCTTCCGACATTAAATTATATAGTGTCTTCCAAAAATCTTTATGTGTATCATTAAGCCAAGTCTTTGAAGAATGATGCTTTACTTCAGTGCTCGTTCCATTATGAGCAACATCACCAAAACACTCAATCCAGATAACATCGTTTTCTTTTCCACTCAAACATCGTTCTAAAGCTATAAACTTTTGGTAATCAAAACCCAAAATGTTTGAAGTCGCATTATTTGATACTCCTGACATGCCTGACATGATTACCTCCCTGAAATGTCTAGAACAAAGCAATTATAATGTTCTAACACAATAGCTTCTATGCACACTTTTTAAAACTGTATACACATACAGAGTGGTAATGATTTCAAAAGGGAATAGGTTGAAAGTGACGTGAGTTAATAATCATTTTGAAATAGTTAGTGAGTCAATAATATGATTTTATTGGCTTTTCTGCTTGCTGCTTAACGCATGCAACTTTAGTAAAAACTGTGCTGTTTCATCATCGAACGGAATGGGGATGTATGCCATTAAAAAAAGTGATCAATTTAAATTATAACACTTGATAAAATACCGCTTAGTTACCACTTCCACAGCTTGGTTTAGACATGTCTAAGGGATTGTGGATTCTCCAATCCGGGATAAGGACTAAAGCTGGTATGCTTTAAATTTCATAAGTATAATCAGCCTCTGTTAAGAGCACTTTATGACCAAACGGAGTGACAGAATGGGCATTACAGAAGATTCTTTGTTGAAATCGGGATTTACTAACAAAGAAATACAGGTTTTAAAAAACAACATTGAAAGTTTTGGAGGAGATTTTGATGAGGTAGTACATGACCTGGCTAAAAGGTTTAATATCCTGATTTGCATATTGTTTTTCTTTTTACTATCATTGATAGTTTTAGCTGCTTATTCCAGTACAGGCAAGTTAATATCAGGAAGTATTGGCTTATTAATAACATCAATGTTCTTGATCTTTATACAACCGCCAGTAATTTCATATAAATCCTGGCGGTTTTGTAGGAAAAATAGGAGTTAGTCTGTATTGATAAGATCGAAAATCACCTTAGCTTTGATTCCGTAGCCAACGATTTTCATAGTCAGCTTTGGTTTGCTCATAACTGTAATCTTCCGATAGTAATCGTTTGGAATATAACGAAAAAGCCTCCATGCTTCTGCTTTCCTCGACAAGCCAAAAATAGTGTAAACACTTGCGCTAAGCGAAATAGCTTTGTAAGCAGCGAGCCCTGATTCAGGTTTGAAGCCCATAAAACTGGCTGTTTCCATTATACCATCAGCGAAAATACCTTCCGATTTTGATTGTTGTCCATGCAATATTTTATCGACTTCTTTTGTTATACCATTTGCACCATCTACTACTAGTATCGCTCCCGCTAATATCCCTATTGGTGTTCCGGTCGTCATCATTATTGCGCCACCAATAGCAGCCATCCCTGATATAACAATATTCACAGCTGAGATAACATAACCAACTATTTTATTGTTTTCCCTGATGAATTCGACTTTCGCATAAAGCTGCGCAGCTCTGGTTCTTAACAGGCGATCTTGTTCACGTAAATTGTCACTTTCTGCACGGAGATTCTTGATACAAGCCATACACTCTTCATCAGTTTTAGCAAATCGTGCTGCTGCAAATTCCTTTTCTACGATCTGCTTTATCTCTTCGACAAACTTGATTCGTGTAAGACCATCATGCAAATAGAATGCAGATAGTTGGTTGGCTGTTTCAACTAGCTTACGAGCCTCAAGATTCACCATCGTATCTGACCAAGCCCTGTTTCTCCCCTTGTTGAGTAATGCTATGTCCATAAAGTATCCCTCAGGCTTTGTCATCGCTACGCTTTCAATAAGCTCATTTTTGGTCATTTTACGTGCAATGCAGCGAAGAGCAATAGTAATGTATGTGTTATGAGTTCATCAGGGAGGTAAGAAAGATAAAGAAAACAATTAGTTACTTTGAAACTATATCGTGACGTTGCTGGTAACTAACACGGGGAGATTCCTGCGAAAAGTGTGATAAACACGGCATTATGCCACAATTCCGAATTGAGATCCCGTGTTGCGACGCTCCGCTAAACTTTAACAAAATCGAAAAAAATGTGATTTCGTACACATCTGAATTCCCTGTTAGCGGGAATGCACATATAATGCGCTCCCATCACAGATTCAGACTTATCAACTCACGCCTGAATGGCTTAGATACCTCGCACAACATGAACATGAAATTAACAACGCTTTTTGCGGCGGCGTTAGCCGTAGTAGGTTTTTGCAAAACCGCTTCTGCGGTGACTTATCCGCTGCCGACAGACGGTAGCCGTCTGGTGGGTCAAAACCAGGTAGTGACGGTGCCTGAGGGTAACACTCAGCCGCTGGAGTATTTTGCGGCGCAGTACCAGCTGGGCCTGTCTAACATGCTGGAAGCGAACCCGGGCGTTGACCCGTATCTGCCAAAAGCCGGGACCGTGCTTAACATTCCTCAGCAGTTGATCCTGCCGGATACCGTTCATGAAGGTATCGTCATCAACAGCGCGGAAATGCGTCTGTATTACTACCCGAAAGGCACCAACACCGTGATTGTGCTGCCAATCGGTATCGGCCAGTTGGGCAAAGACACCCCGCTGAACTGGACCACCAAAGTTGAGCGTAAGAAAGCAGGCCCAACCTGGACCCCAACGGCGAAAATGCACGCGGAATACATCGCAGCAGGCGAGCCGCTGCCAGCCGTGGTTCCGGCAGGCCCGGATAACCCGATGGGTCTGTACGCGCTGTACATTGGCCGTCTGTATGCTATTCACGGTACTAATGCCAACTTCGGTATCGGCCTGCGCGTGAGCCACGGCTGCGTACGTCTGCGTAACGACGACATCAAATTCCTGTTCGAAAACGTACCTGTCGGGACGCGTGTGCAGTTCATCAACGAACCGGTGAAAGCCACGTCTGAGCCAGACGGTAGCCGTTACATCGAAGTGCACAACCCGCTGTCCACCAGCGAAGATCAGATCAACAATAACGAAATCGTACCGATTACGCTGAACAGCGCGGTGCAGGCGGTGACCTCTCAGCCTGACGTCGAGACGACGATTGTTGACCAGGCGGTGCAGAACCGCTCCGGTATGCCGGTGCGTTTGAACTAATCGCCAAAAAGAAAAAAGCGGGCTTCGATGCCCGCTTTTTTTTACCCGTTATTGACGATCACAATCCCGCCGTGGTCGTATCGGTAGTGGCAGTGGGCATACTCCAGCGGCGTGCCATCTTCCAGATAGATCACCTGCTCCACCTCCAGCACCGGGTCGCTCTCCTCGCAGACCAGATGCTGCATGTCCAGCGCATTCGGCTTTAATGCCCGCACTACCCGGTACGACCCCATAATCTTCAGCCCCAGCGTCTCCTGGATATAGCGAAACACCGAGCTTTCAAGATGGCTTTTATTCAGGCCGGGCACCAGATTGAGCGGCATCACCGTGGCGTCCAGCGACATCGGCTCACCGTTGAGCAGACGCAGGCGAATGAAATCATAGACGGGCGTATCGGCGTTGATCATCAGCGAAGCCTGCTCTTTCTCGTTCGGAAAACGCAGTTCAAAATGCACCACCTGGCTGGTCACCGTACCCAGATGCTCCCAGGTTTTGGTCGCGCCAAAGTAGTCGCTGCCGGAGAGATCCCACTGCGACAGCTGCAGAAAATTCTTGCGGATGAACGTCCCCTGCCCCTGGCGGGTATACACCAGCCCTTCGACAATCAGCTGACGCATGGCCTGCTGAATGGTCATCCGGCTGGTATTGAACTCCGCGGCCAGCGCAAACTGGTCCGGCAGCGGTTCATTGGCGGCGTACTGCTGGCTGATGATGCGTTTCTTGATTTCCCGCGCTATGGTGATGTACTTCGCCGCCATCGTCCTTCCTTTCAGTTAGTTTCTATCCCGCTGTTTTTTAACGCCACTCTCTCGGCAATCTTGAGGAAAGGCAGGTAGAAGAATACACCAAATACGATGATTGCCAACTGCACCACCACCGCCCGCCAGTCCCCCGCCGTCGCCAGCCAGGCGCTCAGGATCGGCGGTGTCGTCCAGGGGATCATCACCACGCAGCGCGACATCAACCCCAGGGTCGTACAGAGCCAGGCAAAATAGATGCCGATGGCGGGCAACAGCACAAACGGGATCATCAGCGGCAGGTTAAAGACAATCGGCAGCCCAAAAATCACCGGCTCGTTGATATTGAACAGACCCGGCGCCAGCGACAGACGCGCCACCTGCTTCGCCGACTGTTGCCGCGAGAAGATAAAGATGGCGATCAGCAGCGAGATCGTGCTGCCGGTTCCGCCCACCATGCCAAACGTCGGCACGAAGATGTTGTTGATGATGTGCGGGATCGGCTGACCGTTGGCGAAGGCCAGCATGTTCTCATTGGTGTTGATCAGCAGGAACGGTTCAAGCACCACGCTGTTCACCACCGACTGATGGATCCCCAGCGTAAACAGAAAATTACCAAAGCTGTAGATGAAAATCGTTCCCGGCAGGCTGGTGTTGATGAGCCGCAGCGGCTGCTGGATAAAGGTGGTGATCAGATGAATCAGATCCGTGTGCAGCACGTTTGCCAGCAGGGCTGCCAGGATAGCAAACAGCGAGAGCGTCAGGATGGTCGGGATCAGCGCGGTAAAGGATTTGCTCACCGCCGGCGGCACGTTTTCCCCAAGCGAAATGTGCAACGCCTTCAGCCGCGAGATAGCGATAAACAGCTCCGTCGACAGCAGACCAATCAACACGCCAGCGAAAATCCCGGTCGAGCCGATATTGGCGAAGGTCAACACCTGGGTGACGTTTACCGTGGTCTCACTGCCGACGGGCGTGATCTGTAAGCGCATCGGCATCATGATGATAAAGCTGCTGACGGCGATAACCACTGCCGAGACCGGATTGTCGAAATCCTTGTTGCGTGCCAGCGACCAGGCAATCATCGGCGCCAGCAGCAGCGCGGCGATGTTCAGCGTGCCGTTGATGATCGCCTCGCCCCACACTTTAAAGTGGGTAAGCGTGTCGCCTTCCAGGATCCACGGAAACACCACGTTGTTCACCAGCACCGCCAGTCCGGCGAGGATGAAAATCGGCATCACCGTGGCGAAGGCGTCGCGCAGGGAGCGCAGGTGCACCTGGTTTGCCAGGCGCGCCGAGAACTCAACAAATTTATCGACAAAGGACTGCATATGCGGTGTGATTTTTGTTTCAGACATAGCGGATAGTTCCCATCAATCAGTCACAAAAACGGCCCGGCAGCGTACGGCTTACATCTCGCGTCCGTTGGTATGGATAACCTGTTTTAACCACGCGTAGCTCTTTTTCGGCACGCGTTTCAGGTCTTTCAGGTCGTGGTTTTCACGGTTGACATAGACCACCCCGTAGCGCTTACGCATATCGCCCTGGGAGCTGAGAATGTCGATCAAACCCCAGCCGAGGTAGCCCATCACCTCTGCACCATCCTCAAATATCGCGGCTTTCATCGCCTCAATATGCGCCCGGTGATAGTCGATGCGGTAGGTATCCTCGATGGGGTTGACGCCATCCCAGGACTCAATCACGCCAATGCCGTTTTCAATCGGGAACACCGGCATGCGCCAGTCGTTGGCGTAGCGGGTAATGATGGTGCGAAAACCGAGCGGGTCGATCTGCCAGTTCCACTCGGTGGCTTTCAGGTACGGGTTATTTTTCTCGCCGTGCAGCAGGTAATAGTTGACCGGCGTGCCCTCCGGGATCGCATCGCTGTCCAGCGTTTTACTGGCGTAATAGCTGAAGGCCATAAAGTCGTTTTTGGTGCGCGCCAGTAGCGCTAAATCCTCGGCGCGGTAGAGATCGCCAAACCCTTCCTGCTCCACCACCGCCATGACCGCCGGGCTGTAGCCCTGACCGGCAAAAACACGCAGCAGGTTCTGATTGAGGAATTCGTCGTACTGCTGGGCGCAGAAGATATCGCGCGGTTTGCAGGTGGCCGGGTAGATCAGCTGGTGCGCCAGCATGCCGCCCATCAGCTGGCCCGGTTTGGTCTGGTGCAGATACTCGGTCAGCGCCATGTGCGCCACCATCGTATGGTGCTGCAGTTCGTACAGCTCGCGCAGGTTTTTTTCCCCTTTCATGTAGCCGGAAATGCGAAACGCTTCCGGCATATGGAAGATGTTCTGCTCGTTGAAGGTCAGCCAGTACTTCACCCGGTCGCCGAAGCAGTCGATCATCTTTTTACCGTAGCGGATAAAGGCGTCCATTACCCGGCGGTCATTGAAGCCGTTGTATTCCTGCGCCAGCGCCAGCGGCATATCGAAGTGGTAGAGGCAGATCATCGGCTCAATACCGCGAGCGATCAGGTCGTTGATAAAGCGGTCGTAGAAGGCAATACCCTCGTCGTTGAACGCACCGTCCCCCTGCGGGCAGACCCGGCTCCAGGAGATCTGGAAGCGGTAGCAGTTCATCCCCAGATCCTGCATCAGGTCGAAATCTTCCCGGTAGCGGTGGTAGGAGTCGGTCGCCACCTTCCAGTCAGAGATGTTCTCCCCGGCTTCTCGAATGTCGTAGACCGACATTCCCTTTCCGCCCTCATTCCATGCCCCTTCCGTCTGCATGCTGGATACCGAGTTGCCCCATAAAAAGTTGGCTGGCAGCTGATTGTTCATGGTTTCTCCCTATATGACTAGTCATTTAAATTTCATGACTAGTCATATAGACGAAGAGGTAAAAGCGATCAAAGAGGAGGATCGTTTTTTGTGAGCAAGGCGGGAAAAAAGCCCCGGTAAGCGAAGCGCCTACCGGGGAAAGGAAGGTTATTGTTGTGCGAGCTGATTACGGCGATATTCCCCCTGCCGCTCCAGCATCCAGCCGGGATATTCCCGCGGCAGCGCGCTGACCGCATCAAGCTGTTTAAGCTCGTCTTCGCTTAAGCGGATCCCGGTGGCGGCAATGTTGTCATCCAGCTGTTCGACGCGTTTGGCACCAATGATCACACTGGTGACGGCTTTTTGATGCAGCAGCCACGCCAGTGCGATTTGCGCGACGGAGACACCCTTGCTTTCGGCGATAGTGCGCATCACGTCCACGCAGTCGAAGGCGCGATCTTTATTCACCGGCGGGAAGTCGAACTCCAGACGACGACCCCCGGCTTCACTTTGCCCGTCGCGGCCATATTTTCCGCTCAGCAGGCCACCCGCCAGCGGGCTCCAGACCATCAGCCCGACGCCTTCGCTCTGCATCATCGGCACCAGCTCGCGCTCCAGATCGCGTCCGGCGATGGTGTAATACGCCTGGAGCGATGCGAAACGCGCAAGGCCGAGACGTTCAGAAATACCGAGCGCTTTGGCAATCTGCCATGCCGCCCAGTTCGAGACGCCGATGTAGCGCACGTGGCCGTGCTGCACCAGGTTATCCAGCGCGTACAGCGTCTCTTCAATCGGCGTGGCCGGGTCGAAACCGTGAAGCTGGTAGAGATCGATATGATCGAGCTGCAGACGGCGCAGGCTCTCCTTCACGCTGCTGATAATGTGGTAGCGCGAGCTGCCGCGCGAGTTCACCCCTGCCGTCCCCGTTTCGCCGAATACTTTGGTAGCCACCACTACGTTTTCGCGCGGGATTTTCAGGTTTTTCAGCGCCTGGCCGGTGATCGCCTCCGAGCGCCCTTCCGAGTAAACGTCCGCGGTGTCGATAAAGTTGATCCCGGCATCCAGCGCGCGGCCCACCAACTGCTCGGCCTCATTTTGCTGCAGCTGGCCAATCTTGCCCCACATGCCGCCTTCACCGCCAAACGTCATGGTGCCGAGGCAGAGTTCAGAAACAAACAGACCGGTGTTGCCCAGTTTTTGATAACGCATATGTCATTCCTCGCATGTCGATTGGGTACCCGATAGTTATACCCTCCTCTCAGCCATCGCGAATGTGGCGTTCCTGTCCGTTTCTTGCCCAATCCTCTGAAAATTTATCCGCGCGGGGCATCGCCAAAGACGGTGTAGTCCGGTAATTGCACCTGCTGATACGGCTCCCAGCCGCCGCCGAGCGCCTTGTAGAGCGCCACCAGGTCAAGGGCGCTTTGCACCTGCGCCTGGGCGCGCTGCTGCTGGGCCTGCGCCAGCTGTCGCTGGGCGTCCAGCACGTCGATAAAGCTGGCGATCCCCTGCCGGTAGCTGTCGCTCGCCAGGTCAAAGGCGTTTTGCAGCGCGTCGATGGTTTTCGCCAGGCCCGCTTCACGCTGCTGATCGGTACGGTAGCTCACCAGCGCATTCTCCACATCCCCGAGCGCGGTCAGCACCGTCTGGCGATAGTCCAGCACCGCCGCCCCCTGCTGCGCGCGCGCCAGTTTCACGCTGGAGACCAGCCGTCCGCCCTGGAAGATGGGAATCGACACCTGCGGACCAAAACTGTAGAAATGGCTGCTCCAGTCGGTCAGCCAGTTGGTTTCGCTGTTTCGCAGGCCAAACTGCCCGGAAAGGGTAAAGCTCGGGAACAGCTGGGCCACCGAGACGCCGATTTGCGCCGTGGCGGCATGAAGATTCGCTTCCGCTTCACGCACGTCCGGGCGGCGTCGCGCCAGCGTCGACGGAATGCCCGTTTGTACGATATCCGGCAGGGCCGGCATCGGCTGCGCGGATTGTAGTTCTGCATCCAGCGCGCCCGGCGGCTTACCAAGCAGGATCGCCAGACCGTTCATCGCCTGGCGCTCCTGCGCCTGATACTGCGGCAGCTGTGCTTCAAGATTGCCCAGCTGCGCCCGGGCGTTTTCGACATCCATCTGCGGTGACAGCCCGCCGCGCTGGCGGCTTTCGGTGAGATCCAGCGTCTGTTGCGCGCTTTTAATCTGCGTGTTCAGGGTGGCGATAATGCTCTGCGCCCCGCGCAGCTGCAGCCATGCGCGGGCCACTTCCGCTTCCAGCGACACCAGCGCGTCGTTACGCTGTTCAATAGCCGCCTTCTGCTGCGCTTGCGCCGCCTCGACCTGCCTGCGCACCTTGCCCCACAGGTCGATTTCCCACTGGGCGTCGAAGCTGCCCTGATAGAGGTTGATCGGCTGCGTCAGCGGTCCTAACGCGCCCCGCAGCTCAGGATCGACATTATCCAGCTGGTCATACACGCCGTGGGATTTCAGCTCCCCTTCCAGCCCGAGCTGCTGGCGCGTCGCCTGCAGATTACCGTTCACTGACGGGTAAAACGCCCCGCCCGCCTGGTTAATCTGTTCACGCGCTCCCGCGATGCGCAGCACCGTTTGCTGCAGCGTCAGGTTTCCGGCGATGGCGCGTTCAACCAGGCTGTCGAGCTGCGGGGAGCCGAAGGTTTTCCACCAGCGCGGGTTGGTCGCGGCGGAGGTGGTTTGCGATTTCACCGCGCTGTCGCCTTTATCGTTCCAGTGCGTCACGGCAGGCGGCGCGGGCGGCTGATAATCCGGCCCGACGGCGCAGCCGGCCAGCAGCATCATTATCATCAGGGGGTGTAAACGTCTGTGTATCATCAGTGTGCTCCTGCACTCCCCTCGCTCTTAACCGGCGAGAGCAACAAACAAAACGGAATCAGTAACAAGGCCACCGCGCTCAGAAGGGTGAAGACATCGATGTAGGCCAGGAAGCGCGACTGCTCAATCATGGTCTGGTACAGGCGTCCGGTGGCAATCCCGGTGGGATCCCCCACCTGGGTGGTGAAATTCTGGATCGCCTGGGCGCTCTCGCGTATCGCCTGCTGGAACTGCTCGTTAAACGGCGAGGCGTGGTACGCCAGATGCGCGCTGTGCGCCTGTGAGCGTTCGGTGATGGCCGCCGTCGACAGCGAGATCCCAACCGAGCCCGCAACGTTACGGAACATGGTAAACAGCGCCGCCGCATCGGCGTTCAGCCGTCGTGGGATCGAAATAAAGGCAATGGTGGTCAGCGGAACAAACAGGAACCCCAGCCCCAGCGACTGGGCGCTGCGGAACAGCACCAGCGTTTCGAAGTCGATATCCGGAGTGAGCGTGCGAGACCAGAAGAACGACACCGCCAGACAGGTAAAGCCAAAGGCAATAATCCAGCGCGTCTGCACCACCGGCATTAGCTTAAGCACCAGCGGGATGGTCAACACAATCAACACCGCGCCAGGGGACAGCACCAGCCCGGACCAGGTGGCGGTGTAGCCCAAATCCTGCTGCGCCAGCTGCGGGATCACCACCGAGCTACCGTAGAGGATCATCGCCATCCCCGCCATCAACAGGCTTGAGACGGCGAAGTTGCGGTCCTTCATGCAGTGCAGATCCACCACCGGTTTTTTGGCATACATCAGCCAGTAAATGGCGCCGATAATGCCGATCAGGGTCAACACCGCGAAGGTGCGAATAAAGTGGGAGTAGAACCAGTCCTCGTCTTCGCCCCTGTCGAGCATCACCTGCAGGCAGCCGAGGCCGAGCGCGATCAGGCCGATCCCCGTCCAGTCGATGGTCAGTTTCTCTTTCGATTTGCTCTCCCAGGGCGGATCTTCCAGCAGCTGGTAGATCGCCAGTACCGTGACAATCCCCACCGGGATATTGATAAAGAAGACCCAGCGCCAGGAGTAGTTATCCGTGATCCAGCCCCCCAGCGTCGGGCCGAGTACCGGAGCAACGATAATCGCAATGGACGAGAGCCCAAACGCTTTGCCCCGATCCTCGGGCTTGAAGTAGTCGAGCAGTACCGACTGCTGGGTAGGCTGCAGGCCGCCGCCAAAGAAGCCCTGCATCACGCGAAACAGAATGATCTGCCACAGCTCGGTGGCAATCCCGCACAGGAACGAACAGACCGTAAACATCACGATGCAGATCAGGAAGAACTGCTTACGACCAAACACCCGGCTCAGAAACGCCGAGATGGGCAGCACAATGCCGTTCGCGACCAGATAGCTGGTTAACACCCAGGTGGATTCGTCGTAGCTGGAGGAGAGCGACCCCGCCACGTGGGGCAGCGCCACGTTGACGATGGTGGTGTCGAGGATCTCCATAAACACCGCCAGGGTGACGACAATCGCCACCGCCCACGGATTACTGGCGGGTTTCCAGTTGTCGTGGCTGTGATCCGTCATTCCACCGTCACCTTCGGAGCCACCGACAGCCCCAGCGGCAGCGGTTTGTTCGGATCGAGCCCCTTATCAATCACGATTTTCACCGGCACGCGCTGCACAATTTTGACAAAGTTACCGGTGGCATTTTCTGCCGGGAAGGCGGAGAAACGCGAGCCGCTCCCCTGTTGGATACTGTCGACATGCCCCTCAAGTTCCATATCCGGCCATGCATCCACGGAGACGGTGACCTTATCACCCGGCTTCATCCGCTCAAGCTGCGACTCTTTGAAGTTCGCTACGACCCACACATTTGGGGAAACCAGTGAGAACAGTGCCGTCCCCGCCTGCACCAGCGTACCGGGCTGCACGTTGCGTTTGGTGACAAACCCGTCGAACGGGGCGCGGACTTCGGTATAGGAGAGGTTCAGGTTTGCCGTTTCCAGCTGCGCTTTAGCCTGCTCGACCTGACGCTCGCGCGCTTCAACGTTGGTTTCCTGCTGGCGGATTTGCAGCTGTACCTGCTCTGCCACTTCCAGCTGCGCCTGGGCGCTGGCCAGACCCGCCTGGGCGCTGCGCAGCTGCGCATTCGCGGAATCAATACTTTGCTGGGTGGTCGCACGCGGGTCGACGCCGCGCTGGCGGCGATACTCTGCCTGCGCGTTCGCCAGATCGGCCTGCGCTTTCAGCACCTGCGCTCTGGCCTCATCACGCTGGGCGGGATACTGCACTCTGGAGAGCGCCAGCTGCGCCTGGGCCTGATGCAGCTGCGCGATAGCCAGCCCAAGCTGGGCCTGAGCCTGATCGCGCTGTGCGGTGGTATCCCGCGGATCGATAACCACCAGCAGATCGCCCTTTTTCACGCGCTGGTTATCGCGCACGCGCAGCTCGGTGACATAGCCTGCCGTTTTGGGGGCAATCGTCACCACGTCGCCGTCGGTGAAGGCGTCGTCGGTTGTCTCTTCGTTACGGGTTAAAAACCACCAGACCAGCGCCACAACGACCATGATCACCACGACAATGCCGAGGATGATTAACGG
This sequence comes from Enterobacter sp. WCHEn090032, assembly GCF_003986875.1. NCBI lineage: Bacteria > Pseudomonadati > Pseudomonadota > Gammaproteobacteria > Enterobacterales > Enterobacteriaceae > Enterobacter > Enterobacter sp. WCHEn090032. The sequence continues at coordinate 22,722 of NZ_RXRN01000027.1, forward strand.
TTTTTTGCCCGGACGCTTACGCTCATTATTGTTTTTGTCCTGCTCGTCAGCAGGCGGATTTTGATCTTCAGCCATAGGTCAGCAACAGTCCTGTCAGTGAGCGGCATCACACTATGCCGTTCACTAAAGCTAGGACGTTGCTATACGTTTGCCAGGAAAAACTGACAAATTGCGCACTATATGAGAAGGAATATTCCGAAACCGATCGTCGCGGCCCAGATCAGCATCGGAAGCGACCAGAGATGGAAGCGCCACCAGATACGGCGATCGTTCGCCATCCGCAGGGCAATCAGATTGGCAAGCGATCCAGGCAGCAGCCCAAACCCGCCAATGTTAACGGCCCAGGCCAGCAGCGTGTCCGGCGGAACGTAGTTGAGCAGCAGAATGGTGGAAGGCACGTTGCTGATAACCTGCGACAGGCCAATCGCCGTCAGCCACAGTCCCGGCTGAGACAGCGTACTGACGCTGTGCAGCACGTTTTGCAGCGCCGGAAGCTGGATGAGCAGATGCACATCAATAAACATCACCATAAAGACCAGCAGCAGCGTCCAGTCCACGCTCACCAGCACGCGACGCGCCAGCACGACAAACCCCGCCGCCACGAGCAGCACGCCCGCCAGCTCATACTTCAGCTCCAGCGCGAACAGGAAGACGATGTATAGCCCAAGGCAACTCCAGACCAGACGAGGCTGCCATTGCGGGCCGGTTGTACCGCTGTGGTATTGCAGTTTTTTATCCGGAAACGCAAACCAGCAGACCGCCAGCAGCGACGCCATCATCACCAGCGCCAGCGGCGCCATCTGCCAGGTGAATGCGGCGAACGACAGCCCGGAACGTCCCCAGAGAAGGATATTCTGTGGGTTGCCGACAGGCGTTAACAGCGAACCCGCGTTGACGGCCAGCGCTTCAAAGATGATCAGCCGGCTAACCGGGATCTCGCACAGCTTACGCAGGGTGAGCGTGAGGGGCACGATAATAAACAGCGCCACGTCGTTGGTCAGAAACGTCGACAGTACCGCGGCGGAGAAGACCATAAACAGGGACAGCCTGCGCTCGGTGGCAAAGCGGCGCACCATTTTACGTCCCAGCACGTCAAAATAGCCGCTCAGCTCAACCCCTTTGGTGAGCATCATTAAGCCGCTCAGGGTAATAATGGTGCGCCAGTCAATCGCAGCAGGCCAGGCGTGCGGCGCAAACGGCACAAAGAGGCTTAACCCTGCGCCAGTGATCAATAACAGATGAAAGAAGCGATCGCGTGCCAGGGCCTGCAGTCCAGGGATTTTCATTCAGCGGAGGGACCATATTTAAGGGTAAATTCGCGAAACTTCACCAGCGTCTCTTCGCTGACGTGGTGTTCCATACCTTCCGCATCCCGGCGGGCAATCTCCGGGCTGACGCCCAGTACCAGTAAAAAATTCTCGACAAGCTGATGGCGCTCGCGGCTCTCCTGCGCAAGTTTCTCCCCTTCCGGCGTCAGGAAAACCCCGCGCCAGGGGATCATTTCGATCAACCCCACAGAAGCCAGCCGTTTTAACATCTTCGCAACGGTTGGTTGCGACACCCCCAGCCTGGCGGCCATATCGACCTGGCGCGCTTCCCCAACCTCACGGATCAGATCGGAAATGAGTTCAACATAATCATCAATCAGTTCACGCCGGTGCGCTTCACGGACCTGGCGAAAACCTTCGACATGTTCTTCAACATTCACCAGTTGCGTCGTTTTCCTCATTGCTGGCTTACCTGCGCGACGGTTCATTGTACTTCCTCAGTGGGGTGACGCTTCCAGCGCCCGGTATCGAGAGCGCACATTGTAAACCATAGCTCTGCAAGCACAAAAAATTAACGAAATAGCCATAGCTATACAATATAGCCTGTGCTATATCTGTATGTAATGCAGTCACCCTTCACGGATCGAAGGGATCAAAAATCAGGAGGTCTTATGAACGAATTCAAGAGGTGTATGACCGTGTTTACCCACTCTCCTTTTAAAGTGCGCTTAATGCTGTTGAACATGCTGTGCGATATGTTTAACAACAAACCGCATCAGGACGACAAACCTTCCCACTAAGCGGCGTTGCGGTACGCCGCGTCATTTTCCCGTCACACTCTCGCTGTAAACTGGCTTTTAGCCGCCCTATTCCCGATCTTTTTTACGGATTTGCAATCCCCTTCGCAAAACATCTGCTTAGCAACTGTTGATATTATTTAGCGCTCGCACTATCTTCTTGCAGCCCTGCACAATTTGCGGCTCGCTGAAGCGGACCCTCATTCCCTCTCCACGCACTGTCAGGCAGGTTATGACCCTTGACGCCAGGGTGAGCACATGGCGTTTTCATCCATGATAGTGACCTATGAATTTAACCCTGATAGATACCGTTGTGACCCGCAGCCGGGCCTTAAGCCCGTGGACGGGATTTTACTTTTTGCAGTCATTACTGATTAACTTTGCACTCGGTTATCCTTTTAGTCTGCTCTACGCAGTGGCTTTTACCTGCATTCTGCACCTGCTGTGGCGAACCGCACCACGTGCGCAAAAAGCGTTAATCGGCATGTGTTCGCTGGTTGCTGCGCTCTATTTTCCGTTTGGTCAGGCGTACGGCTCGCCAAACTTTAATACCCTGCTGGCGCTGCACTCGACCAACATGGAAGAGTCGACGGAGATCCTGACGATCTTCCCGTGGTACAGCTACGTGGTCGGGCTCTTTATCTTCGCGTTGGGCGTTATCGCCATTCGTCGTCAGTCTGACGAGAAAAGATCCTGGGGTAAGATCGAAGTACTCTGTCTGGTGTTCAGCGTTGCCGTGGCGTTTGTCGCCCCCATCCAGAATATTCCCTGGGACGGCAAGCTAAGGCTCACCAACATCGGCTATCCGGTTTTCCGCTTCGTGAAAGATGTGGTGGTGAACAATAAAGAGGTGCTCGACGAACAGGCGCGTATGGCTGAGCTTTCCAATATGAAAGACACCTGGAACGTGCTGGCGGTGAAGCCGAAATATCACACTTATGTGGTGGTGATTGGTGAAAGCGCGCGTCGCGATGCCATGGGGGCGTTTGGCGGGCACTGGAATAACACCCCGTTTGCTGATTCGGTCAAGGGGACCCTGTTTACCGATTATGTCGCGGCCAGCGGCTCGACGCAGAAATCGCTCGGCCTGACTCTTAACCGGGTGGTAGATGGTAAACCCCAGTATCAGGATAATTTCGTCACTCTGGCAAACCGCGCAGGTTTTCAGACGTGGTGGTTCTCCAATCAGGGGCAAATTGGCGAATACGATACCGCCATCGCCAGCATCGCCAAACGGGCTGATGAAGTGCAGTTCCTGAAAAACGGTGATTTTGAAGCCGATAAAAACACCAAAGACGAAGCCTTGCTTAAGATGACGGCGCAGGTCTTTGCCACCCAGCGCACGCAGCCTCAGCTGATTGTCCTGCACCTGATGGGGTCACACCCGCAGGCGTGCGATCGTACTGGCGGGAAGTACGCGGAGTTTGTGCAGTCCAAAGAGACCTCGTGCTATCTCTACACCATGACGCAAACCGACGACCTGCTCAGCAAGCTGTACGAGCAGTTACGCAATACGGGCGATAGCTTCTCCATGGTCTATTTCTCGGATCACGGGCTGGCGTTTAAAGAGCGCGGGAAAGAGGTGCAGTATCTGGCGCACGACGACAAGTTCCAGCAGAACTTCCAGGTACCGTTTATGGTGCTGTCGAGTGATGATAAAACGCACCGCATCATTAAAGCGCGTCGTTCGGCAAATGACTTCCTGCAGTTCTTCTCGCAGTGGACGGGGATTACTGCCGAACAGATAAAAAATGCTTACCCGTTTGTCTCAAACAAGAAAGCGCCCCCAGTGTACGTTACCAACTTCAAGTTACAGAAAGTTGACTACAACCATCTGGGTACGGATATTTTTGATATTAAGAGTAAGTAGCAGCCTGATGCCCTCACCCTGGCCCTCTCCCACGGGGAGAGGGAAAAAACAGTAAAAACGGCAACCCATGGTTGCCGTTTTGCTTTTACCTTGCAAAAAAAAATCCGCCACAGTGGGCGGATTTTTTATTTAATCACCGAAGTGATTAGAAGCGGTAACCTACGCCCGCGATCCAGGTGCCAACGTCAACGTTGCGGATACGGCTCTGCTCATAGGAGAAGTCCAGAGCAACGTCCTGGATTGGGTTGAACTGCAGGCCTGCGCCATAGGAGAAGCCATAGTCGCTGTTGCTTGCAGTGCGGTTCAGACCTTCGTTTTCGGTCTGCTGGAATTTACCGTAGCCAACACCAACAACACCGTAGATGCTTGCCCAGTCATTCAGACGGTAAGCTGGACCTGCGGTGATACCGTAGTATTGACCTTTGTTGTATGCGCCGTTTTCAGAACGATCTTTCTCGGTGTAGGTGAAAGAACCGATCACGCCCAGTGGGTTGTTATCCTGCTCGTAACGATACTTCAGGTTGAAACCGTTAGCTTTGTTCATCACGCCCTGCATATCGCTCTGAGCGTAACCACCAGTTACAGTAGAAGTAGCAGCTACAGCGGTACCTGCGGAAACAGCCAGTACAGCGGCCAGTGCTGAAAGACATGCAATTTTTTTCATAACCACCTCAAATGTGCTTCAAGTAAGTCCGTAAGTTTTAAATATATCAAAAAAATTTGCGAAACTCTTTGTGATTCGTGATGTCTAACGAAGCCTTTCCTGTAACAGAACGTTTCCATCGACAGTTATCTTATTCAAATCACAAAGGATTTCTGCTGCAAAACGCCAATAGTGCGCGTCAATGCCGTTACATTCATCCAGATTATTCCTAATCTGACAGGCGATAAAACCAGCAGTGCTTATCTATTTTACGGATTTTCCCTGGTTTTTTTTCAACAGTAGCTCAACCGTTGCGCCATATTTCAATTACACTGCGGCTTTTACCCTTTTTGACAAAACATGACAGGAGAAAGGATGCCAGGGTTATCCCGCAGGTCGTCGGTCTGGATGCCGGTTGCTGTAATACTGATTGCGATGTTGTCCATTCAGAGCGGCGCATCACTCGCGAAATCACTCTTCCCGCTGGTGGGCGCGCCGGGCGTGACGGCGCTGCGTATCGCATTAGGCACCCTGATCCTCGTGGTCATCTTTAAACCCTGGCGGCTGCGTGTCCAGAAAGCGCAGCGACTTCCGCTGCTTTTCTACGGGCTGGCGTTGGGGGCAATGAACTATATGTTCTATCTCTCTATCCAGACCATTCCTCTGGGCATTGCCGTCGCGCTGGAATTTACCGGCCCGCTGGCAGTAGCGCTTTTCGCGTCCCGTCGGCCTGTTGACTTTATCTGGGTGATATTAGCCGTTCTGGGATTATGGTTCCTGTTACCGCTGGGCCAGAACGTCTCAGAGATTGACCTGACGGGGGCCGCGCTGGCGCTGGGTGCGGGTGCCTGCTGGGCGGTCTATATCCTTACGGGTCAACGTGCCGGGGAAGAGCATGGGCCGGCGACCGTCGCGCTGGGGTCATTAATAGCGGCCATCATCTTTGTGCCGCTCGGCATGGCGCAGGCCACGGAGTCTATCTGGCAATGGTCAGTGATGCCGGTTGGGCTCGCTGTCGCCGTCCTCTCGACCGCGCTGCCCTATTCGCTGGAGATGATTGCCCTCACCCGCCTGCCCACACGCATCTTTGGTACGCTGATGAGCATGGAGCCCGCGCTTGCCGCTATCTCCGGGATGATCTTCCTCGGTGAAACCCTGACCTTTACCCAGACGCTGGCACTGTGCTCCATTATTGCGGCCTCTATGGGCTCGACGCTCACCATGCGTCCCGAGTCAAAAGTTCAGAAAGTAGACCTTAGCTAATGACGTATATTCTGCATGGCTTCATTGTCATGCAGAATAAATGCCAGGGAGAAAATCCTTATATTTGCTGACATGCTTTGTCACAAAGAAGACATATTCTCCTCGTACCCAAAGCGGTAAACAGAATTAAGATTGATCTGCATCAATTCAAGAATCCTCTTTATTTATCAGTGAATTAAAAATACAACGCACTTCTTGCTATTAAACCAATAGGCACAGCCAGACCGCAGGGAAAAAATCCGGTGCTATACTTAGTTCCGTAATTACCTGGGACATAAACATCAAGAGGATATGAGATTATGAGTACCGCTAAACTGGTGAAAACGAAAGCGTCTAATCTGCTTTATACCCGTAACGATGTATCGGACAGCGACAAAAAAGCAACGATTGAGTTGCTCAATCGCCAGGTGATCCAGTTCATCGATCTTTCGCTGATCACCAAACAGGCCCACTGGAATATGCGCGGTGCAAACTTTATTGCCGTTCATGAAATGCTGGATGGCTTCCGCACAGCACTGGTGACCCACCTCGATACCATGGCCGAACGTGCTGTGCAGCTGGGCGGTGTGGCGCTGGGTACCACGCAGGTGATCAACAGCAAAACGCCACTGAAAAGCTATCCGCTGGATATCCATACCGTTCAGGAGCATCTGAAAGAGCTGGCGGACCGTTATGCCATCGTGGCAAACGATGTGCGTAAAGCCATCAGCCAGGCGAAAGACGAAGATACCGCAGACATCTTCACTGCTGCCTCCCGCGACCTGGATCAATTCTTGTGGTTTATCGAATCTAACATCGAATAATTCATACGAATTATCTATTAAGCCCTCGCCCACTGGCGAGGGTTTTGCACATCTATGGTGCACACTTTTTGCCTGAGACCGTGCAAAAGTGAAGAAATTGTAATAATCACCTCACACAACCGTTAACGAAAGATTGTTTTTTCGTCAGAATTTCCGCTAAATGTCTCCCCGTCAGTTGCACCAAACCAGACGCACCAAAACAGTGCTCCACTTTGGTGCAACAGAACGCCATTGCCACGTTTATTGTGCAATGCATGACATCATCCCCTTTACAAAACAATAGCTTGTAAAGTTGGCACGATTTTTTCATTGTGCCACGTGTTCTCGCAGGGGATCGCCCCGTGGATATAAAAGGAAATGCTATGAAGTCTGTATTAAAAGTTTCACTGGCTGCACTTACCCTGGCTTTTGCGGTGTCCTCTCAGGCTGCCGACAAACTGGTTGTGGCGACCGACACGGCGTTCGTTCCGTTTGAATTCAAACAGGGTGATAAATACGTTGGTTTTGATGTGGATCTGTGGGCCGCTGTCGCAAAAGAACTCAAGCTGGATTACACCCTGAAGCCAATGGACTTCAGCGGCATTATCCCGGCACTGCAAACCAAAAACGTAGATCTGGCGCTGGCGGGTATCACCATCACTGATGAGCGTAAAAAAGCGATCGACTTCTCTGACGGCTACTACAAAAGCGGCCTGTTGGTGATGGTCAAAGCCGATAATAACGACGTAAAAAGCGTGAAAGATCTCGACGGCAAAGTGGTTGCAGTGAAGAGTGGCACCGGTTCTGTTGATTACGCCAAAGCGAATATCAAAACCAAAGACCTGCGTCAGTTCCCGAACATCGATAACGCCTACATGGAACTCGGCACCAACCGTGCTGACGCGGTTCTGCACGACACGCCTAACATCCTGTACTTCATCAAAACGGCGGGCAACGGCAAGTTCAAAGCGGTGGGCGAGTCACTGGAAGCACAGCAGTACGGTATCGCCTTCCCGAAAGGCAGCGACGAGCTGCGCACCAAAGTTAACGGCGCGCTGAAAACGCTGAAAGAGAACGGTACTTATAACGAAATCTACAAAAAATGGTTCGGTACCGAGCCTAAATAATAAGACGTAAAAATGACGTTCACTCGGGGGCGACCTTTCGCCCCTGATATTTTTGAAACACGGTAACAGTAACAGGAAATTATCATGCAGTTTGACTGGAGCGCCATCTGGCCTGCCATTCCACTCTTGCTTGAAGGCGCTAAAATGACCCTGTGGATTTCAGTCCTGGGTCTGGTTGGTGGGTTGATTATCGGTCTTGTCGCCGGTTTCGCCCGCACCTACGGCGGCTGGATTGCAAACCACATCGCACTGGTATTCATCGAAGTGATCCGCGGCACGCCCATTGTCGTGCAGGTCATGTTCATTTACTTCGCCCTGCCGATGGCGTTCACCGACCTGCGCATCGACCCGTTTAGCGCCGCCGTCGTCACCATTATGATCAACTCAGGCGCCTACATTGCGGAAATCACCCGCGGTGCTGTGCTGTCGATTCATAAAGGTTTCAGTGAAGCCGGTCTGGCGTTAGGTCTTTCTCGTCGCGAAACGATCCGTCACGTTATTCTGCCGCTGGCGCTGCGCCGCATGCTGCCGCCGCTCGGTAACCAGTGGATCATCAGCATTAAAGATACGTCGCTGTTCATTGTTATCGGCGTGGCTGAGCTGACCCGTCAGGGCCAGGAGATCATCGCTGGCAACTTCCGTGCGCTGGAAATCTGGAGTGCGGTAGCCGTTGTCTACCTGATCATTACTCTGGTTCTGAGCTTCGTTCTGCGTCGTCTTGAAAGAAGGATGAAAATCCTGTGATTGAATTTAAAAACGTTTCCAAGCACTTTGGCCCAACCCAGGTGCTGCACAATATCGATCTGAGCATCAAACAGGGTGAAGTGGTGGTGATTATCGGGCCGTCAGGCTCCGGTAAATCGACCCTGCTGCGCTGCATCAACAAGCTGGAAGAGATCACCAGCGGCGATCTGATCGTCGATGGTCTGAAGGTGAATGACCCGAAAGTGGATGACCGTCTGATTCGTCAGGAAGCGGGCATGGTGTTCCAGCAATTCTACCTGTTCCCGCATCTGACGGCGCTGGAAAACGTGATGTTTGGCCCGCTGCGCGTGCGCGGCGCCAACAAAGCGGCGGCCGAAGCGCTGGCAAAAGATCTGCTGGCGAAAGTGGGTCTGGCAGAGCGTGCGCACCACTACCCTTCTGAGCTCTCCGGCGGCCAACAGCAGCGTGTGGCGATTGCCCGCGCGCTGGCGGTTAAACCGAAAATGATGCTGTTTGATGAGCCAACCTCAGCGCTTGACCCGGAACTGCGCCATGAAGTGCTGAAGGTCATGCAGGATCTGGCCGAAGAAGGGATGACGATGGTTATCGTGACCCACGAAATCGGCTTTGCGGAGAAAGTGGCTTCCCGTCTGATCTTTATTGATAAAGGCCGTATCGCGGAAGACGGTAACCCGCAGGAATTAATCGCGAACCCGCCAAGCCCGCGTTTGCAGGAGTTCCTGCAGCACGTCTCCTGATCCACCGCGTTACGCTGAGCCGGGCATGCCCGGCTTTTTTACGCCAGATTGTTCTCAAAAATCCTCCTCTGCGTCCCGACTTCTATACTTATCATTTTGTTCGACATTTTCACCGGAGGACGCCGTGCCGTGGATCCTGTTGCTGTTGATAAGCCTGTTTAGTGCGCCATCGTTCGCCGTTGCGATCCCCGGCGTCACCACCGGAACGACCGCGACGAAGGAAAATACGCCGCCACCTGAACCCGATGTCGAACAGAAAAAAGCCGCCTACAGCGCCCTTGCCGACGTCCTGGAGAACGATGCTTCCCGCCAGGAGCTCATCAGCCAGCTGCGAAAAGTCGCCGCCACGCCGTCGCAGGAGCCAGTCCCTGACATCATCCCTCCGCAGGTGGAGGAGCAAAAAACGGTGCTGGAAAACGTCACCGACGTCAGCCGCCACTATGGCGAAGCCCTCTCCTCACGCTTTGCCCAGCTCTATCGTAATCTGATTGGCTCACCGCATAAGCCCTTTAACCCACAAACGTTTACCGTCGCCGCCACGCAGTTCCTGATGCTGGCGGGCGCAGTATTTCTTTTTTACTGGCTGGTGCGCCTGAGCGCGTGGCCGCTGTACCGCAAAATGGGGCAATGGGGTCGCAGGAAAAATCAGCAGAGAAGCAGCTGGCTCCACCTGCCGTTGATGATCGCGTCAGCGTTTATCATCGATTTACTGTTGCTGGCGCTGACGCTGTTTTTAGGCCAGATGCTGGCCGACAGGCTGAATGCGGGCAACAAAACCATCGCCTTCCAGCAATCACTGTTCCTCAATGCCTTTGCCCTGATTGAGTTCTTCAAGGCACTGCTGCGGCTACTGTTTTGCCCCCACGTGCCGGAACTGCGTCCTTTTTCCATACGGGATGAGAGCGCGAAATACTGGGCGCTGCGTCTGAGCGTGCTCAGCGGGTTAATTGGTTATGGTCTGCTGGTGGCCGTGCCGATCATCTCGAACCAGGTGAACGTCCAGTTTGGCGCGCTGGCAAACGTGGTGATCATGCTGTGCATTACCGTCTGGTCGCTGTACCTTATCTTTCATAATAAAAAGACCATCACCGAGAGTCTGCTGCATCTGGCCGATCGCTCCCTCTCGTTCTTTAGCCTCTTTATTCGCGCCTTCGCCCTCGTGTGGCACTGGCTGGCCAGCGCCTATTTCATTGTGCTGTGCTTCTTTTCGCTGTTCGACCCGGGTAACAGCCTGAAATTTATGATGGGTGCCACATTCAAAAGCCTGGCCATTATCGGCATCGCGGCGTTTGTGTCGGGCCTGTTATCCCGCTGGATATCAAAAACCATCACCCTCTCACCGCAGGTGCAGCGCAATTACCCGGAACTGCAAAAACGGGTGAACGGCTGGATGTCAGTCTCGCTCAAGGTCGCGCGCATCCTGACCGTCTGCGTGGCGATTATGCTGCTGCTCAACGCCTGGGGGCTGTTCGATTTCTGGAACTGGCTGCATAACGGCGCCGGGGAAAAGACCGTCGATATTTTAATTCGTATCGCGCTGATCCTGTTCTTCTCTGCCGTCGGCTGGACGCTGCTGGCAAGCCTGATAGAGAACCGTCTGGTCTCTGACATTCACGGCAGGCCGCTGCCCAGCGCGCGTGCCCGCACGTTGCTGACGCTGTTCCGCAATGCGCTGGCGGTGATTATCAGTACCATCACCATCATGATTGTGCTGTCCGAGATTGGCGTGAATATCGCCCCGCTGCTGGCCGGTGCCGGTGCGCTGGGGCTGGCTATCTCCTTCGGGTCACAGACGCTGGTGAAGGATATTATTACCGGCATCTTTATCCAGTTTGAGAACGGGATGAATACCGGCGATCTGGTGACGATTGGGCCGCTCACCGGCACGGTGGAGCGCATGTCCATCCGATCTGTCGGCGTGCGTCAGGACACCGGGGCGTACCATATTATTCCCTGGTCTTCGATCACTACCTTCGCCAACTTTGTGCGCGGGATTGGTTCCGTCGTGGCGAACTACGATGTGGATCGTCATGAGGATGCAGACAAAGCGAAGCAGGCGCTGAAAGATGCGGTAGAAGAGCTGATGCAGATGGAGGATATTCGCGGGCTGGTGATTGGCGAGCCATCATTTGCCGGCATTGTCGGGCTGACGAATACGGCATTTACCCTTCGCGTCTCCTTTACCACCCAGCCGCTGAAGCAGTGGACGGTGCGCTTTGCCCTCGACAGCATGGTGAAGAAACACTTCGATCTGGCAAATGTAAGGATGCCGGTGCAGACGTATCAGGTCTTGTCGCCGCCCGCCTCACCGCTCCCTCCGCAGGAGCCGACGCTGTAACCGAGCCGGGTGGCGGCTTCGCCTGACCCGGCCTACGACAGCGTGTTATTTGCGACGTTTGTTATCGTCCATAAACGACCAGGCGATAAAGCGGCTCTGTTTCTGGCCCTGCGCCATCTCTTTTTTCACCACTTTGACGGCACCGGCTTCGGTCAGCGCGCGGTACAGTGGCGGCAGGTTATCTCCCCGGGAAACCAGCGTTGTGAACCACTTCACCTGACGGGCAAACTGCTTGCTTTCTGCGATCATGCGCAGGATGAACGCGACTTCGCCCCCTTCACACCACAGCTCCTGCTGCTGGCCGCCAAAGTTCAGCGCAGCGTCTTCCGCCTGACCGAGATTGCGGCGCTTGCGCTCGCTGCCCGCGCGGGCGGCGGCGGCTGAATCATGGAACGGGGGATTGCACATCGTCGCGTCGTAGCTTTCATTTTTATGGATAATGCCGTTGAAAATAGAGGCAGCGTCTTTCTGACGACGCAGGCGAATAGCACGGCTTAATCCCGGGTTAGCGCTGATAATGGCCTGGGCGCTGGCGAAGGCCTCAGCACCGATTTCGCTTCCGGTGAAGCGCCAGTGATACTCATGCGCGCCGATCAGCGGATAAATCAGGTTCGCGCCGGTACCAATATCGAGCACGGAAGCGTTCTGGGGTACCACGCCGTCACGATCGTCTGCGAGGAGATCGGCAAGATGGTGCACATAATCCGCGCGGCCTGGTACAGGCGGACAGAGAAAGCCTTCCGGAATATCCCAGTGCGCCACACCGTAAAAATGCGCCAGCAGGGCTTTGTTCAGCATTTTAACCGCCTGCGGGTCAGCAAAGTTAACCGACGGTTCACCTGCTGGGGTCTGAACAAGGTAATCCTGCAGCGGCGGGCAGCTCAGGCATAAGGCCTTCATGTCGTAGCGGCTGCGATGGCGATTTCGCGGGTGCAATCCCGGCTTTTGGGAAGTCATGGCATTCTCCTTTAAACAGCGGCGTAAGATACCCTTTGCTGGCCCAACGGTAAATCTTTCTCTTCTGCGCTTAAAAAAACGCCATAAATCAAACACCTTTATGTCTATGATCTGTCAGCGAATTGTCAATTAACATCGTTCAAAAAATAAGCAGATCATCATCAAATATTTGCGCCTAATCACACTCGTCCGGCTTCTAAACTTAAAGGGAATCACCTGTTGTTTCCCCTGAGGATGTGATTATGAAAAAATATCTGACCCTTGTCGTTGTTGCCGGTGTTCTGGCCACCGCGTCATTTTCTGCCATGGCCGTTCAGTCACTGACCCAAAGTACCGATACCAGCCAGCTCCGCCCTGCGGGCACCGTGTCGGTAAGCCGTGCCAGCAACCTTGACGATCTGCAAAATAAACTGGCTGAAAAAGCCCGCGAGGAAGGTGCGAAAGGCTTCGTGGTAAACTCCGCCGGTGGCGATAACCACATGTATGGCACAGCAACCATCTATAAATAGTCTCCCCTTCTGAGAATCACTGCATCTGGCCGACAGGTGCAGTTCTCATCCCCTGTCTTGATTGCACATTTTTTGACCCCATATAACTCAGATACCCCCTGCGTGAGGAGAATGCCATGGCTTCCGGATGGGCGAATGACGACGCCGTTAACGAACAGATCAACAGTACAATTGAAGATGCCGTTGCCCGCGCTCGCGGCGAAATTCCGCGCGGTGAGAGCTTAACGGAATGTGAAGAATGTGGAGAGCCCATCCCGGAGGCGCGGCGTAAAGCCATTCCCGGTGTGCGGTTATGCATCTCATGTCAGCAGAATAAAGATTCGAAAAATTCACCTCATTCGGGATATAATCGCAGAGGATCGAAAGACAGCCAGTTACGTTGACTTTCCTTTACCTAAGTAAACCCCGAAAGTGCGTTCCTTTACGCTCACGATTTTTTGCCCGCCGCGTAGCAAAATGTGCCCTTCATCACGCCTCTGTAAAGCGCAGCGACAAGAAATGTAAATCCCTCTTCTGAATTTATTAATATTCAATAAGTTATTTGTCATTCAATTTTTTTGAGCAACCACGTCAATTCTCTTCGATTTTATCTGTCGGAAAAAAGCGTGATACTTATCACATCGACGGAACATCGTCCCCTTAACAGAATAACCTGCGAGAGATTAATTATGAAAACCATCAAATATGCTGTTGCTGCTGTTGCCCTGTCTGCTCTGTCTTTTGGTGCATTCGCTGCAGAACCTGTTTCTCCAGCTCAGGCGCAAAACATGAATAAAATCGGTGTGGTGAGTGCAGAAGGCGCGACCACGCTGGACGGTCTGGAAGCCAAACTGGCTGAGAAAGCGGCAGCTGCCGGTGCAAGCGGATACAGCATCACTTCCGCGAACACCAATAACAAGCTGAGCGGTACTGCGGTTATCTACAAATAATCGACTGAATGAATGCTGTCCCCTCGCCATACCCTCTGGTGAGCTGCTCCAACCCTCATTGACCCTGTTGTTTGTTACCCTTGCTTGCCCGTCCGCCACTGGACGGGCTTTTTTTTTGTCTAAAACGCCTGCGCCACGCGTTTAAGCCCGGCCTCGACTGACTCCACCTCTTCGGTCGCCAGCAGGCAGCAGGCCATCTGGAGTTTGATCGAATGCGGAACAGGCACATTTCCGGCCAGACACTGCTCAATCCAGTGGGCGGTGGTATGCGGATCCTTTGCCTCGGGCACTATCACGCCGACATTCTCTTCCTGACGTTCCAGTACGGGCCGCGTGCCTGCGGGATCGATTAAGACCAGCTGCGGACAGCGCTGCGGATTGGCGTAAACCTCCCCTTCTGTACCGTGCATCAGCAATGCCCTTCCGCCAATCTCTTCAAAAAATGTGCCTACACGCGTCACGTACTCCGGATGCGACACGCTGGAGAGGCGCAGGGCATCCGCTTCGCCAAAGGGGGTGGCGAGTTTCGCCAGCGTGTGGGCGCAGTTGCGCACGCCCATGCGCCAGCGCATATCCAGCTGCTTTTCCAGCGGCGGGCAGAGTGCCTTCACCGGAATATAGACTGGCTGATGGCCGTCCAGCTTCGCCTGCGCCTGGCCAGCGTGCAGCGTCGGTTCAATACCTAACATGCCAAAGATGGTCTCCGTCAGCACGCGCGTGGGATCTTCGCTGACGCCATGGACCACCACCGGAAAGCCCAGCTTGTGCAGCAGAATCGCCAGCAGAGGGGTGAGATTCGCCTGCTTGCGCGCGCCGTTATAGGTGGGGATGACAATCGGCATCGGTTTTGCCACCGGGGGGGTTAAACGCAGCGTTTGCGCCTGCATCGCTTCATAGAAGCCGCGCATCTCCGCTTCCCCTTCGCCTTTAATACGGAGCGCAATCAGGATACCGCCCATCTCCAGATCGGGAACATCGCCGTTGAGCATATGGGTGTACAGGGCACGGGCCGTTTCCTGATCCAGGTCGCGGGCATGGTTTTTTCCTCGCCCTACCTCTTTGATAATTTTACGATAATCCACGACATCTCTCCTTGCGGCTCTTTGCAGATACTATAGCCCTGATAAATGCCTGGCGGGTAATCATTTTCCTCTCCCCGCCCCGCCGAAGGCGCTTAGAGGGTAAAAATGGTCTGAAGTTAAATTGAACGAAAAATAGTTCTCAGCGATAGTTCCTGCCGAATTAATCAGCCACGTGATGATTAATACCCGAAATGCCCTATTTTCATTCAGAGGATTTAAATGAAAAAATTAATTATTGCGGGGATCGCTGCCGGGATGGCATGTGCTTCCGTTTCTGCTTTTGCATCCAGTGGTGAGGGTCAAATTAATTTCACCGGTGAAGTTATTGACTCGGCATGTACGGTTGTAAACGGATTAAGCAATCCACTTACCGTATCATTAGGTAAGGTTGCGAAATCGGCATTTACCGGAAGTGGTTCGACGACGTCGACTACCCGCTTTAGTATTCAACTTAAAAATTGTCCCGATACTGTTACCAGCGCCTCGGTAACATTCGGCGGGACACCTGATGGTAACAATAAGGATATCCTTGCTGTGACGTCAGGAACCGGTACCGCGTCAGGAGTGGGTGTCCAGTTGCTGGATAAAACGCAAACCCCACTGAGTTTATATACGTCTTCCGCTGCGTATACCCTCACGTCAGGTACTACAACGAACGATCTGGAGTTTGGTGCACGCTATATCCAGACCGGAGGAACCGTTTCCGCCGGCGTGGCGAATGCTGCATCCACCTTCACCATCGTTTACAACTAATAAAACAGATATTAGCTACCCCAGTGGCTAATATCTGTTATTTCTTGATGACGGTTTCACTATGCGAAAATATCTTCTGGCCTCCTCCTTTTTATTTATTGTCTCTGTCGCCCATGCCGGTATTACTATCGGCGGTACGCGCGTGGTCTATCCAGAAAATAAAAAAGAGTCTTCCATTGGAATCACCAACCCGGACAACCTCGACTACCTTGTCCAGTCATGGGTGGAAACGGAAGATAACGCACGCGAGAAAGCCCCGTTCCTGATCACGCCGCCCCTGTTCCGCCTTGACGGAAAGCAGGAAAACGTGCTGCGTATTATCAGAACCGGGGGGAATTTACCCGCCGATCGCGAATCGCTGTTCTGGTTGAATATTAAATCCATTCCCTCTTCCGAGCGCAATGCAAACATCAACACGCTGCAGATCGCGATTAAAACCCGAATTAAATTGCTGTATCGCCCGGCGAGTATTACCGGTAATCCGGAAGATATGACCACGCAATTATCCTGGCACACGCGGGGAAATCAGCTGATTATCGAAAACCCCACGCCGTTTTATATGAATTTCCAGGAAATAAAACTCAACGGTAAAAAAGTTGACAAAGCCACCTATGCCGCACCGAAAAGTGAAACGGTTTTCACCACCCCGGGAAATATAACTGCACATACCGTGAGCTGGAAAATCATCAATGACTACGGCGGTATTAGCCAGTCATATTCTGCGCAAATTAAATAACCGCTGGATTCGCTAAACATCATTATGAGCTGGGAATATTCCACCGAACCACCCAAACAACACGGGCGCTCAATGCTGATTGCATTGGGTTGTACCCTGTTGGGTGTTTGTGTGCAAAAAGTTCTGGCCGATGATTATTTCAACCCGGCGCTGCTGGATATTGACAACCCGGGCCAGGGAAAGACTGACCTGAGTATCTTTGAGATTGGCCCAGGCCAGGCGCCGGGTAAATACCACGTCGACGTGTTCGTTAACAACAATAAAGTTGCAGCCAAAGAGATTGAATTCACGCTAAAAAAAGACGCCAGCGGAAAATCAACGCTGCAGCCGTGCCTGAGCGCGGCTCAGTTAAAAGCTTCGGCATTAATATTGATAAATACGTGCAGGACGATAAGGCCCAATGTATTGATCTGAGCCTCATCCCCTCCGCCAGCGCAACGTTTCATGTTAATCCCCAGCAATTGCTGTTAAGCATTCCGCAGACCGCGATTACCCAGGTCCCGCGTGATTACGTCGACCCGCAGGAATACGACGAGGGAATTAACGCCCTGCTGCTGAATTACAGCTTCAGCGCCGGGAACAACCGCGGCAAAGGTGAAAACAGTACCGATCAGCACAGTGAATTTCTTAACCTGCGTCCGGGTCTTAACCTCGGGGCGTGGCGTTTACGGAACTACTCCACCTGGAGCAAAACCAGCAGTGACGGAGACGAGGAGAGTGCGTTTTCCTCCGTCTATACCTATGCCCAGCGCGATATCGTGCCGCTTGGCGGTAACGTCAAATTCGGGCAAAGCTCTTCCCCTGCGGACGTGTTTGACAGCATCTCTTTCACCGGGGCGCAGATCGCTTCGGACGACGATATGCTGCCGGACAGCATGAAAGGGTTTGCGCCGGTGATCCGCGGTACCGCGCACAGTAACGCTCAGGTGATTGTCCGCCAGAACGGTTACGTCATTTACCAGAACTATGTCGCTCCTGGCGCGTTTGAGATTAACGACCTCTACTCCACCGGCGGGAGTGGAGATTTGAACGTCACCGTGAAAGAGACGGACGGCAGCGAACAACATTTTGTCGTGCCCTACGCGTCGGTGCCGGTATTGCAGCGTGAAGGCCACTTTAAATACAGCCTTACCGCGGGGCGCTATCGCAGCTATGACAGCGACGTCGAGAAAACGCCGTTCATCCAGGGGACCGCAATCTACGGTTTGCCTTATGGCTTTACGGCCTACAGCGGCGTGCAGGCCAGCCAGTACTTCGATGCGCTGGCGCTGGGGTTCGGGAAGAACATCGGCGAGCTCGGCGCGTTTTCAGTGGATGTCACCGACGCCAGATCGGAGATGCAGGACCAGGATGCCACCCACGGTCGCTCCTGGCGCATCCGCTACAGCAAAGATTTCGCCACCACTGGCACCCATTTTTCCATTGCCGGCTATCGCTATAACAGCAAGGGGTTCTACACCCTGCAGGACACCCTGGATTCCCATACCCGCAATGATGACTGGGAAACCCCGGATACCCGGCGCAGCCGTGAAGAGGCCACTGTCGACCAGTCGCTCGGCGGCACGTTTGGTTCGCTGACGTTAAGCCTGGTGAAAGAGAACTACTGGAACGCAAGCCAGGGGATGACCTCCCTGAGCCTCGGCTATAACAACGCCTGGCACGGGATCAGCTACGGTCTGAGTTACGGGCTGGATAAAAACACGCGTGACGGCAGTGACGATAATAATGAGAAAACCAGCGAACAGACCCTCGCGTTCAACGTCTCTGTTCCCCTCGATCGCTGGCTCAGCAACACCTGGGTGAACTACAACCTGAACAGCACAAGACACGACACAACCCAAAGCGTAGGCCTGAACGGCACCGCGCTGGCGGGCAATAATCTCAGCTGGGGCGTGCAGCAGGGCCACAGCCAGAGCAGCGGCGACAGCACCAGCCTGAATGGCGATTACAAAGGCACCTATGGTGAAGTGAGCGCTGGCTATTCGCAGGACAACCAGCAGCAACAGCTCAACATCGGTCTTCAGGGCAGTGTGATTGCCCATGCTCACGGCATCACCCTCGGTCAACCAATGGGTGAGACCGCAGCGCTGGTGGAAGCGCCGGGCGCAGACGACACGAACATCACCAACCAGACAGGCGTGAATACTGATTTCCGCGGCTACGCCATTGTGCCGTACGTCACGCCATATCGACATAACACCCTCGCGCTGAATACCGAGACCCTGCCGGGCAATGCGGATATTGACCAGGCCGCGAAAACAGTGACGCCAACGCGCGGCGCGATTGTGCGCGCGCATTATGAAACCCACGTCGGCAGCCGGGTGTTGATGACCTTAACACGCGCGGATGGTCGGCCGATTCCGTTTGGGGCAACGGCCTCGCAGGCCCATCAGGACGGTGAATTTATTGTCGGTGACGGCGGTCAGGTCTACCTGACCGGTATGCATGAGCAAGGCACGGTGAAGGTCAGCTGGGGAAAAACCGCCGACAGCCACTGTACCGCGGCGTATCACCTGCCGGCGAAAGACGACAGTGCGGTTCTTAACATCACGGCGCAATGCGTATGACTTTTCCGGGGAAAAATGAACATGTTTAAATATGCCTTTGCGCTGCTGGTGCTCCTCACCAGCGTATGTCTCATGCCGCATGCCCATGCGGCGACAACCTGCGACAGTGCCGATCTGCCCTATAACATTAATGTCGGCACGCTGTCCGTTCCAACAACCCTCGACACGGGCAGCGTCATTCCGGGATCCGCAAAGACGCACACCGTCAGCGGCAGCTGCACCGGAACGCTTGCAAATCATACCCTTATTGCCTGTTATTACGGGACGGGAGCTGAAGTGCCGGGCATGCCAGGCGTTTATGCCACCAATATTGACGGCATCGGCATTGAGCTCCTGAACAGCAGCGGGCAGGTCGTTCGCGGAACGGGGTATACCTGTGACTCAAGCGCTACACCGGTAGGCAGTGTCAGCAGCGACAGCGGGCAAACATTCTCTTTCACCTATACCGAACGGTTAATTAAAACCGCCTCACACATTGGCGCGGGGACGGTTTCCAGTGCGCAGGATCCGTTTGGATTCGGGGTATATAACTCTGTCGGTATTTCTGGCGCCCGCAATACCAGCCACTATTCCACCACGATTTCGGAGAGAACGGCCACCTGCTCCATTGACCCGCTCAATCTGACGGTCACGTTAGGGGACTTCCCGGTCTCACAATTTACCCATGTGGGCAGTTATACGGCATGGAAATCATTCAATATCACCGCAACCTGTACTGAAACGGTCAATCTTACCGCGTCGGTCACCAGCGCGAATGGCTATAACAGCCAGTATCCTGATGTCCTGAACCTGACGCCTGGCAGCGGTAGCGCCACGGGTATCGGCGTGAGAATGCTGCTTGACGGCGTCGATCTTCGCTACAACTACCCTATTCCGGTGGGCGGAAGTACCGAGCCCAACGTGCCCGACGTCATCCCCTTTTCCGTTCAGTATTACCAGACCAATGCCACCGTAACGGCCGGAACAGCCAATACCGTTGCCACCATCGATCTTGAGTATCAATAAGGATGAACCGATGAAACCGCTTTTGTACTGTCTTTTACTGGCGACTCTCCCGGTGGCCGCAACCGACGTCACCGTCAATATTGCAGGGAATATTTACGATACCACCTGCCAGGTGGACAGCAGCAGCCAGAACATGGTGGTCGATATGGGTCAGACACTTTCCAGCGATTTCAAATCCGTCGGTGATACCGGAAGATGGAAAAATTTTGACCTTCTCCTGACAAATTGTCCTGCCAGCCTGATGGTCGCGACCATCACGGTCAATGGCCAGCCTGACGCAAAGCACCCCAACAAGTACGCCAACACGGGAACAGCAGGTGGCCTCGCCCTTGAACTGGCAGACCGGATAGATTTTATCACCCTCGCCCCACAAGCCAGTTTCAACACGATGATAAATGGCTCAACCCATACTGCTGATTTTCCGATGGCCGCACGCTATTACGCAACGTCGATGCCGGTAACGGCTGGCACCTTCAGTAGCGTTGTTCAGGCCACTTTTACTTACCAGTAGGACCGCGCCCCTTAGCACGGATGCTTTTCCGACGCCCGGCAGTCTGTTTTGCCGGGCGTTCTTTTATTTCCGGTACCTCCGGCTGTTCTATCGGGAACACCGGTAAGGCATTCAGCAGCCGCTGGCCGTAGTTTTTGGTGAGCAGACGTTTGTCATAGATAACGACCTCCCCCCAGCAGCCGTGACTTCGGATGAGGCGTCCCACCTGCTGAATCAGGTTAAACGACGCTGCCGGTAAGCTTTGCACCTCAAACGGATAGCGGTTCAGGCTCTTGAGCCACTCCCCTTCGGTGATCACCACCGGGCTGTCGATCGGCGGGAAGGCGATTTTATGGATATGCACCTGCGTCAGGTAATCCCCTTTTAGATCCAGACCTTCAGCGAACGACTGCAGCCCCACCAGCACGCTGCGCTCACCGCCATCGATGCGCTTGCGGTGCGTTTCCACCAGCCGGTAGCGCGGCTGGTCGCCCTGTACCAGCAGGAGTAAACGCAGGTCGATGACGTGCTCAAGGAACCGTTGCATGGCGCGCCCACTGGCAAACAGCACCAGCATCCCGGGGTATTTTTTGCTCTCGACCTGCTCACGGAAGTAGGCCGCCATCTCCGCGATGTGCTGCTCTTCGTTGTCAATCAGCGGCTCGTATTTCATGCGGGGAATAACCAGCTTGCCCTGTTCGCAGTGGTTAAATGGCGAGTCCAGCGCCACAAAGCGGTCGCCCGCTTTTTCTTTCAGGCCGCTCATCTCCTGCAGACGCGAGAAACTGTTAAGGGAGCGCAGAGTCGCAGAGGTGACCACCACGTGCGGCACGCTGCGCCAGATCAGCTTTTCCAGCTGGTCGGCCACGCGGATGCCCACGCAGTGGAAAAAGAGATGCACCTGCCCGTCGCGCACTTCGCGGGTGGCCCATTTGGTAACCGGCGCGCCGGAGGCCTGCGCCATCGAGGCCAGCCGCCAGAGCTTGCTCTGCGCTTCGAACATCCCCAGCGCGCGGTTCATCTGCAGCAGAATGCGGTGCAGGCGCACGACGTCGTGGGTGCCCGTTTTCTCGCTGAGATCGTTTAAGAACAACTCTGCCAGACCGCGCAGCTTTTCCAGATGCTTCGCCAGCTGCTGGCAAATCTCCATCACTTCTTCCGGCAGCTCTCCCATGGCGAAGCGGTGCTCGGCCTCCTGGGCTGCCGGAAGATAAAGATTCAAAATGTTGTTGAGCGAGGCAATCAGGCCGTAGACCTCTTCGCAATGGTCGCTCAGCCGCTCGGGCACCGCCAGCGGGGGCGTGGTTTTCGGGCGGAACTGCTCCATGCAGGTTGCCACCAGCTTGCAGAAGAGATCGAGCTGCAGACGGAACCAGGGAGCGGTGATTTCGGCGCTCATCTCCAGCGCGTCCCGCGCCACGTCCGGCAAATGGTGGCCTTCATCGAGCACCAGCAGCAGGTTTTTCGGCTCCGGCAATACGGCTTCGCTCTCCAGCGCGGCCATCACCAGCGCATGGTTGGCGACCACCACTTCCGCTTCCTGAATCTCGCGGCGAGCGACAAAGAACGGGCACTCCCGGTAGTAGTGGCAGTTGCGGTTGAGGCAGCTCGCTTTATCGGTGCTGAGCCTGCGCCATAAGTCGTCGCTAATGGGCTGGCTGGTGTGATCGCGCAGGCCGTCCCACTTATAGCCGTCGAGGTCGGCTTTCAGTTTTGCACACTGCTCCTGCTCAACCTTGTTGTTCGGGGTTAGCTCGTCATCGAGAAACGCCAGCAAATCTTGCTGACCGGGTTCACTGCTGGCGAGCGCGGCCAGGTTGCGCGGGCACACGTAGCGCCCGCGCCCAAACGCCGCGGTGAAACGCAGGTCGGGGATAATTTTGCGCAGCAGCGGCAGGTCCTTGCTGAAGATCTGATCCTGCAGCGCCACGTTGGCGGTGCTGACCACCAGCGTTTTGTCCTCTTCACGGGCAATCGCGATGCCGGGAATGAGATACGACAAGGTCTTACCGACGCCGGTCGGGGCTTCAATCGCCAGATGTCGCCCGTCGTCCCCGGCGAGCGTTTTTGCCACATCAGCAATCATCTGCCGCTGCGGCGCTCGGGGGATAAAATCGGGGATCTGCTGCTGTAGCGCCTTGTACCAGGCACCAATCTGCGCTTTGAGCGCCGCGGTTAACGCCATTTTAAACCTGAAATACTGTATAAACAGCCACTATTGTGGCACTTTCTGATGGCTGCCGCAAAAGAAAAGCCCGGCTTTACAACCGGGCTTCCAGATTACTGCGGGTTAGCAGGTTTGCGCGGGCGGCGTCGGCGCTGCCCTTCCCCTGCAGACTTGCCTTCACCACTGCGCCACGGATTTTCACCGGCGGGTTTGGCCTCGTTGTTACGACGCGGAGGTTTGCCCGATGACTTCGGCGCACCGCCTTCACCACGACGTGGCTGCTGGCCACGACCGCCGCCGCCCTGACCACGACCACCCTGACGACCATTCTGAATCGGCTCCGCTTTAATGGACGGGTCCACTTCATAGCCCGGGGTTTCGATACGCGGGATCTCTTTCTTCAGCAGGCGTTCGATATCGCGCAGCAGCTTGTGCTCATCCACGCACACCAGTGAGAGCGCTTCACCGGTTGCCGCCGCGCGGCCGGTACGGCCAATACGGTGCACGTAGTCTTCCGGCACGTTTGGCAGCTCGTAGTTCACCACGTGCGGCAGTTCTTCAATGTCGAGGCCACGGGCGGCGATGTCGGTCGCCACCAGCACGCGGATATCGCCAGACTTGAAGTCCGCCAGCGCACGGGTACGCGCGCCCTGGCTCTTGTTACCGTGGATCGCCGCACTGCGAATGCCATCTTTGTTCAGCTGTTCCGCCAGATGGTTCGCGCCGTGTTTGGTGCGGGTAAAGACCAGCACCTGCTGCCAGTTGCCCTGGCCGATCATCTGCGAGAGCAGTTCCCGCTTACGCTTTTTATCCACAAAGTGAACGTGCTGCGTCACCTGTTCGGAGGCGGTGTTGCGGCGCGCCACTTCCACTTCCAGCGGGTTATGCAGCAGTTTTTCCGCCAGCGCCTTGATCTCGTCGGAGAAGGTCGCGGAGAAGAGCAGGTTCTGACGACGCGGCGGCAGTTTAGCCAGCACGCGGCGAATGTCGTGAATAAAGCCCATGTCGAGCATGCGGTCGGCTTCGTCCAGCACCAGAATTTCAACGTTATCCAGCTTCACCGCGTTCTGGTGTTCCAGGTCCAGCAGACGGCCCGGCGTGGCCACCAGCACGTCCACACCGCCGCGCAGCTTCATCATCTGCGGGTTAATGCTGACACCACCGAAAACGACCAGCGAGCGAATGTTGAGATAGCGGCTATAGTCACGCACGTTCTCACCAATCTGGGCGGCCAGCTCACGGGTTGGGGTGAGGATCAGCGCGCGGACCGGACGACGGCCCTTGGCGTGCGGCTGATTTTTTACCAGCAGCTCTAACAGCGGCAGGGTAAAGCCCGCGGTTTTACCGGTCCCGGTCTGGGCGCTGGCCATCAGGTCGCGGCCCTGCAGGACGGCGGGGATCGCCTGCTGCTGGATTGGGGTTGGCTCAACGTAGCCCTGCTCTGCGATCGCGCGCAGAATTTCCGGGTTCAGGCCAAGGGAATCAAAAGACATAAAAACTCCGAACCGCCCCGACCATCACAGGTGTAGTTTTCAGGGAGATATAACAATTAGGAGGACAAAAACCACAATGTCGCGAAGGGGCGGAGTGTAGCAGCTTTTGTGACGTGGCGCATAAAATATCCCTCAGTTCCCTCGACGAGAACGGGAATCAGGCATAGTCTTAATCAATCGATTGATTAATTTTTAATGCTGCCATGAATACAACCCCGACGACATCAAAAGGTGAACAGGCCAAAAATCAGCTTATTGCCGCCGCGCTGGCGCAGTTTGGAGAGTACGGGCTGCACGCGACTACCCGGGATATCGCGGCGCTGGCCGGGCAGAACATCGCTGCCATTCCCTACTATTTTGGCTCAAAAGAGGATTTATACCTCGCCTGCGCCGACTGGATCGCCGATTTTATCGGCACGCAATTTCACCCGCACGTCGAGGAAGCCACCGCGCTGCTCAGCCAGCCTGCGCCCGATCGCGAGGCCATCCGCCAGCTGATTCTTAATGCCTGTCACAACATGATCCGCCTGCTGACGCACGACGATACGCTCAATCTCAGCAAGTTTATCTCCCGCGAGCAGCTCTCCCCCACTGCCGCCTACCAGCGGGTACACGATCGGGTGATTGCCCCGATGCATACCCACCTGACCCGGCTCATTGCCGCCTATACCGGACGGGATGCCGACGATACCGGAACAATTTTGCATACCCACGCCCTGCTGGGTGAAATCCTGGCCTTCCGTCTGGGCCGGGAGACCATCCTGTTACGCACCGGCTGGACACAATTTGATGAGGATAAAGCCGCGCAGATTAGCCAGGTCATCGCCTGTCATCTCGATCTGATCCTGCAAGGCTTAACGCAAAGGAGCCTGAAGTCATGAAAAAACCTGTCGCCATCCTTCTGGTGGTTGTTGTTTTGCTTGCTGCGGGAGTCGGTGGCTGGCTGTGGTATCAGAGCCATCAGGACCGGGGCCTGACGCTGTACGGTAATGTTGATATTCGCACGGTGAATATGAGTTTCCGGGTCGGCGGACGTCTCGCCTCGCTGAACGTTGACGAAGGCGATGCCATTAAGGCGGGCCAGACGCTGGGTATGCTCGACAAAGCGCCTTTTGAAAATGCGCTGCTGCAGGCCAAAGCCGGCGTGTCCGTTGCCCAGGCGCAGTATGATCTGATGCTGGCCGGCTACCGCGATGAAGAGATTGCCCAGGCCGCGGCGGCCGTCAAACAGGCGCAGGCGGCCTATGACTACGCGCAGAATTTCTATGCCCGCCAGCAGGGGCTATGGAAAAGCCGTACGATTTCCGCTAACGATCTGGAAAATGCCCGGTCATCACGCGATCAGGCCCAGGCGACACTGAAATCCGCCCAGGACAAGCTGAGCCAGTACCGCACCGGTAACCGTCCGCAGGACATTGCTCAGGCCAAAGCCAGTCTGGAACAGGCGCAGGCGCAGCTGGCCCAGGCGGAACTGGATCTGCACGATACCACGCTGGTGGCACCGTCAGACGGCACGCTGATGACCCGCGCCGTGGAGCCGGGCAGTATGCTCAGCGCGGGCAGCACCGTCTTAACCCTCTCCCTGACCCGCCCGGTCTGGGTACGCGCTTACATCGACGAGCCGAATCTCGGCCAGATGCAGCCGGGCCGCGAGCTGCTGCTCTATACGGATGGCCGCCCGGACAAGCCGTATCACGGCAAAGTGGGCTTTGTCTCCCCTACCGCCGAATTCACACCGAAAACCGTTGAAACCCCAGACCTGCGCACCGACCTGGTCTATCGCCTGCGCATCATCGTAACCGATGCGGACGACGCGCTGCGTCAGGGCATGCCTGTTACCGTAAAAGTGAACAACGGGGAACGACATGAATGACGCGGTTATTCAGCTCAACAATCTGGTTAAACGCTTTAAGGGAATGGATAAACCCGCGGTTGCCCCGCTGAACTGCACCATCCAGAAAGGCTATGTCACCGGGCTGGTGGGCCCGGACGGCGCAGGCAAAACCACCCTGATGCGGATGCTGGCCGGCCTGCTGAAGCCGGATGAAGGCTCGGCCAGCGTACTGGGTCTTGACCCGATTAAGGACGACGGTGCGCTGCACGCCATGCTTGGCTATATGCCGCAGAAGTTTGGCCTGTATGAAGATCTGACGGTGATGGAAAACCTGAACCTGTATGCCGATCTGCGCAGCGTTACCGGCGAAACGCGGCAGAAAACCTTCGCCCGCCTGCTGGCGTTTACCTCCCTCGGTCCGTTCACGGACCGCCTGGCGGGCAAGCTCTCCGGCGGGATGAAGCAGAAACTGGGCCTGGCCTGCACGCTGGTGGGCGAGCCGAAAGTATTGCTGCTGGATGAGCCCGGCGTGGGCGTTGACCCGATTTCGCGCCGCGAGCTGTGGCAGATGGTGCACGAGCTGGCAGGCGACGGGATGCTGATCCTCTGGAGTACCTCCTACCTCGACGAAGCCGAACAGTGCCGGGACGTGCTGCTGATGAACGAAGGCGAACTGCTCTACCAGGGCGAGCCGACGACGCTGACGCAGAGCATGGCCGGGCGCAGTTTCCTGCTGCACAGTCCGCAGGAATCCAACCGCAAGCTGCTGCAGCGGGTACTGAAACTGCCGCAGATCAGCGACGGGATGATTCAGGGCCGCTCGGTGCGGGTGATCCTCAAAAAAGAGGCCACCGTTGACGATATTCGCCGTGCGCAGGGCATGCCTGAGCTCGAGATGGAAGAAACCGCGCCGCGTTTTGAAGATGCGTTTATCGACCTGCTGGGCGGGGCTGGCACATCGGAGTCCCCCCTCGGCGCAATCCTGCACACGGTGGAAGGGACACCCGGGGAAACGGTGATTGAAGCCAAATCCCTGACCAAAAAGTTTGGTGATTTCGCCGCCACCGACAACGTCAACTTCGCGGTGAAGCGCGGGGAAATTTTTGGCCTGCTCGGGCCGAACGGCGCGGGGAAGTCCACCACCTTTAAGATGATGTGTGGTCTGCTGGTCCCGACGTCTGGTAAAGCGCTGGTGCTGGATATGGATCTCAAGGTCAGCTCCGGCAAAGCGCGCCAGCACCTGGGCTATATGGCGCAGAAGTTCTCCCTGTATGGCAACCTGACCGTAGAGCAAAACCTGCGCTTTTTCTCCGGGGTGTATGGCCTGCGTGGGCGGGCGCAGAATGAGAAAATTCGCCGCATGAGCGAGGCCTTCGGGTTAACCAGCATCGCCTCCCACGCCACCGACGAACTGCCGCTCGGCTTTAAGCAGCGGCTGGCGCTGGCCTGTTCGCTGATGCACGAGCCCGATATTCTGTTTCTGGATGAGCCAACCTCCGGCGTTGATCCCCTCACCCGCCGCGAGTTCTGGCTGCATATCAACAGCATGGTGGAAAAAGGGGTGACCGTCATGGTCACCACCCACTTTATGGACGAGGCGGAGTATTGCGACCGCATTGGGCTGGTGTATCGCGGCAAGCTGATTGCCCACGGCACCCCCGACGACCTGAAAGCGCAGGCCGCCGACGATGAGGTTCCGGACCCGACCATGGAGCAGGCGTTTATCACCCTCATCCACGACTGGGATAAGGAGAATGCCCATGCGCGGTAATGCCATTTCCTGGCGCAGGGTGCGCGCGCTGTGTATTAAAGAGACGCGGCAGATCGTGCGTGACCCGAGTAGCTGGCTGATTGCGGTGGTGATCCCCCTGCTGCTGCTGTTTATCTTTGGCTACGGCATTAATCTGGACTCCAGCAAGCTGCGGGTTGGGATATTGCTGGAACAGCAGAGCGAAGAGGCGCTGGACTTCACCCACACCATGACCGGCTCGCCCTACATTGATGCCACCATCAGCGATAACCGGCAGGAATTAATCCAGAAAATGCAGGCCGGGAAAATTCGCGGTCTGATCGTTATTCCTGTGGATTTTGCCGCCAACATGGCGCGTGCGAATAGCGATGCGCCGATCCAGGTCATTACCGACGGCAGCGAGCCGAATACCGCGAACTTCGTTCAGGGCTATGTGGAAGGTATCTGGCAGCTGTGGCAAATGCAGCGCGCCGAGGATCGTGGCGAGACGTTTGAACCGCTGATCGACGTCGAGACGCGCTACTGGTTTAACCCTGCCGCCATCAGCCAGCACTTTATTATTCCGGGCGCGGTGACCATTATCATGACGGTGATCGGCGCGATACTGACCTCGCTGGTGATCGCCCGCGAGTGGGAGCGCGGCACCATGGAGGCGCTGCTTTCAACCGAAGTGACGCGCGTCGAGCTGCTGCTGTGCAAGCTTATTCCCTACTACTTTCTCGGCATGCTGGCGATGCTGCTCTGCATGCTGGTGTCCGTCTTTATCCTCGGCGTCCCGTATCGCGGCTCGCTGGTGGTACTGTTCTTTATCACCAGCCTGTTTTTACTCAGCACGCTGGGCATGGGGCTGCTCATCTCCACCATTACCCGCAACCAGTTTAACGCCGCGCAGGTGGCCCTCAACGCCGCCTTTTTACCGTCGATTATGCTGTCCGGGTTTATCTTCCAGATTGACAGCATGCCTGCCGTGATCCGCGCCGTGACCTATATTATTCCGGCGCGCTACTTTGTGAGCACCCTGCAAAGCCTGTTCCTGGCGGGGAATATTCCGGTGGTACTGATTATCAACACGCTGTTTTTAATGGCGTCGGCGGTGATGTTTATTGGTTTGACGTGGATGAAAACCAAACGGCGACTGGATTAAGGAGCGAACATGTTTCACCGTTTATGGACGTTAATACGCAAAGAGCTGCAATCCCTGCTGCGCGAGCCGCAAACCCGCGCCATTCTGGTGTTGCCGGTGCTGATCCAGGTTTTACTGTTTCCGTTTGCCGCCACCCTTGAGGTGACCAACGCCACCATCGCCATCTACAACGAAGACAACGGCAAACATGCCGTCGAGCTGACCCAGCGCTTTGCCCGTGCGAAAGCCTTTACCCATGTCCTGCTGCTGAAAAGCCCGCAGGAGATTAAGCCCACTATCGACACCCAAAAAGCGCTGCTGCTGGTGCGTTTCCCGGCGGATTTTTCCCGCAACCTGGACACCTTCCAGACCGCGCCGATTCAGCTGATCCTCGACGGGCGTAACTCCAACAGCGCCCAGATCGCGGCCAACTATCTGCAGCAGATAGTGAAGGATTACCAGCAGGAGCTCATGGCGGGAAAACCGAAACCCAACAACAGTGAACTGGTGGTGCGTAACTGGTACAACCCGAACCTGGACTACAAATGGTTTGTGGTGCCGTCGCTGATCGCCATGATCACCACCATCGGGGTGATGATTGTGACCTCTCTCTCCGTCGCCCGCGAGCGCGAACAGGGCACGCTGGATCAGCTGCTGGTTTCCCCGCTCGCCACCTGGCAAATCTTTGTCGGCAAAGCGGTGCCGGCGCTGATTGTCGCCACGTTCCAGGTCACCATCGTGCTGGGGGTGGGTATCTGGGCCTACCAGATCCCGTTCGCCGGCTCGCTGGCGCTGTTTTACTTCACCATGGTGATTTACGGGCTGTCGCTGGTGGGGTTTGGACTGCTGATTTCCGCGCTCTGTTCGACGCAGCAGCAGGCGTTTATCGGGGTGTTCGTCTTTATGATGCCCGCGATCCTGCTCTCGGGGTATGTCTCGCCCGTTGAGAATATGCCGGTGTGGCTACAGGATCTGACGTGGATAAACCCGATTCGTCACTTTACGGATATCACCAAGCAAATTTATCTGAAGGATGCGAGTCTGGATATTGTCTGGGGAAGTTTGTGGCCGCTACTGGTCATCGCGGCCACGACGGGCTCAGTGGCGTACGCGATGTTTAGACGCAACATCGCGTAGCTTTTTCTCTTTGGTCAGCAACGAGACCACCGCAGGCCCGGCAAGAATAGCCAGACCGGCCAGGGCCAGCAGCAGGTTGTTTTGCAGCACGCGAGACAATAGCCAAAGCACAATCATCGCCGCACCAAAATACCAGGTGGTGGTGAGCTCTTCGAGCACGTCACCCACCTCGCGCCAGCGCGCTTCATGGTGGCGCTGTAAAAACAGCATCGACAGTACGGTGACGCCATAAAGGACGCATAGTCCCAGGCCAACACGCACCAGCGTGCCGCTCATCCAGCCCATCACCAGTACGGCCACGACCAGTAAATGCAACATTATCTGCCAGCAACTCAGGCCAGTTGCGACACGAACACGTTGTTGCCACTTCATGGCTTCTCTCCTGAAGGATTTTTCTCTGCTTAATCAGACTACCGCACTTTACGGAAAATTCCGTAACGCCGCATCTTTTTGTGACGACGACTACACTTTATTTTCATCGGGATAGTCACTCAGGAAGGAGCTTATGACGAAAAAAATGCAGCATTTCTCGCTTAAAGTGCTGACGATAAACATTCATAAAGGCTTCACAGCATTTAACCGCCGCTTCATTTTACCGGAGCTGCGCGACGCGGTGCGCACCGTCAGCGCGGATATTGTCTGCCTGCAGGAAGTGATGGGCGCCCACGAAGTGCATCCGCTCCACTTTGAAAACTGGCCCGACACACCGCACTACGAATTTCTGGCCGACACCATGTGGAGTGATTACGCTTATGGCCGCAATGCGGTCTATCCTGAAGGGCATCACGGCAACGCGGTGCTGTCGCGTTATCCCATAGAACATTACGAAAACCGCGACGTTTCCGTCGGGGAGAGTGAAAAACGCGGGCTGCTTTACTGTCGCATTACGCCGCCCAATCTTGATCTGCCGATCCATGTCGGCTGCGTTCATCTGGGACTTCGCGAAGCCCATCGTCAGGCGCAGCTGAAAATGCTGGCCGAATGGGCCAACGCGCTGCCTGACGGTGAACCTGTTGTCGTGGCAGGCGATTTCAACGACTGGCGACAGCGGGCAAACCATCCGTTGAAAGTGGATGCCGGGCTGGAGGAGATTTTCACCCGGGCGAACGGCAGGCCTGCGCGCACGTTTCCGGTACGGTTTCCGCTGCTGCGCCTTGATCGCATTTACGTGAAAAATGCCCACGCCAGCAGCCCTACCGCGCTGGCGCTCCTCAACTGGCGGCATCTTTCCGACCATGCCCCGCTCAGCGCGGAGATCCACTTATGAAATGTTCCTGGCAGGAAGGCAACCGGATCACGCTGCTGGTCAACGGAGACGAGTATTACCCGGCCGTGTTTAAGGCCATTGATAACGCTCAGCAGAAGGTGATCCTCGAAACCTTTATCTGGTTCGAAGATAACGTTGGCAAGCAGTTGCACAGCGTGCTGCTGCGCGCCGCCCGGCGCGGCGTCAAAATCGAGGTGCTGCTGGATGGCTATGGCTCGCCGGACCTCAGCGACGCGTTCGTTAATGAGCTGACCGCCGCGGGCGTGGTGTTCCGCTACTACGATCCCGGCCCTCGCCTGTTCGGCATGCGGACCAACCTTTTCCGCCGGATGCACCGCAAAATTGTAGTGGTGGATGAGACGGTAGCGTTTGTTGGCGGCATTAACTACTCCGCGGAACATATGTCCGACTATGGCCCGGAAGCGAAGCAGGACTACGCAATCCGCATTGAAGGCCCGGTGGTACAGGACATTTTACTGTTTGAGCTGGAAAACCTGCCGGGGAAAGAGGCCGTTCGCCGCTGGTGGCGACGCCATCATCGCCCGGAAGAGAACCGCAAACCCGGCGAAGCGCAGGCGCTTTTCGTCTGGCGGGATAACGGTGAGCACCGGGACGAT
Source organism: Enterobacter sp. WCHEn090032 (assembly GCF_003986875.1). NCBI lineage: Bacteria > Pseudomonadati > Pseudomonadota > Gammaproteobacteria > Enterobacterales > Enterobacteriaceae > Enterobacter > Enterobacter sp. WCHEn090032. The sequence continues at coordinate 54,689 of NZ_RXRN01000027.1, forward strand.
ATTGAACGTCACTATCTTAAGATGCTGGCCAACGCGAAGCGCGAAGTGATCATCGCCAACGCCTACTTTTTCCCGGGCTATCGCCTGCTGCATGCCATGCGCAATGCGGCCCGACGCGGGGTGCGGGTGAAGCTGATTGTGCAGGGCGAGCCGGATATGCCCATCGTCAAAGTCGGAGCGCGGCTGCTGTATAACTATCTGGTGAAAGGCGGCGTTCAGATCTACGAATATCGCCGTCGGCCGCTGCACGGCAAAGTCGCGCTGATGGACGACCACTGGGCAACCGTCGGTTCCAGTAACCTTGACCCCCTTAGCCTGTCGCTCAATCTGGAAGCCAACCTGATCATTCACGATCGCCAGTTTAACCAGACCCTGCGGGATAACCTGCAGGCACTGATCGTCAACGACTGCGTGCGGGTGGATGAATCCATGGTCCCCAAACGCACCTGGTGGAACCTGGGCATCAGCGTGGTGGTGTTCCACTTCCTGCGCCATTTCCCGGCGATGGTCGGCTGGCTGCCGGCGCATACGCCGAAACTGGCGCAGGTGGACCCGCCGGTACAACCGGAAATGGAAACCCAGGACCGTATTGAAGCGGAAGACGGAGGCAAACCCTGATGTCGAAATCACATCCGCGCTGGCGGCTGGCAAAAAAGATCCTGACCTGGCTGTTTTTCATCGCCGTCGCGGTTCTGCTGGTGGTCTACGCGCAGAAAGTTGACTGGGAAGAGGTGTGGAAAGTTATCCGCAACTATAACCGGATGGTGCTGCTGGGGGCGCTTGGGCTGGTTATCGTGAGCTATCTGATGTATGGCTGCTATGACCTGCTGGGTCGGGCTTACTGCGGCCACAAGCTGGCCAAACGTCAGGTCATGCTGGTGTCGTTTATCTGCTACGCCTTTAACCTGACGCTGAGCACCTGGGTCGGGGGGATTGGCATGCGCTATCGCCTGTACTCGCGCCTGGGGCTGCCAGGCGGGACGATTACGCGCATTTTTTCCCTGAGCATCACCACCAACTGGCTGGGCTATATTCTGCTTGGCGGGGTGATATTTACTGTCGGCGTGGTACAGCTGCCCGCGCACTGGTATATCGACGAAACCACCCTGCGCATACTGGGTATCGTGCTGCTGTTAATTATCGCCGTTTATCTCTGGGCCTGCGCGTTTGCGAAACGCCGTCATATGACGATCAAAGGGCAAAAACTGGTATTGCCCTCGTGGAAGTTCGCGGTGCTGCAGATGGCCGTGTCCAGCGCTAACTGGATGGCGATGGGGGCGATTATCTGGCTGTTGATGGGTGAAGACGTGAATTACTTCTTCGTGCTGGGCGTGCTGCTGGTGAGCAGTATTGCCGGGGTGATCGTGCATATTCCGGCGGGGATCGGCGTGCTGGAGGCGGTCTTCATCGCTCTGCTGGCCGGAGAACATGTCTCTCAGGGCATCATCATTGCGGCCCTGCTCGCCTACCGCATGCTCTATTACTTCCTGCCGCTGGCGCTGGCAACGGTCTGTTATCTGGTGCTGGAGAGTCGGGCGAAGAAGTTACGGGCGAAGAATGAGAGGATGTTGGCGAAGTGAACGCCCCTCACCCTACCCCTCTCCCCAAAGGGGAGAGGGAACCGTTCGAGCCCCTCTCCCCTTTGG
>NZ_RXRN01000028.1:0-56117 GCF_003986875.1 Enterobacter sp. WCHEn090032
TAAACACCAAAAACGGCAACCTGACGTTGCCGTTTTGCTTTTATTATCCCACCTGCACCGACAGCATACTCAAACTTCCCATCTCAATACCGTCGACCGGGATCGTAATCGGCTCTTGTCCATCCCATGCGCCAAGAACGTACAGCAGCGGCAGGAAATGCTCCGGCGTCGGGTTAGAGAGCGAACCGCCCTCGTGATCCAGATAGTTCACCAGCGGATGCTCCTCCACCGGGCCCTGCCAGAACAGGTTCGCTTTTACAAAGTCGTTAAACGATGTTGCCCACGGGTACGGGGTATTTTCACCGTGCCAGCGTGCCGTGCGAAGGTTATGCACCACGTTGCCGCTCGCCACCAGCATGATGCCTTCATCACGAAGCGAAGCCAGCTTGCGCCCCATCTCCATGTGCCAGGCGGCCGGTTTGGTGCTGTCGATGCTCAGCTGCACCATCGGGATATCCGCATCAGGGTACATTTTGATCAGCACGCCCCACGAGCCATGGTCAAAGCCCCAGGCTTCTTTATCCAGCGCGACCGGGACAGGTGCCAGCAAATCAACCAGCTTTTGTGCCAGCTCAGGCGAGCCGGGGGCCGGATAATGTGTGTCATACAGCGCCTGCGGGAAGCCACCGAAATCATGAATGGTTTTTGGCGTTTCCATGGCGGTCACGCCCGTCCCACGGGTAAACCAGTGTGCAGACACCACCACAATCGCTTTTGGACGCGGCAACGTTTCGCCCAGATGATGCCATGCGCGGGTATAGACGTTATCTTCCAGCACGTTCATGGGGCTACCGTGGCCTAAAAACAGGGCTGGCATACGGGAAGTAGTCATGGTGATATCCTTACAGAAGGTGTCAATTTAATGGTGCTACATTACGCGCAATCGGGCCAGGATGAACGCTGATAAGCGTGAAGATCATCATCAGGAAATTTGAATGTAAGGAATGTGTAAAACAGCGTTCCCTCTCTCGCTTTACGCGTAGTGAATCATTAGGATTAATGAGAATCATTATCACAAGGAGCAATGCATGTCAGTCCCCTTGATCCTGACCATCCTGGCGGGCGCCGCAACCTTTATCGGTGCACTCCTCGGCGTGCTTGGCCAGAAGCCGTCTAACCGCGTACTGGCCTTTTCACTGGGCTTTGCTGCCGGGATCATGCTGCTTATCTCCCTGATGGAGATGCTCCCCGCCGCGCTGGGCACAGAGGGCATGTCTCCGCTGCTGGGTTACGGTATGTTTGTCTTTGGGCTGCTGGGGTACTTTGCTCTTGACCGTATGCTACCGCACGCGCATCCGCAGGATTTAATGCAGAAAAACATTACCCCCATGCCGCGGAATATTAAGCGCACGGCGATTCTGCTGACGCTGGGCATCAGCCTGCATAACTTTCCGGAAGGGGTCGCCACCTATGTGACGGCCAGCAGTAATCTTGAGATGGGCTTCGGCATCGCGCTGGCGGTCGCCTTACACAATATTCCTGAAGGACTGGCCGTTGCCGGGCCGGTTTATGCCGCCACGGGTTCAAAGCGAACGGCCGTGTTTTGGGCAGGGATATCCGGCATGGCAGAAATTCTTGGCGGCGTGCTGGCCTGGCTGATCCTCGGCAGCCTGGTCTCGCCTGTTGTGATGGCGGCCATCATGGCAGCGGTGGCCGGGATTATGGTCGCGCTTTCGGTGGATGAACTGATGCCGCTGGCGAAAGAGATTGACCCGAACAACAACCCCAGTTACGGCGTGCTGTGCGGAATGTCGGTGATGGGGTTCAGCCTGGTATTGCTGCAGACGGCAGGAATTGGGTAAAAAAACGCCGGGATGTCCCGGCGTTTTATCATCAGCTGGCTTTGCGCTCGTGCGCCTGACGATACTCGATCAGATCTTCAATCGTCACGACCGGCATGTTGTGCAGACGCGCGAAGGTGATGCACTCTGGCGCACGCGCCATGGTACCGTCGTCGTTGGTCAGTTCACACAGCACGCCAGCGGGTTTGAAGCCTGCCAGCGTCACCAGATCGATAGTCGCTTCGGTGTGACCACCACGGGTCAGCACGCCGCCCGCCTGCGCACGCAGTGGGAAGACGTGGCCAGGACGGTGCAGATCGGAAGGTTTTGCGTCATCGGCGATGGCGGCACGGACGGTGGTCAGACGGTCAGCCGCCGATACACCGGTGGTCACGCCATGCGCGGCTTCGATGGTCACGGTAAAACCGGTTCCGAAGGCACTGGTGTTGTTCTCAACCATCATAGGCAGCTCAAGCTGCTTACGACGGTCTTCAGTAATACACAGGCATACGATGCCGCTGCCGTGACGGATGGTCAGCGCCATCTGTTCAACGGTCATGTTTTCGGCGGCGAAAATCATGTCGCCTTCGTTTTCACGGTTTTCATCGTCAAGCACCATCACACCGCGACCTTCGCGCAGCGCATCCAGTGCATGTTCAACACGTTGAGTTGAAGTGCCAAAAGAGGAAAGTAGCGTCTGATTCATGGTAAAAAAACCTCATTAACATTATGGTTACCAGAATCAGGGCAGTCTTAGGAGCGCCGTATTATAAGCGGCAAAAAGATAACGTGAGCGGGCCCATGCCCGACTGGATCGTTACTCTCTCCCATCCGGACTCTAACCGTCGGCCCCGGAATTACACCGGATCTGCTGACCTTTGAGAATGCACCCAAAGCGCTCGCGGGCTTTCAGCGTGACGCTGATTTACCGCCGGTGGGGAATTTCGCCCCGCCCTGAGAATAAGCGAGATAACTATAACGCTATTGATTAACCTGGGCAATGCATAAGCATCAAACAATTTTGTTTACCCCGGGCATGACGCGCTACAATGGACACTAACACCTTTCCATCAAGGGAAACGACAATGATTGACCCGAAAAAAATTGAGCAGATCGCGCGTCAGGTTCATGAATCCATGCCAAAAGGCATTCGTGAATTTGGTGATGACGTTGAGAAGAAAATCCGCCAGACGCTGCAGGCGCAGTTGGTTCGCCTTGATTTAGTCAGCCGTGAAGAGTTTGACGTGCAGACGCAGGTGCTGCTGCGCACCCGCGAGAAGCTGGCGCTGCTGGAACAGCGTCTGACCGAGCTGGAAAACCGTAATACGCCGGAAGAAGTGAAGCCGGCCCCGGCGATTCCGCCGGTGGATGACCAGGCCTAAAATCAATGCAAAACGGCAACCTGGGTTGCCGTTTTTTAGGTTTGCGCCCTCTCCCTGTGGGAGAGGGTTGGGGTGAGGGCATCAGCCCGCACGGACTACTGACTGTCTTTCTGAATCTTCTTAATGATGTTGGTGGTTGAACACCCGTCTTCAAAGTTCAGCACCATCACTTCGCCGCCGTTGGCCCAGACCTCTTCGCTGCCCGCGATTTGCTCCGGTTTGTAATCCCCACCTTTCACCAGCAGATCCGGCAGAATTCCGGCAATCAGGCGCTGCGGCGTGTCTTCCTCAAATGGCACCACCCAGTCCACCGCTTCCAGCGCGCCGAGGACGATCATGCGCTGTTCCAGCGGGTTCACCGGGCGCGTTTCGCCCTTCAGACGTTTCGTCGAGGCATCGCTGTTCACCGCCACAATCAGGCGATCGCCCAGCTTACGCGCATTCGCCAGATAAGAGACATGGCCCGCGTGCAGGATGTCGAACACACCGTTGGTCATCACCACTTTCTCACCGCGCTTGCGCGCAGCGGCGACGGCCACTTTCAGCTCGTCTTCGCTCATGACGCCAAAACCGGTATCGGCACGACCGCGTACCGCGTTTTCCAGCTCGATGGGCGAAACGGTAGAGGTACCGAGTTTCCCGACGACTACGCCTGCCGCCGCGTTGGCAAAATAGCACGCCTCTTCCAGAGAGTTACCCGCGGCGAGGGTTGCCGCCAGCACGCCAATCACCGTATCACCGGCACCGGTCACGTCGTACACTTCCTGCGCCTGAGTCGGCATATGCAGCGGCGCTTTACCCGGTTGCAGCAGGGTCATCCCCTGCTCGGAGCGGGTGACCAGCAGCGCAGAGAGTTCGAAGTCAGCAATGATTTTCATGCCGCGCTCGACGATCTCGGCTTCGGTCTTGCATTTGCCCGCCACCGCTTCAAACTCAGAGAGGTTAGGCGTCAGCAACGTTGCGCCACGGTAACGCTCAAAGTCCGTCCCTTTCGGGTCGATCAGCACCGGCACATTGGCTTTGCGCGCCAGCTGGATCATCGTCTGCACGCTCGCCAGCGCGCCTTTGGCGTAGTCGGACAGCACCAGCGCGCCGATATTGCTCAGCGCCTGGTTGATGCGCTCGTGCAGCGGCTCAGGATCAACCCCTTCGAACCCTTCTTCAAAGTCGAGACGGATCAGCTGCTGGTTACGCGACAATACGCGCAGCTTGGTAATGGTCGGGTGTGTCGGAACAGAAACGAAGTCGCACTTCACGTTCACGTCCGCCAGCGACTTGCTCAGCGCACGCGCCGCATCGTCAATGCCGGTCAGGCCCACCAGACGCGAATGCGCGCCCAGAGAAGCAATGTTCATCGCCACGTTTGCCGCGCCGCCGGGACGCTCTTCAATGGTGTCGACCTTAACCACCGGTACCGGTGCTTCCGGAGAGATGCGGCTGGTCGGCCCATACCAGTAGCGATCCAGCATCACATCCCCAACAACCATTACTCCAGCACGTTCAAACTCTGGCAGTGTTACTTTCATTCCTGACTCCAGAAAGATTCACAATTTGCGCGCGATAATATCACACTTGTTTTGTTACGCACGGTTCCACCAGCCACTTCTGCCAGCTGGCCGTTACCTGAGCGCGTTCAGCGGTGAAACAGTCCAGCGCCACATGCCCTGGCTGCTCCTGCAACGCCAGATGATGAAGTTCATCGCGCAGCGTGGTGTAGGCGCGGGTTAAGGCCAGCGCCTCCTGCTCGTCCATGATGTCGTTTTGCGCCAGCAGTTCCAGAATGCGCACGTTATCCGACCAGCGCGTCAGCTTCGGCTTGTCGTGCGCGTGGAGCAACACCAGATACTGGGTAATAAACTCGATATCGGTAATACCGCCCTCGTCGGCTTTGATATCAAAGCGATCGCGGTGTTTATTGCCCAGATGCGCGCGCATTTTTTCACGCATCTCGCGCACTTCGGTCTGCAGCGTACTGCCCTCACGCGGGGTGGTCATGACCTCCTTACGGATAGCGTCGAACTGCGTTTTGAGCTGCGGATCGCCATACACCACGCGGGCGCGCACCAGCGCCTGATGCTCCCACGTCCAGGCTTCATTCTTCTGATAATCGGCGAAGGATTCCGTCGAGGTGACCAGCATCCCCGCCGCACCGGACGGGCGCAGGCGGGCATCCACTTCATACAAAATGCCCGACGAGGTGCGGGTACTGAACAGATGCATGATGCGCTGCGCCAGACGCAGGTAGAACTGACGCCCGTCAATCTCGCGCTCGCCGTCGGTCATCACGTCGACCGGGCAGTCGTGGAGGAAGATCAAATCCAGATCGGAGCTATAGCCCAGTTCCCAGCCGCCGAGCTTGCCGTAGCCTACCACCGCGAAGCCGCGACCTTCACGATCGGCCAGATGTTTCGGCTGGCCGTAGCGCGCCACCATCTGCACCCATGCCTGCTGTACCACCGCGTCGATGATCGCTTCCGCAAGCCAGGTTAAGTGATCGCTCACTTTCATCACCGGCAGCGTGCCGGCGATATCCGCCGCCGCCACGCGCAGCATCTGCGCCTGCTTAAACTGGCGCAGCGCCTCCAGCTGTTGCTCCTCGTCCTCTTCCGGCACGCGCAGCAGATACTGACGCAGCTCGTCCCGGTAGGCATCGGTTGCCGTCGGCTGATAGAGGGTATTTGGATCAAGCAGCTCATCCAGCAGCAGCGGGTAACGCGCCAGCTTGTTGGCCACCATCGGCGAGGCGGCGCAGAGCGTAATCAGGTGCTTCAGCGCGCCGGGGAACTCGCTCAGCAGTTCAAGATAGGTGGTGCGCGTGATAATGCCACTTAGCAGCGGCATCATGCGTGACAGGGGCACCGGCGCATCCGCCCGCGAACAGACCTCGCTCAGCAGGTGCGGCATCAGGTGATCCAGCACCTGACGTCCGCGCGGCCCAATGGCGCGTTTGTTCAGTTCCAGACGGAAATCGGCAATCAGCGCCACCACGCGATGGCGCGCGTCGTCGGTTAAGTGCGTCAGCACCGGCGTGGTGTCATCCTCCTGGAGCGCGTCCTGCCACAGCTCGCGCCAGTGTTCGGAAAGCGCATCGTCCTGCGATTCGCTTTCATCATCACCGATCAGCTCGTTAAAGATTCGGCGCACGCCTGCCATATGGGCATCGAGTCGTTCGGTCAGCGTTGACCAGTCGTCCACGCGCATTCCCCACGCCAGACGCGCCCGGTTAAGGTCATCGCCCGGCAGGGTCTGGGTCTGTTCGTCATTGATGCTTTGCAGCAGGTTTTCCAGACGACGCAGGAACAGGTAGGCCTCGCGCAGAGTGTGCGCATCGCCGTCCGGCAGAAGGTGCAGTTGCTCAATCGCTGACAGCGTCGGCAGCAGCGAGCGGGACTGTAGCGACGGCTCACGTCCGCCGCGAATAAGCTGGAAGACCTGAACGATAAATTCAATTTCGCGGATGCCGCCTGCGCCAAGCTTGATATTGTCCTTCAGGCCGCGGCGGCGCACCTCACGGGCGATCATCCCTTTCATATTACGCAGGGACTGGATGACACTGAAATCGATATAACGTCGGAAGACAAACGGGCGTAGCATGGCGCGCAGCTCGTTGGCGTAGGCATCGTCACTGTCGCCCATGATCCGCGCTTTGACCATCGCGTAACGCTCCCAGTCGCGCCCTTGCTCCTGGTAATAATCTTCCAGCGCCGCAAAGCTTAGCACCAGCGGGCCGCTGTCGCCAAACGGACGCAGGCGCATGTCCACACGGTAGACAAACCCGTCCTGGGTGGGTTGATCCAGCGCCTTAATCAGACGCTGACCGAGACGGGTAAAGAACTGGGCATTGTCCAGCTCGCGACGCCCGCCGCGCGTAGAGCCGTTCTCCGGCCAGGCAAAAATCAGGTCGATATCGGAGGAGAAATTCAGTTCGCAGCCGCCCAGCTTGCCCATCCCCAGGATCAACAGTGGCTGAGGAACCCCTTCCTCGCTGCACGGCGTGCCCCACTCTTTACAGCAGGCGGCGTAGAGCCAGTCTCGCGCGGCGACAATCAACGTTTGCGCCAGCTCGCTTAACTGCAGCAGCGTGCTCTCTTCACTCACGATTTCCAGCGCCTGCGCCCAGGCAATGCGCACCATCACCCGACGGCGGAACTGGCGCAGGACGCGCATCAGCGCGGCCTCATCCGCAACGTCTTCGAGTGCAGTCTGCAGCCAGCCAGCATAGTGCCGCCACTCATCTGCCTGCGGCGGTGCGTTTTCAAGTTCCGCCAGCCAGTCCGGATTGGCGGTAATACTTTCCTGCACAAAGTCACTGAAGGCGAGCACGCTCTTCGCCTGTTCGCTTAACGATGACGCCGGTAATGACTCAGGCAGACGTTCGCAAACGGTCTGCCACTGCTGCTGTAACTGCGAAGAAAGCGGCATTTTAGGGGTTCCTTGCCAGAGTTAACGTTTTCCGCTGTGCAGCCAGAACGGCTCCTGCGAAATGGCCTCGTTACGGAAATGCTCTATCTCAATATGCTGACGGGTTTCAATGGCATGCTTCAGCCCCTGCCAGTTTTCCAGCCACGCCTGCGCCTTTGGACCGTCGTAAGCGCCGGAGAGGAGCAGCATGCTGTCGATGTTGCGCGAAAGACGAGGGAGCTGATCGCCATACCGATCGCCCAGCGGATAGGCAAAGGTGTTTTTCAGCTCGGCGGCATGACGGGAGAGATGAATATCCGCAAAACGCTTAAAGTTTTCCGCGATTTTGGCCTGCGCTTTCGCATCCAGGAAAGTGCGCCAGCCGCGCGTCACCAGGAACTCGGTCAGTGCGAGTTTTGCCGTTGCGGTTTGCGGGCTGTAGATCGCCGTTTGCGCCGAGACGTCGGAAAGCATCAGCGTTTCGGTTTGCGTCAGCAGATCACGTAAGTGAGCGCTCGCTTTCCGAGGGACGATGCCGCCGAAGAGCGCCAGGGTATGGCGCACCAGGGCAATAGCCGACAGCACGTGGTATTTGGCGTGTTTCACGTTTCGCACCCACAGCTCTTCATGGTACTGCCACTGAGAAAGCGCCAGTTCCAGTGCGGCTTCCAGTCCCTGCTCAACGCTGGCTTTCGGCGCAACATGCAAAATGGTTGTCTCTTTCAGCACACGTGGCGCATTCCCGGCGGCCAGATGGTAGCCCCGCGCGGCTTTGCTCAGGCTCCCCTGGCGCAATCCGGACTGGTTCACCAGCTTGCGCGCCAGCTTCAGCACATCGTTCGCATCCCCTTCCAGCAGCTCAAGCTCCAGTTCGCAAATCGGCTCCTGGAACTCACCCGCCTTCACATCACCCAAATCAAGGGCGATTTCAATGCGGCTTTTGCCTTCTGTCACCAGCCATTTTTCGCGCCAGAAATCGGTGCTGAACAGCGGCTGCACCTGTTCCGCGAGGGTGGAAGGCAGCGCCCCTTCTGGCCAGACTTCGGCCGGGAAACGTTCCAGCTCAAGTTCTGGCTTATTGATGTCGATATTATATTCCGGACGCTGATGTAACCCGCCGACCACGCGGCCGGCAATTTTCATCGTCATCTCGTAGCGTCCGCTTGCGCCACGGATGCGCAGCCCCATATCGTGGCGGCGCAGCCAGTTGTCTGGCGTTTCGTAATAGATATTAAGCAGTTGTACCGGTGCATGGTGTTCGCCGGAAAGCGTATGCAGATGCTGGCGGAGTGCGTCAACGCTGTCTTTTTCGACGATAAATTTTAATTCGATTTCCTGAGCCATAGCCTTGTACTTTTGCGGGCGTCACAGACGCGTCAATGAGGGCGAACTTCCTCGCCATTTATTTGTCAGTACATAGTATTTTGCGCCAAATTGCCATGCAATGAGCAATTTGACGGGCGTAAATGTGTAGAGTCGTGACACAGATGATTCTGATTGCTGACGAATGCTTTGCGTAGAGACACTGTTGCCACTACTATCGTTCCACTTTTTATGAAAATAACGACTAATGATGCTTAAATTACGCCTGATTGGACTTACTTTACTCGCTTTTAGCGCCGCAACCGCCGTGCACGCTGAAGAGAAGCGTTACGTTTCTGACGAACTGAACACCTGGGTACGCAGTGGCCCCGGAGATAATTATCGCCTCGTGGGTACGGTAAATGCCGGCGAGGAAGTGACGCTGTTACAGACCAACGCGGACACCAATTACGGTCAGGTTCGCGACAGTTCCGGCCGTACGTCCTGGATCCCGCTGAAAGAGCTGAGCACCGTGCCAAGCCTGCGCACCCGCGTGCCGGATCTGGAAAACCAGGTAAAAACCCTGACCGACAAGCTGAACAACATCGACGGCACCTGGAACCAGCGCACCGCTGAAATGCAGCAGAAAGTGGCGCAGAGCGACGGGGTGATTAACGGTCTGAAAGAAGAGAACCAGAAACTGAAAAACGAGCTGATTGTCGCGCAGAAGAAAGTGAATGCCGCCAATCTGCAGCTCGATGACAAACAGCGCACCATCATCATGCAGTGGTTTATGTATGGCGGCGGCGTGCTGGGCGTAGGTCTGGTGCTGGGTCTGGTTCTGCCGCATCTGATCCCAAGCCGTAAGCGTAAAGACCGCTGGATGAACTAATTCGTCTTCTCTGCCAGACTTACGTATTATCCTGGAAAAGAGAAAACAGGAGTGTAAGGCGTGAAGAGTTATCTGGTCGGTGGTGCGGTACGAGATGCGTTGTTAGGTCTGCCGGTCAAAGATAAAGACTGGGTGGTGGTTGGCGCCACCCCGGAAGAGATGCTCGACGCGGGCTACCAGCAGGTAGGCCGCGATTTTCCCGTGTTTCTGCACCCGCAAAGCCGCGAAGAGTATGCCCTGGCGCGTACCGAGCGGAAATCGGGCTCGGGCTATACCGGCTTCACCTGCTATGCCGCGCCGGACGTGACGCTGGAGCAAGACCTTCTGCGTCGCGATCTCACCATCAACGCGCTGGCGCAGGACGAGAACGGCCAGATCGTTGACGCGTATGGCGGCCAGAACGATCTGCGCAACCGTCTTTTACGTCACGTCTCCCCGGCGTTTTCTGAAGATCCGCTGCGCGTGCTGCGCGTGGCGCGCTTTGCCGCACGGTACGCTCATCTCAGCTTCCGGATTGCCGATGAGACAATGGCGCTGATGACCGCCATGACCGAAGCCGGCGAGCTTGCACACCTGACGCCAGAGCGCGTCTGGAAAGAGACGGAAAATGCCCTCACCACCCGCAACCCGCAGGTCTTTTTCCAGGTTCTGCGCGACTGTGGCGCGCTGAAGGTGCTATTTCCGGAAATAGACGCGCTGTTTGGCGTCCCCGCGCCGGCGAAATGGCACCCGGAAATTGACACCGGCGTGCATACGCTGATGACGCTCAGCATGGCGGCCATGCTGAGCCCGGACGTGGACGTGCGCTTTTCCACCCTGTGCCACGATCTGGGCAAAGGCTTAACGCCAAAAGAATTTTGGCCTCGCCATCACGGTCATGGCCCGGCGGGGGTGAAGCTGGTCGAAGGGCTGTGCCAGCGTCTGCGCGTCCCGAACGAGATCCGCGATCTGGCGAAACTGGTGGCCGAGTTCCACGACCTGATTCACACCTTCCCGATCCTGAAACCGGCCACCATCGTCAAGCTGTTCGATAACATCGACGCCTGGCGCAAACCCCAGCGCGTGGAGCAGATAGCGCTCACCAGCGAAGCTGACGTGCGCGGGCGCACTGGGTTTGAAGCCTGTGACTATCCGCAAGGGCGCTTGCTGCGGGCGGCGTGGAACGTGGCAAAAGCCGTGCCGACAAAAGACGTTGTCGAGGCGGGATTCAAAGGACCGGAGATTCGGGAAGAGCTGACAAAACGGCGAATTCAGGCGGTATCAGACTGGAAGGAAAAGCATTGCCCTCAGCCAAAAGACTGAGGGCAGTCGGTCAGAAGAAGACCACGTACACCGCAGCCGCGACGATAAAGCGATAGATCGCGAACGGAATAAACGAGATACGCTTAATCAGCTGCAGGAAGGTTTTGATGGCAATCAGCGCCACGATAAACGCGGTGATGAAGCCAACGGCGAACATCGGAATGTCGCCGGTGGTCAGGAAACCCATGCTTTTATAGAGGTCAAGCGCGGTGGCGCCCATCATCATCGGCACGGCCAGCAGGAACGAAAACTCTGACGCGGCGTAACGGCTCACGCCCATCAGCATCCCGCCGGAAATGGTGGCACCAGAACGCGAGAAGCCCGGCCACAGCGCCAGACACTGGAAGCAGCCAATGATAAACGCCTGACGATACGTCATATCATCCAGACCTTCCGCCCGCGGCGTTTTTGGCTTCAGCACTTCCGCGGCGATCAGCAGGAAGCCCCCTACCACCAGCGCGTACATCACGTTAATCGGGTTGAACAGTGATTTAATGGTGTCGTGGAATACCAGCCCCAGCACTACCGCCGGGAGCATGCCGAGCAGAATATGGATAAGCGTCAGACGGCCGGTACCTTCACCTTCGCGCTGAGGAAGACGACCAAAGTGGATCCCGATCAGGCCAAACAAACGACGCCAGAACATGACCACCACGGCCAGAATAGAACCCAGTTGAATGACCACTTCGAAGGTTTTTGCGGTATCGCCTTCAAAGCCCAGCAGATGGCCAACGATAATCATATGGCCGGTACTGGAAACCGGTAAAAACTCCGTCAATCCTTCGACCACACCCAGTATTGCCGCCACCAGCAGCGAGTGCATATCGCTCATCTATAAACCCCTAAAAAGATATAAAAAAACGGTGCCCCATACGGACAACCGATAAAGATACAGTCCTGAGACCGGTATAACCTAAAATGGTTTAGCTATTATGACGTTAAATCTTCCCTTTCAGATTTGTGCCACGCTCGATGATGACCCCCACATTGGCGGCACGCGCCACCGCGCCCGGCTTGCTCAGTTTGATACGCACCCACGGTGAGTTGAATTTACTCAGCAGCAGTTCCGCGACCTCTTCCGCCACCCGCTCGACCAGCGCGAAACGTTGCCCTTCAACGTGGGCGATGACCGTTTCACTGATGTCGGCATAGCTCAGACAGTCATTCACGTCATCACTTTTTGCCGACTTGCGGTTATCCCAGCCCATTTCGATATCGAACACCAGCTTCTGCTCGATGGTCTGTTCCCAGTCGTAAACACCAATTGTGGTGATTACCGAAAGTTGCTCTATAAATACAATATCCATCACGACCTGCCTGCTTTTTGGCTAAACCGGATACCACTTCCGGCGAATTATGCGTATTATCCACAGATGCTGAGAATACAGATACATTTTCAAAACGGAACAGCGTTATGAGTGCAATCGCGCCTGGAATGATCCTCCTCGCCTACCTTTGCGGCTCAATCTCCAGCGCCATTCTGGTCTGCCGCATCGCCGGGTTACCTGACCCGCGTGAAAGTGGTTCCGGGAACCCGGGAGCGACCAACGTACTACGAATTGGCGGCAAGGGAGCAGCCGTAGCGGTTTTGGTTTTTGATGTTCTGAAAGGGATGCTACCCGTCTGGGGCGCGTATGCGCTGGGCGTCACGCCGTTCTGGCTGGGGCTGATTGCGATTGCCGCCTGCGTTGGCCACATCTGGCCCGTATTCTTCGGCTTTAAAGGTGGTAAAGGCGTGGCGACGGCCTTTGGTGCCATTGCGCCTATCGGCTGGGATCTGACCGGCGTGATGGCAGGCACCTGGCTGTTGACCATTCTTCTCAGCGGCTATTCGTCGCTGGGCGCCATCGTCAGCGCGCTGATCGCCCCGTTCTACGTCTGGTGGTTCAAACCGCAATTTACCTTCCCGGTGTCGATGCTCTCCTGCCTTATCCTGCTGCGCCATCACGATAATATTCAGCGCCTGTGGCGTCGTCAGGAGACCAAAATCTGGACGAAGCTCAAGAGGAAGAAAAAAGACGCTCAATAAGGTTAGTTATGCCTTATAGCCAAATGTGATTTTGGTCACCTTCTGCCTGTGGTAACTGTTAGAGACACAACACAACCACATCAGAAGAAAATGGCAGACATTACAGACACCACTCCTCTTTCAACACCACGCCACGCAGCGGATGGCGATATCCAGTGGGTGCGCAACGCCGCTGACGTTTCGCGGCTGGTCAATCACGGTTCGCAGGGACGGGCCAATGCACGCATCGTTATCGGCATCGCATTGGGCGGTATTTTTCTCGACGCCTACGACCTTGGTGCGCTGGCGTTCGGTATCAAAGACATCACCCGCGAATTTAACCTCACGCCAGCAGGCACCGGCATGGTGGCCTCGGCCATTACCTTTGGGGCCATTGTCGGGGCGCTGCTTGGCGGTTATCTTACGGACAAAATTGGCCGCTACCGGGTCTTTATGGCCGACATGCTCTTCTTCGTGGTGGCCGCCATTGCCTGCGCGCTGGCACCTAACGAATACGTGCTGGCGGGCGCCCGGTTTGTCATGGGGCTTGGGGTCGGGATCGACCTGCCCGTGGCGATGGCCTTTTTAAGCGAGTTTGCCAGGCTGAAAGGCCCGGGAAACAAAGCCTCCAGCGTCGCGATGTGGTGCCCCACCTGGTATGCCGCCATCAGCGTCTCCTATCTGCTGGTGCTCTTCTTCTACGCCGTGCTGCCGGAAAGCCACAGTGACTGGCTGTGGCGCCTGATCCTCGGTTTTGGCGCGGTGCCGGCGCTGGTGATTATTGCTATTCGTAGCCGCTATATGAGCGAATCGCCGGTCTGGGCGGCGAATCAGGGCAACCTGAAAGAGGCGGCGTCGATTTTACGCCAGTCGTATAACATCAATGCCCACGTACCGCAGGACGCGCTCAGCCAGCCAGCACCTGTCGTCAATAAAGCAAAATGGGCAAACTACCTGAACCTGTTTCGCGGCATATATTTACGCCGTACGACGCTCGCCACGCTGCTGTCTGTGGTCTCCTCCTTCGCCTATAACGCCGTGGCGTTTGGTCTGCCGGTGATCATCTCCAGCTTCTTTGTACAGTCGATGCTGACGACCATTCTGATTTCCCTGGTGCTTAACCTGCTGTTTGCCTTCGTCGGCGGGCTGCTTGCGGTACGCTACGTGCCGCGCTTCGGTGCCTGGCGGATGTCGCTTGCGGGCTACGCCTGCCAGCTGGTCGCGCTGCTCGGGCTGGCGCTGGTGGGGCGGCCTGAAGGCGCAACGGAAGGTGTGGTCGCCGTCGGCATGCTGGCCCTGTTCCTGTTCGGCCAGGGCTTTGGTCCGGGTGCGCATACCATGACGTTTGCCTCCCTGAGCTACCCGACCTCGTTGCGCGGCGTCGGCGTGGGTCTCAACCAGACGCTGATGCGCAGCAGTTCCACGCTGTCGCTGTTCCTTTTCCCGCTGCTGGTCGCATCCCTTGATACCGCCGTGTTCTGGGTGATTGCGCTGGCGCCGTTTATCGGCCTGGCCTCGCTGCTGGCGATCCGCTGGGAGCCATCCGGGTATGACGTAGATGCGGAGGATTACCGCTAGTCTCATCGCCTTTCTTGCCGGGTGGCGCTGCGCTTACCCGGCCTGCATTAATCATATGAGCCGGTTTTTATCCATAAGCGACTCATATGACAGCCTTCAATTCTGCCAGGGCATACTGAAACGACCCCGATGATGAGCAGATGGATGCAGCATGTTAGCAGCTCAGGTCACTGATAATACGTATAAAGGCTGGCAGGCGTCGCTTGCCCTGCAGTTTTGTCACACCCCTGAGAAAACCCTCCTGCACTCCGCTCATCACCTCGGGCCGCTAACTGTTCAGCGGCCGTTTTATCCTGAAGGTGAAACCTGCCACCTCTATCTGTTGCACCCACCTGGTGGCGTTGTGGGTGGTGATACGCTGGATATTTCTGTCCGGCTGGACGCCAACAGCCACGCGCTCATCACCATGCCCGGCGCCAGCAAGTTCTATCGCAGCAGCGGCCCGCAGGCCTGCCTGAATCAGCACTTTTATCTCGATGATGGCTCCACGCTGGAGTGGCTGCCGCAGGACACCATTATCTTTCCCGGCGCCAATGCCGCGCTGCGTTCCGTCTTCCATCTGAAGGCCTCCAGTACGCTGCTGGCGTGGGAGTTATACTGCCTGGGGCGTCCGGTGATCGGTGAGACCTTCAGCCACGGCACGCTGGAGAGCCGCCTTGAGGTGTGGGTCGACGACGAACCGCGCCTGATTGAGCGTCAGCATCTCAGCAACGGCGATCTCACGCCCGTTGCCGGGCAACCGTGGCTCGGCACGCTGCTGTTCTATCCGGCCAGAGAAGAACATCTCGACGCGGCGCGGGTGCTGCTCGCCCCACTGGATACGTTTGCGGGCGCCACGCTCACGGACGATCTCATGTCGGTGCGTTTTCTCTCCCACGACAACCTGATTTGCCAGCGGGTGATGCGCGACATCTGGCAGTCGCTTCGCCCGCTTCTCACCACCAAAACCGCCTGTTCGCCGCGTATCTGGCAGACATAAGAGAAACGTTATGGAACTGACCCCCAGAGAAAAAGACAAGCTGTTGCTGTTCACCGCCGCGCTGGTTGCCGAACGCCGCCTTGCGCGCGGAGTAAAGCTCAATTACCCGGAATCGGTCGCGCTGATCAGCGCCTTCATTATGGAAGGCGCGCGCGATGGCGAAACCGTCGCCGCACTGATGGAGGCGGGCCGCCACGTTCTGAGACGTGACCAGGTGATGGAGGGCGTACCGGAGATGATCCCGGATATTCAGGTGGAAGCCACCTTCCCGGACGGATCCAAGCTCGTCACCGTCCATAACCCGATCGTCTAAGGAGCGCGTGATGATCCCAGGTGAATACCAGATCCAGCCCGGTACTATCGCCCTCAACCTCGGGCGAGACACCCGGCGTGTCATCGTCGAAAACCACGGCGACAGGCCGATCCAGGTCGGGTCGCACTACCACTTTTACGAGGTCAACCCGGCGCTGAAGTTTGACCGGGAGGCCACCCGTGGCTACCGGCTGAACATCCCGGCGGGTACCGCCGTGCGCTTCGAGCCCGGCCAGAAGCGTGAAGTGACGCTGGTGCAGGTAACGGGCGCGCAGCGCATAGTCGGTTTTCGCGGTGAGGTAATGGGAGAGGTGAAACATGGCTGAGATTTCGCGCCAGGCTTACGCCGATATGTTCGGCCCTACCACCGGCGATAAAGTGCGGCTGGCCGACAGCGAGTTGTGGATCGAAGTGGAAGATGATCTCACCGTCTACGGCGAAGAGGTCAAGTTCGGCGGCGGGAAGGTGATCCGCGACGGCATGGGTCAGGGGCAGATGACCGCAGACGACTGCGTGGATCTGGTGCTGACCAATGCGCTGATTGTCGATCACTGGGGGATCGCGAAAGCCGACATCGGCGTGAAGAACGGGCGGATCTTTGCCGTCGGCAAAGCCGGTAACCCGGACATTCAGCCCGGCGTAACGATCCCGATTGGCGCCGCGACGGAAGTGATCGCTGCCGAAGGGAAGATCGTCACCGCCGGCGGGATCGATACTCACATCCACTGGATCTGTCCGCAGCAGGCGGAAGAAGCGCTGGTCTCCGGCGTCACCACCATGATCGGCGGCGGCACCGGGCCCGCGGCGGGCACCAACGCCACCACCTGCACGCCCGGCCCGTGGTATATCGCCCGCATGCTACAGGCTGCGGATACTCTGCCGGTGAACATCGGTCTGCTCGGCAAGGGCAACGGTTCAAACCCCGACGCGCTGCGCGAGCAAATCGCAGCCGGCGCCATTGGGCTTAAGATCCACGAGGACTGGGGCGCGACGCCTGCGGCGATCAACTGCTCGCTTGAGGTGGCAGAAGAGATGGATATTCAGGTGGCACTGCACAGCGACACGCTGAACGAGTCCGGCTTTGTGGAAGACACGCTGGCCGCCATTGGCGGACGCACGATCCACACCTTCCACACCGAAGGGGCAGGTGGCGGCCATGCGCCGGATATTATCACCGCCTGCGCGCACCCGAATATTCTGCCCTCCTCCACCAACCCGACGCTGCCCTACACGATGAATACCATCGACGAGCATCTCGACATGCTGATGGTGTGTCACCACCTCGATCCGGATATCGCCGAAGACGTCGCCTTTGCCGAGTCGCGCATTCGCCGGGAGACCATCGCCGCCGAAGATGTGCTGCACGATATCGGCGCGTTTTCTCTCACCTCATCAGACTCTCAGGCCATGGGCCGTGTGGGAGAAGTGATTATCCGCACCTGGCAGGTGGCGCACCGCATGAAGGTCCAGCGCGGCGCCCTGCCGGAAGAAAGCGGCGATAACGACAACTTCCGCGTGAAGCGCTATATCGCCAAATACACCATTAACCCGGCTCTGACCCACGGCATCGCCCATGAAGTAGGCTCCATCGAGGCGGGCAAGCTGGCCGATTTAGTGGTCTGGTCCCCGGCGTTCTTCGGCGTAAAACCCGCCACCATCGTCAAGGGCGGAATGATCGCCTGCGCGCCGATGGGCGATATCAACGCCTCCATACCCACCCCGCAACCGGTTCATTACCGCCCGATGTTTGGTGCGCTGGGTGCCGCGCGCCACGCCACGCGGCTGACGTTTGTCTCACAGGCCGCTGACGCGCGGGGCATTCCGCAGCAGCTCAACCTGCAGAGCGCCACCGCGGTGGTGAAAGGCTGCCGGACGGTGAAAAAGGCGGACATGATCCATAACGGTCTGCAGCCAAATATCACCGTCGATTCGCAAACCTATGAAGTGCGCGTTGACGGTGAACTGATTACCAGCGAACCGGCTGAGGTTCTGCCGATGGCGCAACGCTATTTCCTGTTTTGAGGAGTGATGATGATCTATTTAACCCAACGCCTGGACCATGCGCATCCGATTACCGCCAGCGTCACGCTGCCGATTGACGTGCGGGTGAAAAGCCGCGCCCGCGTGGCGCTGAACGACGGCCGCGAAGCCGGGCTGATGCTGCCGCGCGGTTTACTGCTGCGCGGCGGCGACCTGCTCAGCAACGACGACGGCAGCGAGGTGATCGAAGTGATCGCCGCCCCGGAGTCCGTCTCCGTGGTGCGCTGCGCCGATCCGTTCCTGCTCGCCCGCGCCTGCTACCACCTGGGCAACCGCCACGTGCCTTTGCAGGTGATGCCCGGCGAGTTGCGCTACCACCACGATCATGTTCTCGACGACATGCTGCGCCAGTTCGGGCTGGAGGTGACGTACGCCACGCTGCCGTTTGAACCGGAAGCGGGCGCGTATGCCAGCGATACCCACAGCCATAGCCACTCTCACGCCCATTCACACTAAGGATTACTCATGCGCACGTTACTTCCCCTGTTACTGCTGGCCTTTTCGGTTCCCGCGCTCGCCCATCCTGGCCACGGCGCCGACAGCTTTCAGGCTGGTTTCTTCCACCCGCTGACCGGGCTCGATCATCTGTTGATGCTGACGGGCGCCGGCGTGCTTTCGGCGCTGAGCGGCCGCAAACTGCTGCTGCCGTTTGCCACCCTCGGGATGATGCTTGTCGGCGCCGTGGCGGGTAGCCTGCTCGGCGGCTTTAGCGGCATGGAGATGCTGATTATCGCCTCGCTGGCGGTCTGCGGCGTGATGATGTTTAAAACCGAAAACCGCCTGCTGCTGGCGGTGCCAGCCCTGGCGATGTTCCACGGCTGGGCGCACGGCGTGGAGATGTCCGGCCATAGCTTCTGGCTCTTCACCAGCGGGTTTATGTTCGCCAGCGCGACCGTACTGTGCGCCAGTTTCGCCGCAGGCTTGCTGCTGCGCCGACACGAAGGTCTGCGCAAAACCTTCGGCGGCGGGCTGATCGTCTCTGCCCTGCTGGCGCTGATGAGCTGATGGAGCATTCCCGCCAGTGGCTGCGCCTGATGCAGCTCTCCAGCAGCAGCCTGCCGGTCGGGTCGTTTACCTGGTCGCAGGGGCTGGAGTGGGCCGTGGAAGCAGGCTGGATCACGGATGCCGACGCCTTTAAACGCTGGCAAACGCAGCAGATGGAGCAGAGCTTTTTCTGCGTTGACCTGCCGCTGTTTGTCCGGCTGTACCGGGCCTGTGAACAAGGCGACCTTGCGGCAGCAAAACGCTGGACGGCTTACCTTCTCGCCTGCCGGGAAACCCGTGAACTGCGGGAAGAAGAGCGCAATCGCGGTGCCGCCTTTACGCGTCTCATTAAAAGCTGGGAGCCGGACTGCCCGGCCCGGTGGCAGGCGCTGTTTATGCAGAGCCAGCTCTGCGGCATGGCGTGGCTCGGCGTACGCTGGGGCATTGGCGTGCACGAGCTGGCCCTGAGTCTCGGCTATAGCTGGATTGAGAGCGCGGTAATGGCGGGCGTCAAGCTGGTGCCGTTTGGGCAACAGGCCGCGCAGCAGCTGATCATTGCGCTGAGCGACCATTTTGCGGCCGGGCTTGAACAGGCTTTTTTACGTGGCGACGACGAGCTGGGGGCGGCAACGCCGCTTTCCGCCATCGCTTCTGCCCGCCACGAAACACAATATTCACGACTTTTCCGTTCCTGAGGAAGCAATATGGCTAATTACAAACATCCCCTGCGCGTGGGCGTGGGCGGCCCGGTGGGGTCGGGCAAAACCGCGCTGCTGGAAGCACTCTGCAAGGCGATGCGCGACACGTATCACCTGGCGGTGGTGACGAATGATATCTACACCAAAGAGGATCAGCGCATCCTGACCGAAGCAGGTGCCCTTGAGCCGGAGCGCATCGTCGGCGTGGAGACTGGCGGCTGCCCGCACACCGCCATCCGCGAAGATGCTTCGATGAACCTGGCAGCCGTTGAAGCGCTGAGCGAAAAATTCGGCAATCTGGATCTGATCTTCGTTGAAAGCGGCGGCGACAACCTGAGCGCGACCTTCAGTCCCGAGCTGGCTGACCTGACGATCTACGTCATCGACGTGGCCGAAGGTGAGAAGATCCCGCGCAAGGGCGGGCCGGGGATCACCAAATCCGATTTTCTGGTGATCAACAAAACCGATCTCGCGCCGTACGTGGGGGCTTCGCTGGAGGTGATGGAGCGCGACACCAACCGCATGCGCGGCGAACGTCCGTGGACCTTTACCAACCTGAAAGCGGGTGACGGTCTGGCGACGATCGTTGCGTTTCTGGAAGAAAAAGGGATGTTGAATGTGTAATGCGGAAAAAGCCTGGCAGGAGGCCAGGCTTCACGCGTTATTTACAGCTGTTTCCAGCACTTCCCTGTTCTCGCCATGCGCCCCACTGGCCGCCGGTTCCCGGCGTTTCCTGGCCCGGGTTGACATACCACTGGTTAAACCAGATTTTACCGTCGTACGAGACTTTGGTGCATTTGGTTGGATAGGCAATTTTGGCGTTGTAGGCCGGCGCCGCAGGTTTTACCGGTGTGTCATCTTTCGCCGGCGTATCGTCCTTCGGCGGCACCGCTGGCTTACTGACCTTAATGGTCATGCTGTCGGTCGCGGTACGCCCATCCGCGCCGGTGGTGGTCAGGGTGTAGGTCGCCTCTCCCTCGCTGTTAGCAGGAATGACGGCATAGGCATGCGCGCTATCCACACTCTTGACCAGCGTGCCATTCAGTTTTTCTTCCAGCGAGAAGGTTTCCGTCCCTTTCGTCACGCTCCAGTTAAAGGATACGGCATTCAGGCTCTTGCTGCCGTCCAGCGGATAGGTACTTACGCCAGTCGTCGGGGAGACCATCGTATAATCCGCTCCCGCGGCGGCAGTTGGCGCCGGAGCGGCAGGCGTGCCGCCGTCTTTCAACGCCATAATACGGGCAACCGCACGCTCCATATCCGGGAAGGTGCCAATCTTAGCCGAATCCCCGTTTGCCAGCGGCGTCCCGGTTTCCTGCAGAATCTGACGCATCTGCTTCGGCGTAACGGTAATCCCGTGCGCTTTTGCAATCCCTGACAGGCTCGCCACCACACCTGCAATGATGGGGTTAGCGGAGGACGTACCGGCAAATGAACGGGTGTAGTTATTGACGCCGTCTCTGTACAAATCGCCACTGCCGGTAGTCACCACGTCCCAGCAGCCCCACGCCGCGCTGGTCACGCGTGAGCCATAGCTGCTGAAGTACGCTTTTTTGCCATCACTCGCACACATTGCGCCAACAATAATCGCGCCGGAATCCTTCACTGACAGATCAAATTTACCGTTGTAAGCCGGATCGTCAAGGCTGAGGCCACCGTTACCTGCGGCAGCGATGACATATACTCCTTTATCGGTCAGCGCCTTAGTGATATCAAAGAAGGCTGGCTGCGCCTCCCACGGGTTATAACACTCTTTCGTGCAGCCAGCAGGTTTGGCGCTTTCGGCCTGCATACCCACCTGCACCACGTCGCCCGCTTTCAGCAGGGGGATCATGTTATAAAGATTGTTCGTCTGCCAGGCGGCATAACCCACCTTACTGTTCCAGGCAAAGCCGCGAATACCGCTGCCGATATCTTTCCCTGCCATAATCCCCACGGAAGAGGAGTCATGATCGCCACAGCCGGGTTTCCAGGTGCGGTCGCCCTGGCTCAGGGCCATCGCCGGTAAGTTAACGTGGCTGGTGTTCCAGGCGCAGTTTTCGGTGGAGATAATGGTAACGCCAGTCCCATCGCTACCGGCATAACCGCTAACGCCGTCGCGGTTAACTCCACCCATATAATAACCCGGGCGTTTTTCCGCAGAGGATTTTAAATAATCCTGCAGGTTACGGAAATCAGGAACGGCAGTGGCGGTCAGCGTCGCATTTCCGGCGGACTGGCGTAAAAGCGGCGGCGTGGTATTATCATGTTGATATTCATCCAGCGAAACCGGCATGGCTTCCGCATACACTAATTCTACTTTTGGATTTTGTTCCAGCTCGGCAATCGCGTGGTTAATAAAGGCTTTATCCTGACTTTTGTTTTCAGGAATATCTATCCGCATATAGCGATCAAACCCGTAGGTAGCATCCAGTTTAGTTAATTCATCCGACTGGGTGCTACGAAGTTTATTGGAGCGAAACATTTTATTCGCCACTAAAGAGGGATCGCCGAGCGTGAGCTCATCTGACGCCGTCGTGGTGGCGGTATTTGTAGCTTTCAGGAGGGGCTTGCCGGGCTTAAGTTTTACGACGATAGCCGTATACGTGACGCCCTCCTGAGCGAACTCTACCTTTGTCGCTGCTTCAGCATACGCAGAGCTGGTTACTGCTGCGCAAATTAACAGTGAGAGAATACTTTTTTTCATTTGAGCCATTGTTCCTTTATGACATGTATACGCTTAATTGCTTTATTCAAACTGTATTAATGCGCATCACGGAACAATGAGAACCCTCTATTTAACGCTGAGAATTTTCTTTATAAAGCGTCACAAAAAGGAGAGAAAATAAGTCAACCAGTTATGAAAATAAAATTACTTAAAAACAAATAACGATAATAAAAATATCTTCCCGCATGTTTTACAGATAAAACCATCTCTCAGGTAAAATAATTTCAACCAGGACATATACGCGTATAACGCAAGAGGAACCTCCGTGACCGTCAAATTTGCCATTGCTGATGAAAACCCTATTTTTCGGCGGGGAGTGTACGCCATTATTGTGGATCAGCTGGCAACTAACCTGAGTCTTCACTCGCTTTCCTTTACGTTGGTGGGGGAAGCGGATGCGACATCAGCCCTGGTGGAGATGCTCGCGCAAGAAACGCCTGACATTTTGCTGCTGGGCTACAACCTGCGCACATCGCAGGGGCCACATCCTGCTTGCGGAATGGACGGTCTGGCGCTGCTGAAGTGGATCACCCGTCAATATCCGCTGCTGAAGGTCATTATGGTTTCCCCCTACAGCAACCCACAGCTGATTCGCGCGGCGCTGAAAGCGGGCGCCCACGGCTACATTACCCGCAATGTCAGTGAAAAGCGGCTCATTCAGGCCCTGGTTACCGTGGCTGGCGGGGAGATGTATATTGAGCGCTCAACAATGAACGCCTTTTTCCAGTCAGGAAAGCAGAGCGCAGACGAGCTGTCGCCGCGTGAGATGGATGTGCTGCGTCTGCTGTGCAGAGGGTTACCGCTGGTGGCAATCGCGAGGCAGATGCATCTGAGCATCAAAACCGTCAGCGCACATAAGCTCCGGGCGATGGAGAAATTACATGTCGCCAGCGACTGCCATCTTTATTGTCTGCTCACTACGACCCGGATGTTTGATATCGCCATCTGACATCCGGGTTTAGCGCCTTCAGGCCTCGGGCAGCTCCGCCAGCGGCCAGCGCGGACGTACGGAGACGCTGAGATCGGCGGTCGCTCCCGCGTTCAGACGCACCATCCCGGCGTAGGCGATCATCGCCCCGTTATCGGTACAGAATTCCGGACGCGCATAGAACACTTCCCCGCGACGTTTTTGCATCATCTCGGCCAGCTTCGCGCGCAGCGTGCGGTTGGCGCTGACGCCACCGGCCATCACCAGACGCTTAAAGCCGGTCTGATCCAGCGCGCGCTTGCACTTGATCATCAGCGTATCGACCACCGCATCTTCGAACGCGCGGGCAATATCGGCCCGGGTCTGCTCGCTGTCATCATTATTGCGGATAGTGTTGGCCGCGAAGGTTTTCAGCCCGGAGAAGCTGAAATCCAGCCCTGGCCGGTCGGTCATCGGGCGTGGGAATACAAAGCGCCCTTCCGTTCCCTGCGACGCCATTCTGGACAGCATCGGGCCGCCCGGGTAATCCAGCCCCAGCAGCTTGGCGGTTTTGTCGAACGCTTCACCGGCGGCGTCGTCGATCGACTCGCCCAGCAGTTCATACTTGCCAATCCCCGTCACGCTGATCAGCTGGGTATGCCCACCTGAAACCAGCAGCGCCACAAACGGAAACTCAGGCGGATTCTCTTCCAGCATCGGTGCCAGAAGATGCCCTTCCATATGGTGCACCGGAATGGCCGGCACATCCCACGCGAACGCCAGCGAACGTCCCACCGTGGCGCCAACCAGCAGCGCGCCAACCAGCCCCGGGCCTGCGGTATAGGCCACGGCATCAATATCGTTTGAACGCAACCCGGCCTCTTTCAGCGCCGCCTGAATCAGGGGAACCGTTTTACGCACGTGGTCACGAGAGGCCAGTTCAGGCACGACGCCGCCGTAGTCAGCGTGCAATTTCACCTGACTATACAGTTGGTTGGCCAGAAGCCCTTTTTCGTCGTCGTAAATGGCGATGCCGGTTTCATCGCAGGATGTTTCAATACCCAGTACACGCATGACTTGTTTTACCTCGCTTCAATACCGCGCAGTGTAGGGCGAATGCGGGTTGATGTAAAACTTTGTTCGCCCCAGGACATCCGCTCGTGTATACTCTTCCCCCTTATAAAAGTCCCTTTCAAAATCGCTTCGGTGCTTTACAAAGCAGCAGCATTTGCAGTAAAATTCCGCACCATTTTGAAATAAGCTGGCGCTGATGCCAGCGGCAAACCGAATTTATTAAAGGTGAGAGTTACATGCCGGTAATTAAAGTACGTGAAAACGAGCCGTTCGACGTAGCACTGCGTCGCTTCAAACGTTCATGCGAGAAAGCAGGTGTTCTGGCTGAAGTTCGTCGTCGTGAGTTTTATGAAAAACCAACGACCGAACGTAAGCGCGCTAAAGCTTCCGCTGTGAAACGTCACGCGAAGAAACTGGCTCGCGAAAACGCACGCCGTACTCGTCTGTACTAATTGATTGAGGGCCAACGCCCTCAATTGACAGACAGAGTAATAGTCGTAAGGCCGTGCTTCCGGAAGGAATGCGCGGCTTGTTTTCGTTTATAAGTCGCTTAAATTTTGGGGCATATGGCCGGAAGAATCCCACGCGTTTTCATCAATGACCTGCTCGCCAGAACCGACATCGTCGATCTCATCGACGCGCGGGTAAAGCTGAAAAAGCAGGGCAAGAATTACCATGCGTGCTGTCCGTTCCATAACGAAAAAACCCCCTCCTTCACCGTAAACGGTGAAAAGCAGTTTTACCATTGCTTCGGCTGTGGTGCTCACGGTAATGCCGTTGATTTTTTAATGAACTACGACAAGCTCGAGTTCGTTGAAACCGTCGAAGAGCTGGCGGCGATGCATAACCTTGAAGTGCCGTATGAAGCAGGCAGTGGCCCAAGTCAGATCGAGCGCCATCAACGGCAAACGCTGTATCAACTGATGGATGGCCTGAATTCGTTTTACCAACAGTCTCTTAAGCACTCTGCGGCTGAGCCTGCGCGTCAGTATCTGAACAAGCGCGGACTGAGCGATGAGGTCATTGCGCGTTTCGCTATTGGTTACGCCCCGCCCGGCTGGGACAACGTGTTAAAGCGTTTTGGCGGCAATAGCGAAGATCGTAAGTCTCTTATCGATGCAGGCATGCTGGTCACCAACGACCAGGGACGTAGCTACGACCGCTTCCGTGAACGGGTGATGTTCCCGATCCGCGACAAGCGTGGCCGGGTGATTGGTTTTGGTGGTCGCGTGCTGGGTGATGCCCTGCCGAAGTACCTCAACTCCCCGGAAACCGATATTTTCCATAAGGGCCGCCAACTGTATGGCCTTTATGAGGCGCAACAGAACAATGCGGAACCTCCGCGTCTTCTGGTCGTCGAAGGGTATATGGACGTTGTTGCGCTGGCGCAGTACGACATTAACTACGCGGTAGCGTCGTTAGGAACGTCCACGACGGCGGATCATATCCAGCTGCTGTTCCGCGTGACCAACAACGTGATTTGTTGTTACGACGGTGACCGCGCAGGACGTGACGCCGCCTGGCGCGCACTGGAAACCGCGCTACCCTACATGACCGACGGCCGACAGTTGCGCTTTATGTTTCTGCCTGACGGTGAAGACCCGGATACGCTGGTGCGTAAAGAGGGCAAAGCGGCGTTTGAAGCGCGGATGGAGCAGGCTCAGCCGCTCTCCACGTTTCTGTTTAACAGCCTGATGCCGCAGGTCGATTTGAGTACCCCTGACGGGCGCGCGCAGCTCAGCACGCTGGCGCTGCCGTTAATCAGCCAGGTGCCAGGCGAAACGCTGCGTATCTATCTGCGTCAGGAGTTAGGCAACAAGCTCGGCATTCTGGATGACAGCCAGCTTGAACGTTTAATGCCTAAACAGGCTGAAAACGGCACGGTTCGCGCCGCGCCTCAGCTAAAACGCACAACCATGCGTATACTGATAGGGTTGCTGGTTCAAAACCCCGAGCTTGCGCCGCAGGTGCCGTCGCTGGCGGGTTTGGACCACGAAAAATTGCCCGGACTTGGCTTATTTTCAGAACTGGTCAACACTTGTTTGTCTCAGCCAGGTCTGACCACCGGACAACTTTTAGAGCATTATCGCGGTACAAAAGAGGCCGCTACCCTTGAAAAATTGTCGATGTGGGACGATATAGCTGATAAGGACATTGCAGAAAAAACGTTCACCGACTCACTCAACCATATGTTTGATTCGATGCTTGAGCTGCGCCAGGAAGAGTTGATTGCTCGCGAGCGCACACACGGTTTGAGCAGCGAAGAGCGCCGGGAGCTCTGGATGATTAACCAGGAACTGGCGAAGAAATAAGTCAAAGACAAAAGTATTTAACGGCTTAAGTGCCGAATATCGATCGGGAAGCCCCCGGCAGCCGCACTGAGAGGCAGCGGCAAAAATATAAGTACGCCCTCGCTTTAAAGGTTGGCAGCCCCATCGCCGACACCAATCAAACGAATTAAGTGTGGATACCGTCTTATGGAGCAAAACCCGCAGTCACAGCTGAAACTTCTTGTCCAACGTGGTAAGGAGCAAGGCTATCTGACCTATGCCGAGGTCAATGACCATCTGCCGGAAGATATCGTCGATTCAGATCAAATCGAAGATATCATCCAAATGATCAATGACATGGGCATTCAGGTGATGGAAGAAGCACCGGATGCCGATGATCTGTTGCTGGCTGAAACCTCCAACAACACTGACGAAGATGCGGAAGAAGCTGCTGCACAGGTACTGTCCAGCGTGGAATCTGAAATCGGGCGTACTACTGACCCGGTCCGCATGTATATGCGCGAAATGGGCACCGTTGAACTGTTGACCCGCGAAGGCGAAATTGACATCGCAAAACGCATCGAAGACGGGATCAACCAGGTTCAGTGCTCTGTAGCCGAGTACCCGGAAGCGATCACCTATCTGCTGGAGCAGTACGATCGCGTTGAAGCGGAAGAAGCGCGCCTGTCTGACCTGATCACCGGTTTTGTCGACCCGAACGCTGAAGAAGATATGGCACCAACCGCTACTCACGTCGGTTCTGAACTGTCTCAGGAAGAGATGGATGATGACGAAGACGAAGATGAGGAAGAGAGCGACGACGACACCGCGGATGATGACAACAGCATCGACCCGGAACTGGCACGTGAGAAATTTGCCGAGCTGCGTACTCAGTACGAAGTGACGCGTGACACCATCAAAGCGAAAGGCCGCAGTCATGCCGCCGCTCAGGAAGAGATCCTGAAACTGTCTGAAGTGTTCAAACAGTTCCGCCTGGTGCCAAAACAGTTCGACTACCTGGTGAACAGCATGCGCGTGATGATGGATCGCGTACGTACCCAGGAACGCATCATCATGAAGCTGTGCGTTGAGCAGTGCAAAATGCCGAAGAAGAACTTCATCACCCTCTTCACCGGCAACGAAACCAGCGAAACCTGGTTCAACGCAGCTATCGCGATGAACAAGCCGTGGTCTGAAAAACTGCACGACGTGAAAGAAGACGTGTATCGCGGCCTGCAGAAACTGCAGCAGATTGAAGAAGAGACTGGCCTGACCATCGAGCAGGTTAAAGACATCAACCGTCGTATGTCCATCGGTGAAGCGAAAGCCCGCCGAGCGAAGAAAGAGATGGTTGAAGCGAACTTACGTCTGGTTATCTCTATCGCCAAGAAATACACCAACCGTGGTCTGCAGTTCCTGGATCTGATTCAGGAAGGCAACATCGGTCTGATGAAGGCGGTAGATAAGTTCGAATACCGTCGTGGTTACAAGTTCTCCACCTACGCAACCTGGTGGATCCGTCAGGCTATCACCCGCTCTATCGCGGATCAGGCGCGCACCATCCGTATTCCGGTGCATATGATTGAGACCATCAACAAGCTCAACCGTATTTCCCGCCAGATGCTGCAGGAGATGGGTCGTGAGCCGACGCCGGAAGAGCTGGCCGAGCGTATGCTGATGCCGGAAGACAAGATCCGTAAAGTGCTGAAGATCGCCAAAGAGCCAATCTCCATGGAAACACCTATCGGTGACGATGAAGATTCGCATCTGGGGGATTTCATCGAGGATACCACCCTCGAGCTGCCGCTGGACTCTGCCACCACCGAGAGCCTGCGCGCCGCCACGCACGACGTGCTGGCCGGCCTGACCGCCCGTGAAGCGAAAGTACTGCGCATGCGTTTCGGTATCGATATGAACACCGACCACACGCTGGAAGAAGTGGGTAAACAGTTCGACGTAACCCGCGAACGTATCCGTCAGATCGAAGCGAAGGCGCTGCGTAAGCTGCGTCACCCAAGCCGCTCTGAAGTGCTGCGTAGCTTCCTGGACGACTAACCCAGGTAAACAGCAAAAAGCTCCCAATCGGGAGCTTTTTTTTTGTTTATTTCCTCTCCCAGGGTGAGGGCATCAGGCCGCAGAGGATTAAAGCCCCCGCACCATCAGCGCCTCATCCAGCTCCCGATAGGCCTCTACCAGCTTGTCCAGCGTTGCCCTGTTGAGCCCGCTCGGATTCGGCAGCACCCACACCTGCGTCACGCCGATGGTGATAGCCTGCTTGCCCCACTGCGCCCCACGCTGGCTGAACGCCTGCTCGTAGGCCTGCTTACCGAGGATCGCCAGCGCGGCGGGCTGATAATCTTCAATTTTCTTGATCAGCTCCCGACCGCCACTGCGCAACTCATGCAGGTTGACTTCGCTCGCCTGTACCGTCGGGCGCTCAACCAGCATGGTAATGCCGCAGCGCGTATCCAGCAGGTGCTGTTCCTCTTCGGGCTTTAGTAACCTGTCGGTAAACCCGGCCTGATAGATCACCTTCCAGAAGCGATTTCCCGGATGGGCAAAGTGAAAACCGGTGTGCGCCGAGGACTTGCCGGGGTTAATGCCGCAGAACACCACCCGCAGTCCTGGGGCCAGAATATCGTTGATCATCGTTACTCCCGCTCAATACATCGTCAGGGAAGTATAAAGGATTGATTATGCATTGTTTATAAAAACAGCAGGCAGGTGTGAATGGCTGGATTGCTGAGGGGAGTTACTTTATAATTCACCGCCACGGCCCCTTAGCTCAGTGGTTAGAGCAGGCGACTCATAATCGCTTGGTCGCTGGTTCAAGTCCAGCAGGGGCCACCAAACATATCAAGGACTTAGATGAGAAATCATCTAAGTCCTTTTTCTTTGCGTCGGATTTGGGTCTGGGAATGGGTAAGTCCAGCTATAGGGCAGGATCGTCTACCGGGGGGTTAGTCCATAAATGGCTCTGAGCAGTCTGTTAAACCCGTGCCGATTCAATATAAATCGTTAAGGTGGAATTAAGGTATTTTACTCTTTAAACAAGAATGCTTTTTCACAGTGCTAAGCTTTGTTATATTGATGGCTTCTTTCTCAAGAAGACAAAGGCTTACTGAGCAAATTTTAAAGTAATCATTACCAGTAAATGGCTCTGAATGAGAATAACTGCGTTCATTATTTACCGAAGAACAGCCAGCGGAATGCAGACAAGTTGAATTTGTAAGGTCCAGTTCACTACTTATCTCACTTCTTTTAAGCAAATTTAAAACATAGCCTTCAGGATTTTCTTTTAGCCAGTATTTATATTGCATTTCGCTGTTGTGAATTTCTTCACTGTGGAATCGCACAACAGATGCATTCTGCTCAGTAATATATTTCATTGCTGCCAACAAATAGGAGGCTTTGAAAGTCACATCCTGATAGTCTTTTGCTAACAAACTTTCACTTTCTTCAAAGCGCTCAACAAACGCTGCAACTTCTTTAGGATCGATACGGCTGATATTATCTTTTCCATTTCGGACAAACAGTTTTGTTTCTTCAGCATAGAGAGTAAAAGGTACATTTCTTGAGCCAGTGAATAGCTCAACTGGTTGGGAAAATGTCTCCAACAGTAAATGGTAGAAATCTTTATAGAGCATGATTACTTCTCCCTCGCCATTCTAACTTTCTAGAAGTGAATGGCTTATTCATAAGCCGTTGCAGGATCATCCCCCGGAAAGCAGCGGAACGAATCCCGCCATTCACCTTTTACTAACCCCCCCGACTCAAGGTCAAAGGGCACGCACCACAATGATAAATCTTCGTCGAAACGGAACACCGGTAGTGGTTTAGCAAAGTACTGATGCCGCGGATAAATCAACATCATATTTCCTTGCCCATGGAGATACTTCTGCCCATAGGCAAACATCTGATAGAGGTCAGCCTGGCTGATTTCATACTTCCTTAGGCTGTCACCGGCTCTGCTATCTAATAGTTTCCATTTAGCATCGAGGACCAACGTCTGCCCACCGATGATAAGAAAGTCCGGTTTAAGCATAAACCATCGTTGAGATGACTTTTCGCTAACAGGAACATGCTCTAGCAAGTACTGGCTCTTAGTCTGTTCTATGAGTTGGTAATCGTGATGCAACGCTCCAGCCAGACCGTATCCTACCCAGCCCTCATATAACTTCTCCATCGGGAACAACAAAGAAATTCCCTGATGCGACCCATGTTGAAAATCCGGATTCATCTGTTCAAGAATGAGTTTGCACCACGGTTTTATGGCGCGATAACCCAAAAGATATTTACCATCACTCCATTGCCTCATGGATTGTGTTTTACTACCACAAATAGGCTTAATGCCATCCAGTTGGTGGCTAAGTGAATTTGCCTGCCTCCAATTCTGTCCTTGCCTGGTCATTTTAAGCGCCCAATCCAAAGCGGTCCGCAACAGACGGTTCTCGATACGCTGTGGGGAAAACTCGGCATAACGCACATGAAAATGAGTCTCTCTGCCCGGAGGCGTTCTCATCTGCGCAGTGACATTCCATTGACCACGGATGAACGCGCTATGTTCATCCTCGATAAGGTGGTAATCAAAACGCAGCCCTTTACGCACTAACTCAGTAAGATTCCGCAAAAATTCACTGATTATCCATTCATGTAGAGGCTGGTCACTACGTTGCAACGCCGCCTGGTTCGCCTCACGGGGTGTAATACCTAAAGAGGTGCTTAGCATTCGGCGTAAAAGCAGACGCAGGGAGACTACTTCAGCTGGAGCTTCAAATGTGGTTTTTGGTAAAATTTCAATTGATTCGCCATTCGGGGATTGGAGATAACCGACATAACTTCCCAAACGCAAAAAACGCTTTCCTTCTCGGTTGAGAATTTGAGAAGTACCACTCCACTTTTGTTGCAATTGCTCAAGCCAGGAAAAGGTTGCCTCAGAGACAATCCCCAAGTCCATACTGGCTACTTGAGAGTTATCACAGGTAAGCAGAGCGTATTCCCGAACCTGGATCATCATGCGACAATACCCTGATAAGCTTCTGCCGACACGAAAGCATGCTCATTGATACGGAAACGCCTGTCAGACAAACTATCCGCAATATCTTTCGGGAATAGTGCAGAAAATGATGGTAGTTGTGCTGACTGTTGCAACAGGATAAAACGATTTTCTTTTGCTTTCACCGAATCATTCAGCACCCAACCGATACGCTCATAATCGTCAAAGAAATACTCTCTCAGCAATGGAATGATTTTGTCCTTGAAAATGCTGGCAAGACAGGCCTCGCGGTCGTCATTATCATCTAATTTCTTTAATGGCATAAAGTAAGCATGACCAATCATATGCTCACTATCCAGCAGCGCTTCGATACGTTGATTAATACGCGTTAACAACGTTTCGACATTAACGCCAAATACCGTGACCCCTGCTAACAGCTCCGGGCGTGAGGGCATTTCGGTAAAGCTAAAACGTCGTCTTAGTGCCAGGTCTATTTGAATCAGGGATTTATCCGCAGTATTCATCGTCCCAATAACATAGATATTTTTTGGTACTGAGAATGTTTGTTTTGAATAGGGGAGCATGAGTGACCGCTCGTCATCAGCCCCCTGACGCTTGTCTGGTTCAAGAAGAGTAATAAGCTCACCAAATATACGCGCTATATTACCGCGATTGATTTCATCTATTATCAGTACATGTGGAAGATCCTGACTATCGACATTCTCAACTGGAGCCAACAACTGTGCTAATTTTTCACGATCAATCGTCGTATCCTGCAATTCATAAAGGGTCATCTGAGATAGCGATTTGGTGAAAATTTGCTCTTTAGGCAGACTTGGGGTGTATGTTCTTAACCATTTAACTGAGCGCATTTGATGGTAATACTCACGCTCATCATTGGGGAAGTAAGTATATTCTCCAGTAATTTCAGCTATTGCACGGAACTTATGATTACCATCAGAGACGACGACTAAATCACCTTTCTTAATAATATTTTTAAAAGTATTAACGGCGACTGCCATATAATTACTGGTGCCTTCCAATGACTGTTTTGCTGATGCAATCCGAGCTTTAATTGATTCATAGGTTGGGCAATGACTAAAGTCGATATCTTCTCCCCAGCCCAGGAGGACATAATTGTTTGCCAGGCAATCTTCATACACATCCTCTTCTCCTCCCATGGTATTACCCAAAGACATTTTCCAGATCCGCCGACCTTTGAGAGAGATAGATTGTGTTGCATTCCCCTGGATCTTAACCCTGGCATTCAGACACAGCTGTTTAAAAATACCATCCACAACGTCGTAGCGTAGCGCGCCCGATTTTTCATCAGTTGTCGCGCGAATTCCTTCAATAAAGTCTTCATAGGAGAAACTCTGATGGAAAGTGGTGAACATAATGCGCTGCTTTTCTACCAATGCCTTATAGCGTTCTTTTACCAACTCCCGAAAGTCATTGCCATGATGTTCTCGCGTAGCTTGTTGGTACCAGGCATGATCGGCAATTTTGACCGCCATTTCAGTCGTCGTATAGGTTTTGCCTGTGCCAGGTGGTCCGAAGAGAATCTGATTTAAGGGGTACATAGGCGATCGTTCCTTGTGTTCGTTGTCTCTTTTTAGTTCGGTTTGGGGAATCGAAGAGGGTTGACCACCCAGTAAAGTCACCAGCGCCAGTAGCGCTTCGACTGATTCAACATCAGCCGCGAAACCATATTGAGACGTACCATTATCTTTCGGGTAACGACGGTAGCTGGTGCTTTTTACTTTTTCCCAAAGGCAGTGTATACCCGCAATACGATCAATTTCCGCCTTTAAGGATAGGGTTTCCGGTGCAAGAACCAATGGGCTCTTGTTAACCACGCCATCCCGGCTACGTTTGACATACAGATACTTTCCATCCCCAAGCGCATGCTCGGATGCATAGCTTGGCTCGAATTTTCCAGCCTCAAGCCGGTAACCCAATTCATTCAACGCCTGGTATATCTCGAGCGAATTCAGCATTTCCTGCACCACACTCCTTGATGAAAAGGCGTTAAGCCCCTTCCAACATATCTAACACAACCCGCTCAAAGCCGTTCGCCAGTCAGGGTTAGAGAGGTATTGCACCATCAACTCTGCTATCTGGTAAATGCGTTTCCATGTCATCGCCTGTTCATTTTCACTTACCTCACCCAATCAAATTTTGGGTCAGGCAATGGGCCAGGTAACGATATTACTGCCGCAAACATTTACGGACAAACAGAAACCAGGGTAAAGGAATTACACAATGATTTATATCACCTTAAATCAAGTCCCCGCATAAATGAGCACATATAAGAAATAATGATTTTTATGATTCATAATCGCTTGGTCGCTGGTCCAAATCCAGCAGGAGGAAAAAAATTTTATCTTTAAAATCATATAATTAAACCACTCTAACGAGTGGCTTTTTCTATGTAACTGACAGTATCCCATTACCGTTACATAGCATCTTAACTTAACCCGATCTCGATCCAGCCCCCAACAGTATGACGCAGATCAGAACACACTTAACTCCCCCTCACCTGCCGCCTTGTGGATCAGTTTTGAAGATTAGCTTTTGTATCGAGTGACATGGCGGCAAATTTTTTTCGTTACAAAAATGGCGAGTACACCCAGCAGAATGGAAGCTAAGCCAAGGAAAATCAATAAAGAAAGGATATGACTGAACAAGCCGCCAAAGCTTGTAAAATCACTTAATCGAGCAAACTGCTCTGGAGTGAGTACACGAACGACGATCTCCGGAATAGTGAGAAAGAAAATAATCACCACCAGAACATAAATTGCCACTCTACCGCTTTTTTTCATTTTCTTGCTTGCCCCTATGACGATGATGATCAATTATTGGCAGGGTAATTTTACAACAAGGAAAATTATAATGGCAGACAGCTATGCAAAAATGAAGGTGAAATCAGAAAGGAATTTTACCCTGACGATTACTGCCGCAATGCCTGTCGCGAGGTAATAAATGAAGAATGACGTCTGACATTAGCACTTGTCGAAATCTATAACCGAAACGATGTTGCTCTTGATATACCACAAATGACAAAAATAATTTATCAAATTGAATCAGGTGGCAACAATGAGGAAATAATCGGTGATGCTTTATATGAGTTATTAAAAAGATGAAACGAGCAATATTATGGTTTCTGCAGTCATATATTTATTATATCCCTATAGCGCTCATCGTTGCTGGCGCTTATCTGTTCGCGCGTTTTATCCCTGACTATTTTGGTCTTCTTACCCTGGCATGGATCATCATCGTTACCTATTTTTATGTAAAACATAATCGATGGTTTTGATGGGAATCAGCAAACCTACATGCCACATGCACGCAAGAAAAAAGCCAACCCCGCACTTCCACGGTGTTGGCCCTGTTTTAAAGCAGTGACATTCACAACAGGTTAAAACACGTAACGCATGCCCAGCGTAAATTCGTTAGAGACGATGTGCGCCTTCATCTGCTCATCTTTTAAGCCACGCGCGTTAGTAAAATTGTTATATCCGCTTTCAATCTTACCCATATCGATATAACGATAGCCCAGATCGACATACAGACGTTCAACCGGCGTGTAGCTTACTCCCGCCCCTAACGCATAAGTCAGGTTGCTTTGTGTTGTCGAGGCATATTCACGTCCGGCGTTACCCTGCCAGCCGCCCGCTTTGATCTTGCTCACGCCAAGCCCTGCGGTTCCGTAAACAGAGACACCGTAGCCGAGTTCATAATCGCGGTAGACATTCAGCATCAGACGTTCTGTTTCGGTCTGCAGGTGGTTAAAGCTGTTTGCGAATGTGCTGGAGCCGCTGGTGTACTCCGTTTTTTGTTTAAAGGTGTATTCACCTTCGGTACGCCAGCCGTTACCGAACTGGTAACCTGCGGCAATCGCCGCGCCGCCAAAATGCTCTTTCTCTTTACCGCCCACAAACTGCCCGACACCCGGACGGGAGCTGGTATCCATCTCTTTGGCCCGCTGTTCAATCTGCAGATATTTTGCCGAACCGTAATACCCTTCTTCCGTATTTGCCGCCAGAACGGTAGCCGGGATCATCGCGACAGGCAGGGCGACTACAATAGCTTTCATCTTCATCTACACTCCTTTGGAAAAACATTCCGCACGGCGAACCATCGTCTGCCGGTGTCAGGAAAAGTCAGTGAGACGAAGCATAAGCACTCCCGAAAGGTCAAACTATTCGGAGGAATACGCGTTTTACCTGGTAATTTTACGTAGGGACTGGTCTTGTTTTTAAAACGATTGTTATTTCTTTCAATGGATTAGCGCTTATCATCAAAATCAACTTGCTCATTTCATCTGTTACGCGCCCATCTTCACATTCTGCAATTCTAAAGAAATCCCCCATCGCGCCGATCATCATCCGTGTGTATTATTTCCTGTAGCTTTTACAACAACTACCCTTAACTCAAATACTTAAGCGCCAAAGCGAAAGGCATCATGAGCACACCGATCAAACGGCTAGAAATCATTAAAAATGCCATTGAACTGGAAGATGACGACATCATCCAGAGCCAGCTGACACGCCTGAAAAATGAAGCGTTTGACGATGCGCTACAGGCAATCGTCGTGGCGCTTGAGGAGAAGAACTACACCGCGGCGATGGCAGCAATCGTCGCCTGGTTGCAGGGCCAGCGCGCCGTGACCCCATGGCGCGACCCGCAGGTGGCGGCCAGTAAGCTGGAGCTGAAGGCGCTGGAAGAGCGTCTTCGCGATCTGATTGACCGTCGCAACGCGCGGGTGCAGCAGCTGGATGAATTTAACGATCTCTATTTCTCCCGCCTCGGTCCCCTGATGCAGCAGATCCTCGCCCTGCGTAAAACCCTGGCGGAGCTAAACCTGCGTCGTCAGCAGGCGGAGGCGCGTCGTCGCGAGGAAGATTACCGTCGCTGCCAGCACTATATGGCGCAGGCGGTAGAGGTGCTGGCGACGCTCACCCAGCGCTGGCGCGATCTCCCGGCAGATTCCGTACAGGCCGCCGAGGCACGTAAGCATCTGGAGCAGCAAAGTAATCTGATTGCCAACCTGCTGGCCGAGGCGCTCGAACTGGAGAGCGGCTTAACGCGCGAAGAGGAGCCTGCGCGGCAGGCCCGCGACGAAGCCAACGAAGAGTATGAGAAGTATCGCGAGCAGCATCACGATGCCGAAGTGCGGATGCGTAAGGGGAAAGATCTTTCGGACGAAGATCGGAACGAACTGAAGCGACTCTGGCGACAGGCGAGCAAACTTTGCCATCCGGACCTGGTGGCAGACGACCTGAAAGAAGAAGCCAACGCGATGATGGTGCAGCTTAACCAGGCCAAACAGCGTGGAGATGTGAAAGCCATCCGCTCACTGGTGGCCCGTCTGCAGCAGGGCTTCGAGCCGCTGATGGCCAGCGACAGGCTGAACGATCTGGAGCGTATCCGCAAAAAAATGGCGCAGGTGCGCGAGCAGATCGACATTTTAGTGAACGAGCTGGCGGAGCTGGAGAAAGAGGAGTCCTGGCTGCTGGTCTCGTCGCTGAGCAATATGGAAGCGTACTTTGCGCAGCAGGAGAAGGCGCTGCACGAGGTCCGCGCCTCGCTCGAACATCAGGTGAACGAAGCGCAGCTGGATTCCGCCGCCTGACTATTTGTCGTGCCAGTATGCGCTGGCACGCACCAGCTGTGGGTCAATCGCGTCGGTTTCAAACTGACGGCTCAGCGTTTTCACCACCTTCCCTTCCCCGGTGAGCCAGATGAAATAGTCCTCCGCCGGGACGCTCAGCGCCGCCAGATGATCTGCGACCGCCTGCTCGCTGTGCCCCACCATCCAGGTGATATCGAACCCACTCAGGTGCGCCAGATACGCCTTATAAGACTCGTCTCCAACCGTCACTACCGCATGAACCTCCGGGGGAACCGGCAGTTTAGCAAGGCTCTCCAGGCGACGACGCAGCGCGGGCATGCCGGATTCATCGCACACGTACAGCTGCCAGGCGTAATCTTCCGGCACCACCAGCGAACCGCGCGGGCCGCCGATGGTCAGTCTGTCGCCCGCTTTCGCCTCAAGGGCCCAGCGGCTGGCAATACCGCCGTCATGAATGAAGAAATCAAGCATCAGCTCATGACGGGCTTCATCGTACAGCGGCGTATAGTCGCGCGCCTGCGGACGCACGCCTTCACCCCAGTCGATGCCTTCATCGGTCACCACCGGCGGTACAAACGTTGTCCCGGGGGCCGGGAAAAAGACTTTGGTGTGGTCGTCGAAACCGCGGGAGCTGAAGCCTTCCAGCGCCTCGCCGCCCAAAACAATACGCTGGAAGCCCGCGCTGACGCGCTCAACGCGAAGCACCGTCAGCTCGCGAAAACGCAGCTCATTACGAACACGCTGTGGGTAACGGGTAGATGCCATTTTTAGACCCTTCTCTGGTGAATACGATATATCTAAATCAATTTTAAATGATAATGATTACTAATCAGAGAAAAAGCAAGATCTTTTAGATTGCATCTGAATATATCTTAGATATAGTTTAGATATATCAAATTAAAGGGGATAGTATGCGACACGAACACGAGGGCGGCGGACGTCGACCGCGCTTTTTCGGCCACGGCGACCTGCGGCTGGTGATTCTGGATATCCTGACCCGCAACGCGAGCCACGGCTATGAGCTGATTAAAGAGATCGAGAACCTGACCCAGGGAAACTACACCCCAAGCCCTGGGGTGATCTATCCGACGCTGGACTACCTTCAGGATCAGGCCTTTATCACCATTACCGAAGAAGACAACGGGCGTAAGCGGATTGCGATTAGCGCTGCAGGACAGCAGTGGCTGGATGAAAACCAGGAACAGCTTGAACACATACAGGCCCGCATTAAAGCGCGCTCCGTCGGCTTTCAGCTGCGCAAAAACCCGCAGATGAAGCGGGCCCTGGATAACTTCAAAGCGGTGTTAGACCTGAAGGTGAATCAGGGAGAGCTCAGCGACGCGCAACTGAAGCAGATCGTCGGCGTGATTGACCGCGCGGCGCTGGAGATCTCCCAACTGGATTAAGCCGGCGCGTGTTCGCTCACGCGGAAGACGCGTACCAGCTCTTTAAGGTGCATCGCCTGTTCGTTAAGCGATGCCGCCGCCGCAACCGACTCCTCGACCAGCGCGGAGTTTTGCTGGGTGGTGGCATCAATCAGGCCAATCGCGCTGTTGATCTGCGAGATCCCCTCCGTCTGCTCATGGCTGGCCTGGCGGATCTCGCGCAGGATCACATCCATCTCCTCCACGTTGCCGACCATCCCGTTGATCAGCGCGCTCGCTTTCTCCACCAGATTCATCCCGTCCTGAGTCTGACTGGTGGAACTCTCAATCAGCTCGCGGATTTCACTGGCTGACGACGCGCTCTTCTGCGCAAGCTGGCGCACCTCACCGGCCACCACCGCAAAGCCGCGACCGTGCTCGCCGGCACGCGCCGCTTCCACTGCCGCGTTCAGCGCCAGAATGTTGGTCTGGAACGCAATGGCGTCGATCAGGTCGATAATGTCGGACATCCGGTTCGAGGTTTCATTAATCAGGCGCATTTTGCTGGTCACCTGCTTCATCATCTCGCCGTTGTTTTTGACCACCGTGGCGGCATCTGCCGAGAGGTTGGTCGCTTCCCCGGTGTGCGCGGCCGTGTTTTTCACCGTCGCGGTGATCTGCTCCATTGAGGCGGCGGTCTGTTCAACGGAACTTGCCTGCTCTTCCGTGCGCGCGGCCAGATCCTGGTTCCCGGCGACAATCTGCGCGGCTGCGCTGGAGATATTCTCCGAGCCGGTCTGGACCTGCTGCACAATATCCAGCAGACGCGACTTCATCTCCATCAGCGCATGCAGCAGCAGGCCCGTTTCGTCTTTGCCGTGCGGCGTGATGCTCCCCGTCAGATCGCCTTCTGAAATCGCTTTTGCAAAATTCACCGCCTCGCCGAGCGGACGAGTGATAGCGCGCACAATTAACCAGCCAATCAGGCTACCTGCCGCGACGCTAAAGAGAGTAATCAGGATCAGCAGCAAACGGCTGGACCGGAAATCCCCTTCCACCTGCGCGCCAGCACTCTGCATCTCGCTGTTTTGAATGGCAATCAGCTCCTTCACCTTCGCTTTGTAAGCCTGCTGCACGGCGAGAGTGGTGGTCATCATCTCCTGAATGGCGCCCTCACGATTGTTGTTCTGCACCGCCTGCAAAATGCGGTAGCGCGAGTCCAGATACTGCTGGCGCACGCTGCGGATCTCCGCCAGCACCTGCTGAGACTTTTGATCCTGCAGGGCGTTGTTCAGCTCGCCCAGGATCACCGTGATATGCTCGCTGATCTCTTTCAGGCGCTGCTGAGACTGCCCCGTGTAAGTTCCCCGTTCATCCAGCAGCATCAGTTGCTGAGTGCTAATAAATTCCTGGAAGTTATCAATTAACTGGTTCGCTTTTACCGTGGTGGGATAATCACGGGTAATAATGGATTGCATCCCGTTATTTGCCCGGTTCAGACTCAGCAATGACAGGCTCGCGCTGATGACCATCAGGACAATAAAGAAACCAAACGCCAGAAATAATTTCGTGCCGATCTTTACGTCATGTAGGAACATATTTTCTCCATCGATGTGATTATTTCTCAGACGA
Source organism: Enterobacter sp. WCHEn090032 (assembly GCF_003986875.1). NCBI lineage: Bacteria > Pseudomonadati > Pseudomonadota > Gammaproteobacteria > Enterobacterales > Enterobacteriaceae > Enterobacter > Enterobacter sp. WCHEn090032. Next base: position 40,248 of record NZ_RXRN01000028.1, read on the forward strand.
TCGCTGTTATCGGTAACTGACAAGCTAACTTTATGACTTTGATCGTTTTTTTATTTCATAACCATCACAATGGATAGGTAGCGGCTATTAATATTGCTTCATCGATCGTTACCAGACCGCCAGACGGGGCTTTTTCGAAATAGCATTCTGAAGAACTGACTTAGGCAGGAATAAATAACTGAGGCACTTTCTTTAGTTATTTAATATCAAATTAACATTAAACCACATGAATAGTTACAATCGGAAAAATAAAAAGCCGCTTATGCCTTACGGTATAAACGGCTTTTCTGGAACATAATGGTTTAATGGAGCACGGTCACGGCATCCTTAAGACGTCCGGCGCGGTGTTTCACCATTGCAGAAATGTGCGCGCTCTCCTCGACCAGGTCGGCGTTTTTCTGCGTGATGCTGTCGAGCTCAGCCACCGCGCGGGTTAACTCTGACAACCCGGTGGCCTGCTCGGACGTGGCGTGGCTGATCTGGGCGATCAGCTGCGTCACGTTTTGCACCTGCTCGACAATATCATCCATCGTGCGGCCTGCGGCGTGGACCTGTTCGGAGCCGGACTGCACCTTGCTGGCGCTGGCATCAATCAGCTTACGAATATCATTTGCTGCGCTGGCGCTGCGGCTGGCGAGATGGCGCACTTCACCAGCCACCACGGCAAAACCTTTCCCCTGTTCGCCGGCCCTTGCCGCTTCAACAGCCGCATTCAGCGCCAGAATGTTGGTCTGGAACGCGATGTCGTTAATCAGGGAGGTAATGGAGCCAATGCGCTGCGTGCTGTCGGCGATGTCATCCATGGTTTTAACGACGGTCTGCATCGCATTACCCCCTTTCGTCGCCGCACTGCTGGCAGCCACGGAGAGTTTATCCACCTCGGCGGCGGTTTCAGAATTACTCTGTACGGAAGCGGCCATCTGGTTCATTGTCGCGACGGTCTGCTGCACGTTTGCCACGGTCTGACGCGTACGATCGTTCAGATCGTCATTTCCCTTCGCCAGCCTGTCGCTGCCGTCACGGACGCTCACCACCTGGCTCGAGACGTCATTGATCAACCAGCGGCACATCAGGCCCAGCTGCCCTACCGCCCGCAGCGTCAGCCCCAGCTCATCGCTGCGGTTCAGATGCTCCACGCTGTTGCGCTCACCGGTTGCAACCCTCAGCGCCTGTCGCGCCACATTCTCTACCGGGCGGACAATCTGTTGCTCAAACAGCAGCGTCCCCAGCAGCATCACCACCGCAGCAGCGGCGAGCGGCGTCCAGCCTGCGGAGGTGGCAACCAGCGAGGCGGCAAGTACGGCAAAGAGTACCGCCATCACGCTGCGCACGCGCCAGCGCAGCGGCATGGCCGGTAGTTTACCCAGCCAGCCCTTTCTGACCACCAGCCCTTTATGAATACGTTTCTTACAGCTTCCGCCATTCAGCGCCCGGTAGAGCGGCTCCACGGTGGCAATTTCCTCCGCAGTGGCCCTGGTGCGAATCGACATATAACCTGTCACCTGCCCGTGGCGCACCATCGGCACCGCGTTAGCACGCACCCAGTAGTGGTCACCGTTTTTACGTCGGTTTTTGACGATCCCGCTCCACGGCTCGCCCTGCTGCAGCGTGTACCACATATCGGCAAACGCGGCTTTTGGCATATCGGGGTGGCGCACCATATTGTGTGGCTGGCCCGTCAGCTCATCGAGCTGGTAGCCGCTCACCTGCACAAAGGTGTCGTTGGCGTGGGTGATGTAGCTGTGGATGTCTGTGGTAGACATTAAGGTGGTGTCATCGTCCAGAGGATATTCATTCTGGGTGACATAGGTTGGAGAGGACATCGTGGGCATCCCTTGCAGGTTATTTGAATGTTAATTTTGTGGGTCAATGTTTTTTCGGCGGTAAACAATTTATCTTTAGTTGTTAAACTTGATGAAGATCGCAGATTTGACTTAAACCATACTTTTTGTACGATTTTATAATCCATTGATTTCAAATACTTTCGATAAGAAATTACCCACAGTGCATGACCCGTTAACGCCCACTTAAGTTGCAGCAACTGCACCTCTTTAGTGCAACGTGGCGCTTACCCTCTCCCTGATGCTCGCAATCCTGTACCGCGAAATCCCGTTTCGGTTGTATCGGCATGATTAAATATTGTGCAACATTATTTTAACCTGGCGTTTATCCCGATTTTCGTTAAGGCAGCTGAAGTGGCGTAATCCCTGCAATACTTAAACCAGTATCATGTGATACGCGATCCCCGGGAGCATATTTTGAACAGGTTACCTTCCAGCGCCTCGGCTCTTGCCTGTACCGCGCACGCACTGAATCTCATTGAGAAGCGAACGCTTGATCATGAGGAGATGAAACAACTTAACCGAGAGGTCATCGATTACTTTAAAGAGCACGTCAATCCAGGGTTTCTTGAGTATCGCAAATCTGTTACCGCCGGCGGGGATTACGGAGCCGTAGAGTGGCAAGCGGGGAGTCTGAACACGCTTGTCGACACCCAGGGACAGGAGTTTATCGATTGCCTGGGAGGTTTTGGAATTTTCAACGTGGGGCACCGTAATCCAGTTGTGGTTTCCGCCGTACAGAATCAACTTGCGAAACAACCTCTCCATAGCCAGGAGCTGCTCGATCCGCTTCGCGCCATGCTCGCGAAAACGCTGGCAGCCTTAACGCCCGGCAAACTGAAATACAGCTTCTTTAGCAACAGCGGCACGGAATCGGTCGAAGCGGCGATTAAGCTCGCCAAAGCGTACCAGTCGCCGCGCGGGAAATTCACCTTCATTGCCACCAGCGGCGCGTTCCATGGTAAATCCCTGGGCGCACTGTCGGCGACCGCGAAATCCACCTTCCGCAAACCGTTTATGCCGCTGCTGCCGGGCTTCCGCCACGTGCCGTTTGGCGACATTAACGCCATGCGCACCGTGCTGACGGAATGCCGTAAAACCGGTGATGACGTGGCCGCGGTGATCCTGGAGCCGATTCAGGGTGAAGGCGGAGTGATCCTCCCGCCGCAGGGCTATCTGCCTGCCGTGCGTCAACTGTGCGATGAGTTTGGCGCATTGCTGATCCTCGACGAAGTGCAGACCGGGATGGGGCGCACCGGCAAGATGTTTGCCTGTGAGCACGAGAACGTTCAGCCGGACATTTTATGCCTGGCGAAAGCGTTGGGCGGCGGCGTGATGCCAATCGGTGCGACGGTCGCCACCGAAGAGGTCTTCTCGGTGCTGTTCGACAATCCGTTCCTGCATACCACCACCTTTGGCGGTAACCCGCTGGCCTGTGCGGCCGCGCTGGCGACCATCAACGTGCTGCTTGAGCAAAACCTGCCTGCGCAGGCGGAGCAAAAAGGTGACATGCTGCTGGACGGCTTCCGCCAGCTGGGCCGTGAATACCCGGATCTGATCCAGGAAGCACGCGGCAAAGGGATGCTGATGGCGATTGAGTTTGTTGACAACGAAATCGGCTATAGCTTCGCGAGCGAGATGTTCCGCCAGCGGGTGCTGGTCGCCGGCACGCTGAACAACTCGAAAACCATCCGCATTGAACCGCCGCTGACACTGACTATTGAGCAGTGTGAGCAGGTGCTGAAAGCGGCACGCAAAGCGCTGGCGGCGCTGCGCGTGAGTGTGGAAGAGGCGTAATCAACGCCGGGTGGCGCTACGCTTACCCGGCCTACCAAATACGGCATATGTAGGCCCGGTAAGCGTAGCGCCACCGGGCTGCTTTTTATCGGTGAAACTCCGCAACCGTCATGGTGAAGCGAAGTACGGTATTGCCTTCATTGGCATAGCCGTGCGCGGCTTCCGTTTTCGCCACTGCCGACGCCCCGGCAGCCACCTGCGTCACCGTCTCGTCCACCGTCAGCGTTAACATGCCCTCATTCACGTGCAGCAGCTCAAAGGTGCCCGCCGGATGTCCCGAAGAGCTAAAACGCTCTCCCGGCTGCATCTCCCACTGCCATAGTTCAATCATATCCGGGCCCGCGGTGCCTGCCAGCAGTCTGGCGTAACCGCCCTGTGTGCCCTGCCACAGCACCGGAATCGCGGCTTCTTCGATAACGTGCACCTGCGGCTCGCTGGAGACGTTAACGATATCCGCCACTGAGATACCGAGCGCGGCGGCCAGTTTGCACAAAATGGCGATGCTGGGGTTGGCTGCGCCCTTTTCGATCTCCACCAGCATGCCTTTGCTGACGCTGGCGCGGCGGGATAGCTCATCCAGCGACAGTTTTTTCTCTTTGCGCCAGTTGCGTATGCGGTTCGCGACGGCCAGGCTTACCTGGGCAATATCGGCCCCCTGCTCAGTCATTATATTGACTTTATCAGTCATTGGTCACTACCATGGTATAAAACAGTCAATACAGGATTATTTATGTCTCTCGTTACGCCGTCAATAGACTCACGTCTTGCCGGGATTGCCCCAGGCTTTCGGGCGTTGAGCATTCTGGTTGAAGCTGCGCCGATTACCCACCCGGAAGTGGCGACCGCCGCGCTGGCGCAGGCCTGCCAGCAGATGCTTAATGATGATGTGCCCTGGGCTGATGCACACCTTTCAGGCTGGGATGAGGTGTTTAAAGCCTTCGGTGCGAAACCGAAACGCACGCCCTGCTCGGCATCCGCCCTGCGTAAGCGGGTCCTGAAAGACGGATCGCTGCCGCCGCTGGATCCGGTGGTGGATATCTATAACGCGGTGAGCATTCGCTACGCCATTCCGGTCGGCGGAGAAAATCTCACGGCGTATTCAGGCGCGCCGCGTCTGACGCTGGCCGACGGCAGCGAGCCGTTTGATACCTTCAAAGAGGGACAGCCGGTGGTGGAACATCCGGAACCGGGCGAGGTTATCTGGCGCGACGATCTCGGCGTCACCTGCCGCCGCTGGAACTGGCGCCAGGGGATACGGACGCGCCTGAACAGCCAGGCGCACACCATGTGGTTTATTCTTGAAAGCCTGCCGTCGATGCCGCTTGCAGCGCTGGAAGAGGCGGGTGCGGAGTTGGTGGATAGCCTGCAGCGGCTGATGCCGGGAGCCAGGTCTCAGGTTCAACTGCTGGCGCTGGCCTGAACAACGCCGGGTGGCGCTACGCTTACCCGGCCTACAAACCTTTATAACGCCTGTTACTCCGGCAACAACCCGACAAAACTGCGTTTTTTGCGCGGCTCGGACATCAACTCTTCAAGTTTATCCACGCACGCCAGATAGTGCGGAGTTTGCTTGTGCGCCAGCACCGCCTCTTCGTCTTTATAGGCCTCGTAGATAAAGAACCGGGTTTTCACCCTGGGGTCCTGCAATACGTCAAAGCGCAGATTTCCGGGCTCCTGAATCGCCCCCTCGTGGTTGGCGCGAAACACCTCCAGAAACTCGTCCACCCGCTCGGGCTTAATGTTGATTTCAACCAGCGTCACGTTCATTTTGCTTCTCCCTGTTTCTCTTCCTGCCAGAACTGGAACGCCTCCCGGGCGTTCATGTTCTCGTGAACCACTTTCTTCACCGCTTTCAGCATGGCGAGCGGCGCGCTGGACTGGAAGATATTGCGTCCCATGTCCACGCCGGAAGCCCCCTGATCAATCGCGCGCCAGCACATCTCCAGCGCCTCGTGCTCCGGCAGCTTTTTGCCGCCGGCGATGACGATCGGGACCGGGCTGCTGGCGGTCACTTTTTCAAAGCCCTCGTCCACATAGTAGGTTTTGACGAACTGCGCTCCCATTTCGGCGGCGATGCGGCTGGCGAGCGAGAAATAGCGCGCGTCCCGCGCCATCTCTTTCCCGACGCCGGTCACCGCCAGCGTGGGCATACCGTAACGCGCCCCGGCGTCCACCAGCTTGATGATGTTGTTGATCGACTGATGCTCAAACGGGCTTCCGATATAGACCTGCGCCGCCACCGCGCAGACGTTCAGGCGCAGCGCGTCCTCCATCGCCACCGCCACGCACTCGTTGGAGAGCTCACCCAGAATCGAATTCCCCCCGGAGGCACGCAGCACCACCGGTTTATTCGTCGCGGCCGGCACCTGGCTCCTGAGGATGCCGCGGGTACACATCAGCACGTCGGTTTCGCCGAACAGCGGCGCGATGGAGAGATCGATACGCTCAAGGCCGGTGGTCGGCCCCTGAAAATAGCCGTGGTCAAAGGCCAGCATCACCGTGCGGTTGCTTTGCGGGTTAAAGATGCGCGCCAGCCGCGACTGCATTCCCCAGTCCAGCGAGCCGCAGCCTTTCAGGGTGAATGGCACATTTTGCTGCGGCGTGCCGATGCCAAAATCCTTACCGTCTTTGATGTCGTCTAAATCAGCCATTTGCTCCCCCGTCAGAAATCGTATTTGTTGATGTTCTCTTTCGTGAACACCACGCGCTCCGGCAGCAGCACAATGCCGTTGCCCTTCGCCTCATACTGGTAGCCCTGCACGCTGTTTGGCTCGACCTTCAGCGCCCCGATATTTTTGACGTCCACGCTGTCACCAACGTTAAGATCGCCTTTTTTCAGCAAACGATCGGCGACATTGACCGCAATTTTGCCCTGTTGTACGACATCCCACAGACCGAAGGCTTTCACCGTGCCGCGCTCCACGTACGGGCGCATCACGTTCGGCGTGCTGAACCCGACAATCGCTACCCCTTCCCGTTTCAGGTTTTCTGCCGCCTGAGCGGCGGCGGGAAGTGCGTTGGCGTCCGGCGCGATGATGGCATCCAGATCCGGATACGCTTTTAAGATCCCCTCGGCGGTCTGCAGGGATTTGGTGGCGTCGTTATAGCCAAACTGCGTGGTCACGATCTGCCACTGAGGATGATCTTTCTCAATTTTGGCCTTCGCCTCTTTCACCCACTGGTTCTGGTCGGTAACGGTGGGGCTGGAGTAGAAGAACGCCACTTTGGCATTCGGTTTGGTGACCTGCTTGCCCGCCATCTCCACCAGCAGGCCGCCGAGCTGTTCCGGCGTCCCCTGGTTGATGTAGATGCTGCGGCACTCCGGTTTGGTGTCGGAGTCCCAGGTCAGGACCTTGACGCCGCGCTGCATCGCGCGCTTCAGCGCCGGGCAGAGGCCGTCCGGCGACACGGCGGAGACAATAATCGCGTTATAGCCCTGGTTGACGAAGTTATTGATGAGCTGCACCTGACCGGAGACGCTCGGTTCGGTGGGGCCGTCGTAGGTGACGTCCACGCCAAGATCTTTCCCCGCCTCTTTCGCGCCGTTGCCGCCGCTGGTGAAGAAGCCGACCCCCACCAGTTTCGGGATAAAGGCAATGCGGTCCGCGGCCTGCGCCGAGGCGAAGCTGAGGGCCATTGCCAGGACGAGCAGTTTTGTTTTCATCTTACGCTCCGGGTAGTTTTCAGGAAGATATTGCGCACCCATTCACGGTGCAGACTCAGCGACCGTCCCATCACCACCACAACCAGCAGCGCCCCTGACAGCGCGCTCGACACCTGGTTGGGGATGCCGACCATCTGTAAACCCTGTTGCAGGTAGCCCACCAGCAGCGCCGCCAGCGCCGTACCGACAACCGAACCTGACCCGCCGTAGATATTGGCCCCGCCGAGCACGGCGGCGGTGAGTGCAGGCATCAGCAAATCGCGCCCCAGATCCGAGCGCGCAGAGCCGAAATAGGAGACCATCACCAGCGCGGCAATGGCCGAGGCCACGCCCACCAGGCCGTACAGCGCGTAGGGCATGCCGTTCACCGACAGCGCTGCGTAGCGCGCCGCGCGCGGGTTCTGCCCGATCAAGAACAGATGACGGCCAAAGCGCCCGCGGTGGGCAATCAGCCAGAAGAAAACGGTCATCACCGCGAACAATACCAGCGGGAGTGGCAGGCCAAGCACCGTGAGGTTAGCGAACGCGGTAAAACTGTCCGGGAAACCGCCAATCCCCTCATAGCCCGTCGCTCCCGCCATGCCGGAGAGCAGCAGCGCCCCGCCGCCGTAGAGGTAGAGCGTGCCGAGGGTGATAACCAGAGGACTAATGCCGGTGTAGTGGATCAGCGCCGCATTCAGCAGTCCGCACAGCAGGCCCAGTAGCAGCGTCAGAGGAATGGCAACCGCCATCGGCCACCCGGCCTGCATCATCACCCCCAGCGCGATAGCGCACAGGCCGATGGTGGACCCCAGCGAAATATCGATCCCGCCGCTGACGATCACCAGCGTCAGCGGCAGCGCCACAATACCGATGCAGATGAAATCGCTGGTGCTGAACAGCAGCATGTTGATGTCGAGCATGCGCGGGTTGAGGGCGCCAAAGAGCAGGATCTCCAGCACCAGTAACATCAGCAGCGCGCTTTCCCAGTTAAGCTTCATTTACGCCACCTCTTTTTTGCGTTTGGGAAAGGGGGTGACGTGCTTTCCCCCTCGGTTGCCCGGCTGGAAGCGACCGTACTTGAGCGCCCGCTGATGACGCGCCAGCGCCTGGCGCAGCCGCCCGTCGAGCACCAGCACGCCCAGCAGCACCAGCCCGGCGATAAAGTCGTTCCACCACGCCGGGAGCTTAAACAGCACCAGCACGGTGTCGATTTGCGTCAGGAAGAAGGCACCGAGTAACGCACCAATCAGCGTGCCCGTGCCGCCCAGCAGTGAAATGCCGCCGAGCACGCAGGCTGCAATGGCTTTCATCTCCAGCCCGCTGCCGGTCTGGTTCGGCACAAAACCGATCTGTGAGGCAAAGACGATCCCGGCGCAGGCCGCCAGCATGCCGTTAAGCGTAAACGCGATCATCCGCGTGCGGTTCACCGCCACGCCCAGCTGGCGCGCCGCGGCAAGGTTATCCCCCACGGCATAGAAATCACGACCAAAGGCGGTGCGCGACAGCGTCCACGCACCTGCGGCGGCTAAAAACAGCACCCCCATACCGAGCGGCGAAACGCCGAGGGCCATCGGCTCTGAGAGGGATTTCAGCCCGGGCGGCAGCCCTTCAATCCACTTCCCGTCGGTCCAGAGCAGCATTGCCCCGCGGTACAGCCCCAGCGTGCCGAGGGTGGCGACTATCGCCGGAATGCGCAGCCCCACCACCAGAAAACCGTTGAACGCCCCCGCCAGCGCCCCAACGGACAGGGCAAAGAGCATTGCCACCGGCAGGCTGTAGCCGCTGTTGAGCGCCACGCCGACGGCAATCGCCGACAGCCCGACGGTAGAGCCCACGGAGACATCAATATTGCGGGTCAGCATCACCAGCGCGGCACCGAGCGCCAGCAGGATCAGGATTTGCGCGCTGGCGAAGATCATCCCCAGCGTCTGAAGGCTCAGGTACGCTGGATTAAGCGCCACCAGCACGACAAACAGCGCCAGAATGGCGAGAAAGGCGCTCAGCTCACGATTTTTCAGTAACGTCTTCATGATTGTCCTCCGAACGCCAGCGCCATCATGCGATCCAGGCTGACGGCATGGCGCGGCAGTTCGCCGCTGAGCACACCCTGGTGCATCACCAGCACGCGATCGGCGAGGCCGGGAAACTCATCAAGATCGCTTGAGATCATCAGCACCGCCACGTTCTGCGCCGCCACGCTTTTGAGCAGCTGATAGATATCGGCCCGCGCCGCCACGTCCACGCCGCGCGTGGGCTCATCGACGATCAGCAATAATGGATTGGCTTCAAGACAGCGCGCCAGCAGCACCTTCTGCTGGTTGCCGCCGGAGAGGGTGCGCACGGGTTGATCCGCATGGTTGAGCTTGATCCCGAGCGCCCGGTGGTAGCGTTCCACCACCGCAGACTCCCGCTTGCGCTGCTGCCAGAGAGACGGCTCGTTCAGGGCCACCGTGTTCCAGCGAACCGGCGCATCCAGGAACAAACCGGATACCTGCCTGTCCTCCGGCAGGTAGACCAGGCCTTTGTCCAGCCGTGCGCCCACGCACTCGTGAGTGATCTCCTGATTCTCCAGCCAGACCCGCCCGCCGCGCACCGGGCGCAGGCCGTAGAGGGTTTCGGCAAACTCGGTGCGCCCGGATCCCACCAGCCCGGCCAGACCGACGATCTCTCCCGCGTAGATCTCAAGGCTCAGATCGATAAACCCCTCCCCGGTGAGTGAGTCCACCCGCAGCACCGGAAAGTCCTGCGGCTGGGTACGGCGATTGCCCGGCAGCGCCAGCCACAGTTTTTGCGCATCGCTTAAGCCTTTCTCCCGGCTCACCGGCGTCATGGCTGCGATCAGGGCGTTATCGTCGAACTGCGCCGTTTCGCCGCTCAGCACCACCGCACCGTCGCGCATCACCGAGACGTGGCTCGAAAGCATGCGGATCTCCGGCAGCTTGTGGGAGATAAAGACAATCCCGACGCCGAGATCCTGAAGGGCACGGATCTGACGGAACAGGCGCTCGGTTTCGCCGGGCGTGAGCGAGGCCGTGGGTTCATCAAGGATCAGGATCCTGGCGTTGCGCATTAATCCACGCAGGATCTCCACCATCTGCTGATCCGCCACTTCCAGGGTGCTGGCGGTGGCGTCGAGGTTAAGCTGGCACTGCAGCTGCTGGAGCTTATCGGCCAGCCGCTTTTCCAGATCCCGTTCGCGCGGCAGGCGGAAAAGGATGTTCTCCCTCACCGTCAGGTTGGGGAACAGCAGCGGCTCCTGCGGCACCAGATAGATGCCTAACGAGTGCGCCTGCACCGGGGAGAGCCGCGCATATGACTGCTCCCCGACACAAAGTTCACCGCTGTCCGGCGTCTCAACCCCGGCGATGATCTTCATCAGCGTCGATTTTCCCGCACCGTTACCACCCATCAGCGCATGTACCTGACCCGCAAGCAGTGTGAAATCAATGCCTTTCAGAACCGGCACACCGGAGAACTGCTTGCAGATATCGCGCGCTTTAAGAAGTGGGGTCATCATCGCTCCGCTACTGAACAAATGATTTTTAGATTTAATAATGTTCAAAAGCGTAGACGGTGAACTATATTTACAACCGTGCAGGGATCACAGTTTTATCGATTAAGATCCAGATTAAACAGAAAGCACCATAAAGATCCGTTTTGTCGCGTGGCTCACATTTTCCCCGCGCGCCAACGCGAACATATGATCTAAATTTTTATAAGAGTTCAACTATGAGCGATAAACGCACTGCGGAAGAAGGACGGTTTGCCGGGCTGGCGCTGGCGGAAGAGGAGCTGGTGGCCCGCGTGGCCTGGTGCTACTACCACGACGGGCTGACCCAGAATGACATAGGCGAACGGCTTGGCCTGCCGCGGCTTAAAATCTCCCGCTTGCTGGAGAAGGGGCGTCAGTCCGGGGTGATCAGGGTGCAGATCAATTCCCGCTACGAGGGCTGTCTGGCGCTGGAAACCGAGCTACAACAGCGCTTTGGCCTGAAGCTGGTGCGCGTACTGCCTGCCCTGAATACCCCGCCGATGAGTGTGCGGTTAGGCATTGGCGCTGCGCAGTCACTGATGGGCGTGCTGGAACCCGGCCAGCTGTTAGCGGTGGGATTTGGTGAAACCACCATGAGCAGCCTGCAGCACCTGAGCGGCTTTATCAGCTCACAGCAGATCCGCCTGGTCACCCTTTCCGGTGGCGTGGGGCCGTATATGACCGGAATCGGCCAGCTGGACGCCGCCTGCAGCGTCAGCATGATCCCCGCCCCGCTGCGCGTGTCATCCGCAGAAGTTGCCGGGATCTTAAAACGCGAAACCAGCGTGCGGGACGTGATCCTCGCCGCGACCGCAGCCGACGTGGCGGTGGTCGGCATTGGTTCGGTGAACCAGCGCCGTGACGCAACGATACTGCGCTCCGGCTATATCAGCGAGGGCGAACAGCTGATGTACGCCCGTAAAGGCGCGGTCGGCGACATTCTCGGTTATTTCCTCAATGCCGAAGGAGAATGCGTCGAGGAGCTGGAGATCCATAAAGAATTACTGGGCGTCACGCTGGATGAACTGGCGCAGCTGCCCACCATCGTTGGCGTAGCCGGCGGTGTTGAAAAAGCCGATGCGATTTATGCCGCACTGAAAGGTCGCCGTATCAATGGCCTGGTGACGGAAGAGACGACAGCCCGCGCGGTGCTGGCTCTGGCCGAATAAGAGTCGCCCTGCGCTAACAACGAGGCAAGCTCATGAGTTACCTTTTAGCGTTAGATGCAGGGACAGGCAGCGTTCGCGCCGTTATTTTCGATTTACAGGGCAACCAGATTGCCGTTGGTCAGGCCGAGTGGAAGCACCTGAGCGTGGAAAATGTGCCGGGCTCGATGGAGTTTGACCTCGACACCAACTGGCAACTGACCTGCCGGTGTATTCACCAGGCGCTGGCGCAAGCGGGCCTGAGCGCGGCGGATATTCAGTCCGTCGCCTGCTGCTCAATGCGCGAAGGGATTGTGCTGTATGACCGCAACGGCGAGGCCATCTGGGCCTGCGCCAACGTTGACGCCCGCGCCAGCCGCGAGGTGGCGGAGCTCAAAGAGATCCACGACGACCGTTTTGAATCCGAAGTGTACGACGTTTCCGGCCAGACCCTGGCCCTGAGCGCGATGCCGCGCCTGCTGTGGCTGGCGCACCATCGTCCGGACATCTACCGCAAGGCCGCAACCATCACCATGATCAGCGACTGGCTGGCGGCGAAACTCTCCGGCGAGCTGGCCGTTGACCCCTCCAACGCGGGCACCACCGGCATGCTGGATCTCTTCTCCCGCGACTGGCGTCCGGCGCTGCTGGACATGGCCGGGCTGCGGGCCGATATCCTCTCGCCGGTGAAAGAGACCGGCACCGTGCTGGGGGCCATCACCCATGACGCCGCGCAGCAGAGCGGACTGCGAGAAGGGACCCCGGTGGTGATGGGCGGCGGTGACGTGCAGCTGGGCTGTCTGGGGCTGGGCGTGGTACGCGCCGGGCAGACGGCGGTGCTGGGCGGCACCTTCTGGCAGCAGGTGGTCAACCTGCCGCAGGTACGCACCGATCCTGAAATGAACATCCGCGTGAACCCGCACGTCATCCCCGGCATGGCGCAGGCGGAGTCGATCAGCTTCTTTACCGGGCTGACCATGCGCTGGTTCCGCGACGCCTTTTGTGCCGAGGAAAAACTGATTGCCGAACGGATGGGGATGGACACCTATTCCCTGCTGGAAGAGATGGCCAGCCGCGTGCCGGCAGGTTCCCACGGGGTGATGCCGATCTTCTCCGACGCGATGCATTTTAAGCAGTGGTACCACGCTGCACCGTCGTTTATTAACCTCTCCATCGACCCGGAAAAGTGCAACAAAGCGACGCTGTTCCGCGCGCTGGAAGAGAACGCGGCAATTGTCTCGGCCTGTAACCTGGCGCAGATATCCCGCTTTTCCGGCGTGACGTTTGAGAGCCTCGTCTTCGCGGGCGGCGGGTCAAAAGGCGCCCTGTGGAGCCAGATTTTAAGCGACGTTACCGGCCTGCCGGTGCGTGTGCCGGAAGTGAAAGAAGCCACGGCGCTGGGCTGCGCGATCGCGGCCGGAACAGGCGCGGGACTGTTTGCGGATATGGCCTCGACGGGCGAGCGGCTGGTGAAATGGAGCCGCGAGTTCACGCCGAACCCACAGCATCGCGAGCTCTACGACGGTATGATGCAGAAGTGGCAGGCGGTATACGCCGACCAGCTTGGGCTGGTGGACAGCGGGCTGACGACGTCGATGTGGCAGGCGCCGGGGCTGGTGCGGGCATCCCCCTCACCCCGGCCCTCTCCCCAAAGGGGCGAGGGAGAAAACCAGATCGAGCCAATACATTAAGACCGCACCGGCCAGTCCCCTCTCCCCTTTGGGGAGAGGGTTAGGTGAGGGGCGAAGTTCTTTGAGATCTATCACAATCATTCGATCCCGCTTTTACCTTTCTTCCGCCGCTGGCTAAATTAGTAACTCATCCGACCACATAACAATAATTTTACACTGGAAGAGACTATGAGCCGCTACCCGTCGTTATTCGCCCCCCTCGATCTGGGGTTTACCACCCTCAAAAACCGCGTGCTGATGGGCTCGATGCACACCGGGCTGGAGGAGCATCCGGACGGGGCCGAGCGTCTGGCGGCCTTCTATGCCGAGCGCGCGCGCCACGGGGTGGCGCTGATTGTCACCGGCGGCGTGGCTCCTGCCCCTTCCGGCGTCGGTATGGAGGGCGGCGCGGTGTTAAACGATGCGTCACAGCTGCCGCACCACCGCATAGTGACCGACGCGGTACACCGTGAGGGCGGCAAAATCGCCCTGCAAATCCTCCACACCGGGCGCTACAGCTACCAGCCGAATCTGGTGGCCCCCTCCGCCATTCAGGCGCCGATTAACCATTTCACGCCCCATGCTCTCAGCCACGACGAGATCCTGGCGCTGATTGACGACTTCGCACGCTGCGCCGCGCTGGCCCGTGAAGCGGGTTATGACGGCGTCGAGGTCATGGGTTCCGAAGGCTATCTGATTAACGAGTTCCTCGCCGCGCGCACCAACCAGCGTGACGACGATTGGGGCGGCGACTATGCCCGCCGCATGCGCTTTGCCGTGGAGGTGGTACGCGCGGTGCGCGAACGTGCGGGGGCTGATTTTATTATTATTTTCCGCCTGTCGATGCTCGACCTGGTGGAGGGCGGCGGCACCTTCGACGAAACCGTGCAGCTGGCGCAGGCGATTGAAGCCGCCGGCGCCACCCTTATTAACACCGGTATTGGCTGGCACGAGGCGCGTATCCCGACCATCGCCACCCCGGTACCGCGTGCGGCGTTCAGTTGGGTGACGCGCAAGCTGAAAGGGAAAGTCTCTGTTCCGCTGGTCACCACCAACCGTATTAACGACCCGCAGGTGGCGGACGATGTGATATCACGCGGGGATGCCGATATGGTCTCCATGGCGCGGCCGTTCCTGGCCGATGCCGAACTGCTGTCCAAAGCGCAAAGCGGCCGTGCGGATGAGATCAACACCTGCATCGGCTGTAACCAGGCCTGTCTTGATCAGATCTTCGTCGGCAAGGTCACCTCCTGTCTCGTCAACCCGCGTGCCTGCCATGAAACCAAAATGCCGGTCATTCCGGCGGTCCACAAAAAACGCCTGGCGGTTGTGGGTGCAGGCCCTGCGGGCCTGGCGTTTGCGGTTAATGCCGCCTCGCGCGGGCACAGCGTGACACTGTTTGATGCCGCCGGTGATATTGGCGGGCAGTTTAATATCGCCAAACAGATCCCCGGCAAAGAGGAGTTCTATGAAACCCTGCGCTACTACCGTCGGATGATCGACCTGACGGGCGTGGATCTGCGGCTCAATCAGTGGGTAAAAGCGGCCGATCTGCTGGCGTTCGACGAGGTGATCCTGGCGAGCGGTATCGCCCCACGCACGCCTGCAATCGAGGGTATCGATCATCCGAAGGTTCTGAGCTATCTCGACGTGCTGCGTGACAAAGCACCGGTTGGGGAGAAAGTGGCGATTATCGGCTGCGGTGGGATCGGCTTTGATACCGCCATGTACTTAAGCCAGCCGGGCGAGGCCACCAGCCAGAATATTGCCGAATTTTGCGTGGAATGGGGGATCGACACCAGCCTGAACCAGTCCGGCGGCCTGCGTCCGGAAGGGCCACAGCTGCCGAAAAGCCCACGAAAGATCGTGATGCTGCAGCGCAAAGCGAGTAAGCCGGGCGAAGGGCTGGGGAAAACCACCGGCTGGATCCACCGCGCCACCCTGCTATCGCGTGGGGTGAAGATGATCCCGGCGGTAAGTTACCAGAAGATCGACGATGAGGGCCTGCACGTCACGATCGGCGGTGAGCCGCAGCTACTGCGCGTGGATCATGTCATTTTGTGCGCCGGCCAGGAGCCGAGGCGCGATCTGGCGGATCCGTTGCGTGACGCCGGGAAAACGGTGCACTTGATCGGCGGGTGTGATGTGGCGATGGAGCTGGATGCACGGCGCGCGATTGCGCAGGGGACGAAGTTAGCTCTGGCGATCTAGGACATTGCCGGGTTTGCTCCCTCTCCCT
>NZ_RXRN01000029.1:0-54622 GCF_003986875.1 Enterobacter sp. WCHEn090032
TGTTTTTCTCCCTCTCCCTGAAACTTTCTCACCTTCGCCTTGCAGACTCGACATTCCGATCATTTCTGGGTATCGTTAGCTGTCTGGATGTCTAAACGTTTATACGTATACTGTGAGGAAGTAAGGTTATGCCGATTCGGGTGCAGGACGAGCTACCAGCCGTCAATTTCTTACGTGAAGAAAACGTCTTCGTTATGACGGCTTCACGTGCGACAGTTCAGGAAATTCGCCCGCTGAAGGTGCTTATTCTCAATCTGATGCCGAAGAAGATTGAAACTGAAAACCAGTTCCTGCGTTTGCTCTCGAACTCCCCGCTGCAGGTGGATATTCAGCTCCTGCGAATCGATGCCCGAGAGTCGCGTAATACGCCTTCTGAGCATCTGAACACCTTCTACTGCAACTTCGATGACATTCAGGGCGAAAACTTCGACGGACTGATTGTGACCGGTGCCCCGCTGGGTCTGGTTGAATTCAACGATGTTGCCTACTGGCCGCAGATCAAACAGGTGCTGGAGTGGGCAAAAGATCACGTCACGTCGACATTGTTTGTCTGTTGGGCGGTACAAGCCGCTCTGAATATTCTTTATGGCATCCCCAAGCAAACCCGCACTGAAAAGCTCTCCGGCGTGTACGAACACCACATTCTCCATCCCCATGCTCTGCTGACGCGCGGGTTTGATGATTCTTTCCTGGCGCCACATTCACGTTATGCCGATTTCCCGGCGCAGCTGATACGTGATTACACCGATCTGGAGATCCTGGCTGAAACAGAGGATGGCGATGCTTACCTGTTTGCCAGCAAAGATAAACGCATTGCCTTTGTGACCGGACATCCGGAGTACGATCCGTATACCCTCGCGTCAGAGTATTTCCGTGATGTCGAAGCGGGCCTTAACCCGGATGTGCCGTACAACTATTTCCCGAAAAACGATCCACAAAACACACCGAGAGCCACCTGGCGCAGCCACGGGAATTTACTTTTTACCAACTGGCTCAACTATTACGTCTACCAGATCACGCCATACGATCTGCGTCACATGAATCCGACGCTGGAGTAATCGTCTGCACTAAACGATCCTAAAGCGTTTCAGCTATTCACATCAGGCACCTTCGGGTGCCTTTTTTATTTCCGAAATTCCACTCATCAAGCGAGGTAACTTTAATCTCATTAAAATCAATTGGTTGCCTGTTATTTTAAATTAAAATGGAAATTGTTTTTGATTTTAGAAAAAATGGAGATAGTCTTAATTCTGCTGAGCGAAAACTACCCAACGATCTTTCGTTCGCATCGGGGGCGTGATTTTGGATCTTTGATGAGGAGCAGAGTAATGACTCAACAGGCAACGACGGTCGATGAACTGGCCTTTACCCAGCCGTATGGCGAGCAGGAACAGCAAGTATTGACGGCAGAAGCGGTAGAATTTCTGACTGAACTGGTAACTCGTTTTACGCCACAGCGTAATAAGCTGCTGGCGGCACGCATTCATCAGCAGCAGGAAATTGATAACGGCAAGTTGCCTGGTTTTATTTCGGAAACCGCTTCCATTCGCCGTAGTGAATGGAAAATCCGCGGCATTCCTGACGACTTACAGGATCGTCGCGTTGAGATCACCGGTCCGGTAGAGCGTAAAATGGTGATCAACGCCATGAACGCGAACGTTAAAGTCTTTATGGCCGATTTTGAAGACTCGCTGGCACCGGACTGGCGTAAGGTCATCGAGGGTCAGATCAACCTGCGCGATGCCGTGAACGGCACCATCAGCTATACCAACGAAGCCGGTAAAATTTATCAACTCAAACCGAACCCGGCGGTGCTGATCTGTCGCGTACGCGGTCTGCATCTGCCGGAAAAACATGTTACCTGGCGCGGGGAAGCCATTCCGGGAAGCCTGTTTGATTTTGCGCTCTATTTCTTCCACAACTATAAAGCCCTGCTGGCAAAAGGTAGCGGCCCGTATTTCTATCTGCCTAAAACGCAGGCCTGGCAGGAAGCGGCCTGGTGGAGCGAGGTGTTCAGCTATGCGGAAGATCGTTTCAACCTGCCGCGTGGCACCATCAAGGCCACACTGCTGATTGAAACATTGCCCGCAGTGTTCCAGATGAACGAAATTCTCCATGCCCTGCGCGACCACATTGTTGGCCTGAACTGTGGGCGCTGGGACTATATTTTCAGCTATATCAAAACCCTGAAAAACTATCCCGACCGCGTGCTGCCGGACCGCCAGGTTGTCACCATGGATAAACCTTTCCTCAGCGCCTACTCGCGTCTGCTGATCAAAACCTGCCACAAGCGCGGCGCTTTTGCGATGGGCGGTATGGCGGCCTTTATCCCGAGCAAAGATGCTGAGCGTAACAACCAGGTGCTCAACAAGGTGAAAGCCGATAAAGAGCTTGAAGCACGTAACGGTCACGACGGCACGTGGATTGCGCATCCCGGCCTGGCCGATACGGCAATGGAGGTCTTCAACCGCGTACTCGGTGACAACAAAAACCAACTGTTCGTCACGCGCGAAGAGGATGCCCCAACGGCGGAAGAACAGCTGCTGGCTCCGTGCGCAGGTGAACGTACCGAAGAGGGCATGCGCGCCAATATCCGCGTCGCCGTGCAGTACATCGAAGCGTGGATCTCCGGCAACGGCTGTGTACCGATCTATGGCCTGATGGAAGATGCCGCGACGGCAGAGATCTCACGCACCTCAATCTGGCAGTGGATCCACCATCAAAAAACGCTCAGCAACGGCAAGCCGGTGACCAAATCCCTGTTCCGCCAGATGCTGGCTGAAGAGATGCGGGTGATCCAGGACGAGCTGGGCGAACACCGCTTCAGCAGCGGACGTTTTGACGACGCCGCGCGCCTGATGGAGCAAATCACCACATCAGATGACTTAATCGACTTCCTGACCCTGCCGGGCTACCGCTTCCTGGCGTAACTCACCACATAACAATATGGAGCATCTGCACATGAAAACCCGTACCCAACAAATCGAAGAATTAAAGAAAGAGTGGACACAGCCTCGCTGGGAAGGCATCCGCCGTCCTTATAGCGCGGAAGAGGTGGTGAAATTACGCGGCTCGGTCAATCCGGAATGCACGCTGGCCCAGAACGGTGCAGCGAAAATGTGGAAGCTGCTGCACGGCGGTTCCAAAAAGGGCTATATCAACAGCCTCGGTGCGCTGACCGGCGGTCAGGCACTGCAGCAGGCGAAGGCAGGCATTGAAGCTATTTATCTCTCCGGTTGGCAGGTCGCGGCGGATGCCAACCTGGCGTCCAGCATGTATCCGGATCAGTCGCTCTATCCCGCTAACTCGGTGCCGTCGGTCGTGGATCGGATCAACAACACCTTCCGCCGTGCGGATCAGATCCAGTGGGCTGCCGGTATCGAACCTGGCGATCCGCGCTTTATTGACTACTTCCTGCCGATCGTTGCGGATGCGGAAGCGGGCTTCGGCGGCGTGCTGAACGCATTTGAGCTGATGAAATCGATGATTGCGGCCGGTGCAGCGGCCGTTCACTTTGAAGATCAGCTGGCCTCCGTGAAGAAGTGCGGGCACATGGGCGGAAAAGTTCTCGTCCCGACCCAGGAAGCGATTCAGAAGCTGGTAGCGGCGCGTCTGGCCGCTGACGTGCTCGGCGTGCCGACGCTGGTCATTGCCCGTACCGATGCGGACGCGGCTGACCTGATCACCTCGGACTGCGACCCGTACGACAGCGAGTTTATTACCGGCGAGCGCACCAGCGAAGGGTTCTATCGCACCCATGCGGGCATTGAGCAGGCGATCAGCCGTGGCCTGGCGTACGCCCCGTACGCGGACCTGGTCTGGTGTGAAACCTCCACGCCGGATCTGGCGCTGGCAAAACGCTTTGCCGATGCCATCCACGCGAAATACCCGGGCAAACTGCTGGCCTATAACTGCTCGCCGTCCTTCAACTGGCAGAAGAATCTGGACGATAAAACCATCGCCAGCTTCCAGCAGCAGCTGTCCGATATGGGCTACAAGTACCAGTTCATCACCCTGGCGGGTATCCACAGCATGTGGTTCAACATGTTCGACCTGGCCCATGCCTACGCGCAGGGCGAGGGGATGAAGCACTATGTTGAGAAGGTACAGCAGCCAGAATTTGCCGCCGGTAAAGAGGGCTATACCTTCGTTTCACATCAGCAGGAGGTGGGAACCGGCTACTTCGATAACGTGACGACCATCATTCAGGGTGGCGCCTCCTCCGTCACCGCTTTAACAGGATCAACGGAAGAAGCACAGTTCTGATGTTTTCCTCCCCTCACCCTAACCCTCTCCCCGGAGGGGAGAGGGCCGGGGTGAGGGGTAAGGGGAATATATGTCGCGTGGTCTGGAATTACTGATTGCCCAAACTATTCTGCAGGGCTTTGATGCCCAGTATGGACGTTTTCTGGAAGTGACCTCCGGCGCTCAGCAGCGCTTTGAACACGCTGACTGGCATGCGGTGCAGCAGGCGATGAAGCAGCGTATCCATCTTTACGACCACCACGTGGGTCTGGTGGTGGAGCAGTTGCGCTGTATTACCGACGGTAAAAGCCCGGATGCGGAATTTTTGCTGCGCGTGAAGGATCATTACACCCATTTGTTACCGGACTACCCGCGCTTCGAGATTGCGGAGAGCTTTTTTAACTCCGTCTATTGCCGGTTATTTGACCACCGCTCATTATCTCCTGAGCGGTTATTTATCTTCAGCTCCCAGCCCGAGCGACGCTTTCGTACCATTCCGCGTCCGCTGGCCAAAGATTTCTTCCCTGATAGCGGATGGGAAAAGCTCCTGCATCGTGTGCTAACTGATTTGCCGCTGCGCTTACCCTGGGAGAATAAAGCCCGGGATATTGGTTATATCCACGCCCATCTTATTGAAACCTTCGGCACGGAGGTGCTCAGCCACAGCCATTTGCAGGTCGCTAATGAGCTTTTCTACCGCAATAAAGCTGCATGGCTGGTCGGTAAACTGATTACACCCTCGGCCATTCTGCCGTTTCTGCTGCCCATCCATCGTACCGATGACGGCGAACTGTTTGTCGATACCTGCCTGACCACCAGCGCGGAGGCCAGCATTGTGTTTGGCTTCGCCCGCTCCTACTTTATGGTCTATGCCCCGTTACCGGCCGCGCTCGTGGAGTGGTTGCGTGAGATCCTGCCGGGCAAAACCACGGCCGAGCTGTATATGGCGATTGGCTGTCAGAAGCACGCTAAAACGGAAAGCTACCGGGAATACCTGCGCTATGTCACCACCGCCGATGAGCAGTTTATTGAAGCGCCCGGCATTCGCGGCATGGTGATGCTGGTATTTACCCTTCCGGGCTTCGACCGCGTATTTAAGGTGATCAAAGATAAATTCGCGCCGCAGAAAGAGATGACCGCGGCACACGTTCGTGCCTGCTACCAGCTGGTGAAGGAGCACGATCGCGTCGGGCGCATGGCGGATACTCAGGAGTTCGAAAACTTTGTGCTGGATAAGCAGCAGATCGATCCGGCGCTCATGACCCTTTTACTGCAGGAAGCCTCGGGTAAAATCACCGATCTTGGCGACAAAATCGTAATAAGCCATCTCTACATTGAACGCCGCATGGTGCCGCTGAATATCTGGCTGGAGCAGTCCGAAGGCCAGGCGCTGCGTGATGCCATTGAAGAGTACGGCAACGCGATTCGCCAGCTTGCCGCGGCCAATATTTTCCCCGGCGATATGCTGTATAAGAACTTCGGCGTCACGCGTCACGGACGCGTGGTGTTCTACGATTACGACGAAATTTGCTACATGACAGAAGTGAATTTCCGCGATATCCCACCGCCCCGTTATCCGGAAGATGAGCTTTCCGGCGAGCCGTGGTACAGCGTCTCACCGGGCGATGTCTTTCCTGAAGAGTTTCGCCACTGGCTGTGCGCTGACCCGCGCATTGGGCCGTTATTTGAAGAGATGCACGAGGATCTGTTCCGCGCCAGCTACTGGCGGGGGCTGCAAACGCGGATTAAAAACGGACATGTGGAAGATGTCTACGCTTACCGCCGTAAGCAGCGGTTTTGCATCCGGTTTTCAGAGGGCATCATGCAGGCCGGGTAAGGCGAAGCCGCCACCCGGCAATGCATGCCTAACGGATCCCACCATACGCCAGGGTCACCTCTTTTGCCGCCTTAATCACCAGCGCACCCAGCTCGGTGACCCGATCATCGGTCATGCGGGAAATCGGCCCGGAGATGGAGATGGCGGCAAACGGTTCGCGGTGCTCGTCAAAAATACAGGCCGCAATACAGCGCAGGCCCAGGGCGTGCTCCTCGTCGTCGAACGAATAGCCGCGCTTGCGGGTCAGGGCCAAATCTTCTTTCAGATGCACCGGCGACACCAGCGTAGCGTGCGTATAGGCATGCAGTCCCTTGCGGTGCAGCAGCCCTGTCACCTGTTCCTCGCTCAGCTGTGACAGAAACGCTTTCCCCGCGCCCGACGCGTGCATCGGCAGCTTGCCGCCAATGGGGGCTGACATGCGCATCAGCTGCGTGCACTGAACCTGATCAATAATGATCGCCTGATGGTCGCTCTGGTCGAGCACCGCCAGGTTTACCGTCTCACCGGAATCTTCCATCAGTTTGCGCAGAATCGGGTGCACAATCGCCAGCAGGTTGCGACTCTGCAGGAAGCTGCTGCCGACGATAAACGCATGGGCGCCTACCGCCCAGTGCCCCAGCTCGCCGACCTGACGGACAAAGCCCAGCTGTTGCATGGTGGTCAGCAGCCGGTGGGTTGTGGAGTTCGGCAGGCCCGCCTGCTGCGCCAGCTCCGTCAGGGCCACGCTGCTGTGCGACTCGGCTATCCACTCCAGCAGCTTCAGACCGCGCGTGAGCGATTGAACCTGTCCGCCCTGTTGTGCGGCGGTGGCGGTGGCAGCAGGTTTTCTGCCGCGTTTAGCGGGAACGGTCGCGACCATGACGATCTCCTTTTTCTGTATCGTGGAAATCATTTTCGTTTTATTTGGTGAATTTGCAACCGTTATCCTGACTGATCGGAGGAGTGATGGTGAACATGTCTCATGTTACCCCTGAGTGACTTTTCCACCCTGCGAGATTGTGCCAGTATGGGACGCAGCCTTTTGGCCTTGTTGAGCGTTGTCGGGAGCAAGTGTGAGCAGCAAAGTAGAGCAACTGCGTGCGCAGTTAAATGAACGAATTCTGGTGCTGGACGGCGGTATGGGCACTATGATCCAGGGCTATCGCCTGAGCGAAGACGATTTCCGCGGCGAACGCTTCGCTGACTGGCCATGCGACCTGAAAGGAAACAACGACCTGCTGGTGCTCAGCAAGCCGTCAGTGATCAAGGATATCCACAACGCCTACTTCGAGGCGGGTGCGGATATTATTGAAACCAACACCTTTAACTCGACAACCATCGCCATGGCGGATTACCAGATGGAATCCCTGTCGGCGGAAATCAACTATGAAGCCGCGAAACTGGCGCGCGCCTGTGCCGATGAGTGGACGGCCCGCACGCCGGAGAAACCGCGCTACGTTGCAGGAGTGCTGGGTCCCACTAACCGCACCGCGTCGATTTCACCGGACGTGAACGACCCGGCGTTTCGTAATATCACCTTTGACCAGCTGGTCGTGGCCTATCGTGAATCGACCAGAGCGCTGGTGGAAGGCGGTTCCGATCTGATCCTGATTGAAACGGTATTCGACACCCTCAACGCCAAAGCCGCGATTTACGCGGTGAAAGAGGAGTTCGAGGCGCTGGGCGTTGACCTGCCGATCATGATTTCCGGCACCATCACCGACGCCTCGGGCCGTACCCTGTCCGGCCAGACAACTGAAGCGTTTTACAACTCGCTGCGGCATGCGGAGGCCCTCTCCTTCGGCCTGAACTGTGCGCTGGGGCCGGATGAGCTGCGCCAGTACGTGCAGGAGCTGTCGCGTATTGCGGAATGCTACGTCACCGCCCACCCGAACGCCGGTCTGCCGAATGCGTTTGGTGAGTACGATCTGGATGCCGACACCATGGCGGCACAAATTCGCGAATGGGCCGAGTCCGGCTTCCTGAACATCGTCGGCGGCTGCTGTGGCACCACGCCGGCGCACATCGCCGCGATGAGCAACGCCGTAGCCGGACTGCCGCCGCGCAAGCTGCCGGAGCTTCCCGTTGCCTGTCGTCTTTCCGGCCTTGAGCCGTTGACCATCGGCGAAGACAGCCTGTTTGTGAACGTGGGTGAACGTACTAACGTCACCGGCTCGGCGAAGTTCAAGCGCCTGATTAAAGAAGAGAAGTACAGCGAAGCGCTGGACGTCGCCCGCCAGCAGGTGGAGAGCGGCGCTCAGATTATCGATATCAACATGGATGAGGGGATGCTCGACGCCGAAGCTGCGATGGTGCGTTTCCTCAACCTGATTGCCGGTGAGCCGGATATCGCCCGCGTGCCGATCATGATTGACTCCTCCAAATGGGAGGTCATCGAAAAAGGGCTGAAGTGCATTCAGGGGAAAGGCATCGTCAACTCCATCTCGATGAAAGAGGGCGTGGACATCTTTATCCACCACGCGAAGATGGTGCGCCGCTACGGGGCCGCCGTGGTGGTGATGGCCTTTGACGAAGTGGGCCAAGCCGACACCCGCGAGCGCAAAATCGAGATTTGCCGCCGCGCGTACAAGATTTTAACCGAAGAGGTGGGCTTCCCGCCGGAAGACATCATCTTTGACCCGAATATCTTCGCCGTCGCGACCGGGATTGAAGAGCACAACAACTACGCCCAGGATTTTATCGGCGCGTGTGAAGACATCAAACGCGAGCTGCCGCATGCGCTGATCTCCGGCGGCGTGTCGAACGTCTCGTTCTCGTTCCGCGGTAACGACCCGGTGCGTGAAGCGATTCACGCCGTGTTCCTCTATTACGCCATCCGCAACGGGATGGACATGGGGATCGTCAATGCCGGACAGCTGGCAATTTATGACGACCTGCCTGCGGAGCTACGCGACGCGGTAGAAGATGTGATCCTTAACCGCCGCGACGACGCGACCGAGCGGTTGCTGGATTTGGCCGAAAAATACCGTGGCAGCAAGTCGGATGACGCAGCCAATGTTCAGCAGGCCGAGTGGCGCACCTGGGACGTGAAAAAACGCCTGGAATATTCGCTGGTCAAAGGCATCACCGAGTTTATCGAACAGGATACCGAAGAGGCGCGTCAGCAGTCAGCCCGTCCGATTGAAGTGATCGAAGGGCCGCTGATGGACGGCATGAACGTGGTGGGCGATCTGTTCGGTGAGGGCAAGATGTTCCTGCCCCAGGTGGTGAAGTCTGCCCGCGTAATGAAGCAGGCCGTGGCATACCTGGAGCCGTTTATCGAAGCCAGCAAAGAGCAGGGTTCCAGCAACGGCAAAATGGTCATTGCCACCGTGAAGGGCGACGTGCATGACATCGGCAAGAACATCGTCGGCGTGGTGCTGCAGTGTAATAACTACGAAATTATCGACCTCGGCGTGATGGTCCCGGCGGATAAAATCCTCAGGACCGCGCGCGAAGTGAATGCCGACCTGATTGGCCTCTCCGGGCTGATCACACCGTCGCTGGACGAGATGGTTAACGTGGCGAAAGAGATGGAGCGTCAGGGCTTCACCATTCCGCTGCTGATTGGCGGGGCGACCACCTCTAAAGCGCACACGGCAGTTAAAATCGAACAGAACTACAGCGGCCCGACGGTGTACGTGCAGAACGCCTCGCGCACCGTTGGCGTGGTCTCCGCGCTGCTCTCCGACACCCAGCGCGATGACTTTGTGGCGCGTACCCGTAAAGAGTACGAAACCGTCCGCATCCAGCATTCCCGCAAGAAACCGCGTACGCCACCGGTAACGCTGCAGGCGGCACGCGATAACGATCTGGCCTTTGACTGGTCGAGCTATACGCCGCCGGTGGCCCATCGGCTGGGCGTGCAGGAGGTGACCGCCAGCATCGAAACGCTGCGCAACTACATCGACTGGACTCCGTTCTTTATGACCTGGTCGCTAGCGGGTAAATATCCGCGCATCCTCGAGGATGAGGTGGTCGGTGATGAGGCGAAGCGCTTGTTTAAAGACGCCAACGATATGCTCGATAAGCTCAGCGCAGAGAAAACCCTTAACCCGCGGGGCGTGGTCGGGCTCTTCCCGGCGAACCGCGTGGGCGATGACATTGAAATTTATCGTGATGAAACCCGCACCCATGTGCTGGCGGTCAGCCGCCATCTGCGTCAGCAAACCGAAAAAGTGGGCTTTGCCAACTACTGCCTGGCCGATTTCGTGGCGCCGAAGCTTTCCGGTAAAGCGGATTATATCGGTGCCTTCGCCGTGACCGGTGGTCTGGAAGAAGATGCCCTGGCGGACGCTTTTGAAGCGCAGCACGATGATTACAATAAAATCATGGTGAAAGCGATTGCCGACCGCCTGGCGGAAGCCTTCGCCGAGTACCTGCATGAGCGCGTACGTAAGGTGCACTGGGGCTACGCGGCCAATGAGAACCTCAGCAACGAGGAGCTGATCCGCGAGAACTACCAGGGCATTCGTCCGGCACCGGGTTATCCGGCCTGTCCGGAGCACACCGAAAAAGGCACCATCTGGACATTACTGGACGTAGAGGCGCATACCGGGATGAAGCTCACGGAGTCGTTCGCCATGTGGCCGGGGGCGTCCGTTTCCGGCTGGTACTTCAGCCATCCTGACAGCAAATATTTCGCCGTGGCGCAGCTGCAGCGGGATCAGATTGAAGATTATGCCCTGCGTAAAGGCATGAGCGTTGCTGAAGTGGAGCGCTGGTTAGCACCGAATTTAGGCTACGACGCGGACTGACGTCACTTTTCCTTACAACAAACAGGGCGCTCATTGGGCGCCCTGTCTCTTTCTTACGTTTAAACCCTTATACTGAACCTAAGGAAAACGAATAACGATAAGGAGGAAAACCTTCCGTGCTGACCTTGTTACATCTGCTCTCTGCAGTCGCACTGCTCGTCTGGGGCACCCATATCGTTCGTACCGGCGTAATGCGCGTCTTTGGTGCCCGTTTACGCACCGTTCTCAGCAACAGCGTTGAGAAGAAGCCGCTCGCCTTCTGCGCGGGCATTGGCGTGACGGCACTGGTGCAGAGCAGTAACGCCACAACACTGCTTGTCACCTCCTTTGTGGCGCAGGATCTGGTGGCGCTGGCCCCGGCGCTGGTCATTGTGCTGGGGGCGGACGTGGGTACCGCGCTCATGGCGCGTATCCTGACGT
Source organism: Enterobacter sp. WCHEn090032 (assembly GCF_003986875.1). NCBI lineage: Bacteria > Pseudomonadati > Pseudomonadota > Gammaproteobacteria > Enterobacterales > Enterobacteriaceae > Enterobacter > Enterobacter sp. WCHEn090032. The sequence goes on from NZ_RXRN01000029.1 coordinate 11,239, forward strand.
TCGATCTCTCCTGGCTGTCGCCGCTGCTGATTTTCATTGGCGTCATCTTCTTCCTCGGACGCAAACAGACGCGGGCCGGGCAGCTTGGGCGCGTGGGGATTGGCCTTGGGTTGATCCTGCTGGCGCTGGAGCTGATTGTTCAGGCCGTCACCCCTATTACTGAGGCCAACGGTGTTCAGGTCATCTTCGCCTCCCTGACCGGTGACATCATGCTGGACGCGCTGATTGGCGCGGTGTTTGCCATCGTCAGCTACTCCAGCCTGGCCGCCGTGCTGCTGACGGCAACGCTCACCGCCGCCGGGGCGATCTCCTTCCCGGTTGCGCTGTGCCTGGTGATCGGGGCTAACCTCGGCTCTGGCCTGCTGGCGATGCTCAATAACAGCGCCGCCAACGCTGCCGCCCGTCGCGTGGCCCTGGGTAGCCTGCTGTTTAAGCTGGTGGGCAGCCTGATCATTCTGCCGTTTGTCCATCCGCTGGCGAACCTGATGGACAACCTCCCGCTGCCGAAGGCGGAGCTGGTGATTTACTTCCACGTCTTTTACAACCTGGTACGTTGCCTGGCGATGGTCCCCTTTGCCGAGCCGATGGCCCGCTTCTGTGAGCGCCTGATCCAGGATGAACCGGAGCTGGACGCTCGCCTGAAACCGAAGCATCTGGATACCTCCGCGCTGGATACGCCGGCGCTGGCGCTGGCGAATGCCGCCCGCGAGACGCTTCGCATGGGCGACGCCATGGAAACCATGCTCGAAGGCCTGCAAAAGGTGATGCACGGCGAGCCGCGAGAAGAGAAAGAGTTGCGCAGGCTGGCGGACGATATCAACGTGCTCTATACCGCCATCAAGCTCTATCTGGCGCGCATTCCGCAGGATGAACTGGCGGAGGAGGAGTCTCGCCGCTGGGCTGAAATTATTGAGATGTCGCTTAACCTTGAGCAGGCTTCGGATATTGTGGAGCGGATGGGCAGTGAAATTGCTGACAAATCTCTGGCCGCCCGCCGTGCATTCTCCGTCGAAGGGCTGAAGGAGCTGGAAGCTCTGCACGAACAACTTCTTAGCAACCTGAAGCTGGCCATGCTGGTCTTCTTTTCCAGCGACGTGCCAAGCGCGCGCCGCCTGCGCCGCAACAAGCATCGCTTCCGTATCCTCAACCGCCGCTACTCGCACGCCCACGTGGAACGTCTGCACCAACAGAACGTGCAAAGTATCGAAACCAGCTCCCTGCACCTGGGGCTGCTGGGGGATATGAAACGCCTTAACTCGTTGTTCTGTGCGGTGGCGTACAGCGTGATGGAACAGCCGGATGAAGATGACGGGCGGGATGAGTATTAATCTCTGAAAGCGCCTCGCAAAACGGATTTGCGAGGCGTGACTCCCCCTAAAGAGCAATTTATTCTTCAACCCTTACAATTTTAAGGGAATAGAAAATGCTCAATTATTACGCTACACTTCGCCAATTCATGCGCATTCCAATGGGGGTTCTCATGCGCGGTGCTAATAGCATTAAAAAATCAGTGAATGTTTCCCTGTCGCCCGACATCCTTGAAGAGGCGCGAAGGCTTAAACTTAATCTTTCTGCCGTGCTCACGGCGGCTTTGCAGGAACAGTTTCGTGAACATCGGCGTGCAGAGTGGCTGGCAGAAAATAAAGCTTCGATTGACGCCATTAATCAGTGGGTTGATGAAAACGGCTCCTTTAGTGACTTTCAGAGATCGTTCTGATGAAGCAGTATTTTGCTTATGAGAACGCAGGCAATGGAAGAAAAGCTTATCCATGGCTTATCAATATGCAGCATCCCGTTGCCAATGTGATGAAACATGTACTGGTCGCTCCCGCCGTTGAATTAAGCCAGCTAGGCGGTATTCGTCCACCTGAGAAAGTGTGTCCTGTCGTTGAGATCGCGGGAAAGCCCTGCGTGGTAATGATGCATATGATGGCAGGCATATCGCCAAAAGAGTTAGGCGAACGTGTTGCCGATCTTACGCTTAACCGGGCTTCACTGCGGGATGCACTCGATTTTTTGATCAACGGTTACTAACACTTTTTTGTCAGCCTCAAGGTAAGGTATATTTCGCCTTCACAGGAGAAACTATGCTGCCAACTCAATCAACCCGATTAAACAAATACATTAGCGAGAGCGGGATCTGCTCACGTCGCGAGGCGGACCGTTACATTGAACAGGGTAACGTGTTCCTCAACGGCAAACGCGCCACGATTGGTGACCAGGTGATGCCTGGCGACGTGGTAAAAGTGAATGGTCAGCTCATCGAACCGCGCGATGCTGAAGACCTGGTGTTTATCGCGTTGAATAAACCGGTTGGGATTGTCAGCACCACGGAAGATGGCGAGCGGGATAACATTGTTGATTTCGTGAACCACAGCAGCCGTATCTTCCCGATCGGCCGTCTGGATAAAGACTCTCAGGGGCTGATTTTCCTCACCAACCACGGCGATCTGGTCAACAAAATCCTGCGTGCCGGTAACGATCACGAGAAAGAGTACATTGTGACGGTGAATAAGCCGGTCACGGACGAGTTTATTCGCGGCATGGGCGCCGGTGTGCCGATCCTTGGGACCGTCACGAAAAAGTGTAAGGTGAAGAAAGAGGCGCCGTTCGCGTTCCGCATTACCCTGGTGCAGGGCTTAAACCGCCAGATCCGCCGTATGTGCGAATACTTCGGTTATGAAGTGACGAAGCTGGAACGCACGCGCATCATGAACGTCAGCCTGTCCGGTATCCCGCTGGGCGAGTGGCGCGATTTAACCGATGATGAACTGATCGAGCTGTTTAAGCTTATCGAGAACTCCTCGTCCGAAGCGAAGCCGAAGGCCAAAGCGAAACCGAAAACCCAGGCGATTAAACGCCCGGTGGTCAAGGCGCCACAGGCGGAAGAGAAAGGACGCGGCAAACCGGGTAACGGCAAACGCTTTACCCAGCCGGGGCGTAAAAAGAAGGGGCGTTAAACCCCTTCAATATCTCGCTACCCTTACGCGGACCTTGAGCGTAGGTCGGGTAAGCGTAGCGACACCCGACGTTTAAAGACGATATTCACCGCTTTCCTGTGGCTTTTCTTCTATCGGTTTTCCTGACCAGTAGCCCGCCAGCAGCGAACCGGAGAGGTTATGCCAGACGGAGAACAGGGCTCCCGGCAGTGCCGCCAGCGGTGAAAAGTAAATTTTCCCGAGCGCTGCCGCCAGGCCGGAGTTCTGCATGCCTACCTCTATTGCCAGCGTGCGGCAGGTCGATTCGTCAAAGCCAAACAGCTTCCCGCCCCAGTAGCCGCCCAGCAGGCCGATGGTGTTATGCAGCACCACAGCGACGATTACCACAAACCCCACGGAAGCAATGTGCGACGCGGAGCCCGCCACCACGGCGCTGATGATGGCCAGAATACAGACCATCGAAAAGGCCGGCAGATACGGCTCAACCGCTTTCACCACGCGCGGGAAAAGATGGTGAATGACCAGGCCCAGCGCAATCGGGATCACCACAATCTGCAGAATGCTCAGCAGCATGCCCATCACATCCACCTGAATATGCGCGTCCACGTACAGGCGGGTTAACAGCGGTGTGGCAATTACGCCCACCAGGGTTGAGACGGAAGAGATAGTGACGGAAAGCGCCACGTCGCCTTTTGCCAGGTAGATCATCACGTTAGACGCCGTGCCGCTGGCCACGCTACCCACCAACACCATTCCGGCGGAGAGGTCGGGCGGCATCTTAAAGGCCATTGCCAGTAGCCACGCCGCAAGCGGCATCACCAGGTAGTGGAGGAAAATCCCTGCTGCGACAGGCGCCGGGCGGGACAGTACACGTTTGAAGTCGTCGATTTTCAGGTGTACACCCATACCGAACATGATCAACATCAGCAGCGTGGTGACCCACGGACCAATGCCGGTGAAGGTGGCGGGAGTGTAATACGCGAGTACGGAGAGCAGCAGCGCCCAGAGCGGGAACAGCCGGGTAATGGCGGATAACATAGTGGATTCCTTGCAGTATTGTCGTGTTGTTTAGTTATGAAAAAGCCGGGTCTGTGCCCGGCTTGTAGGTAATGTTTATCGTGCTAACGAATTTTATTCAAACAAATTCTGATGAAGTTTCTGCACCACCTGCTCGGCCTGATCGGCAGGCACCAGGAAGCAGAGGTTATAGCTGGACGCGCCGTAGCAAATCATACGGATGTTGAACGGGTCGAGCACGCCGAACACTTCTTTGCCCACGCCGCAGGCGCGGGACAGTTTGTTGCCGATGATGGCTACCAGCGCCAGGTCTTCTTCCACTTCCACGCGGCACAGCTCAGACAGCTCAATCAGCAGCGACTGTGTCAGCAGGGTGTCGCCGGTGGAGGTAGAGCCGGTGGTGTCCAGCGTCAGCGCAATGCTCACTTCAGAAGTGGTGATCAGATCCACGGAGATATTATGGCGCGCCAGAATGCCAAACACTTCCGCCAGGAAACCGCGGGAGTGCAGCATATTATGGCTGTGGAGCGTCACCAGCGTCTGGCGACGGCGCAGGGCCAGCGCGCGGAACAGCGGTGGGTTTTCCGTTTTCTTGCAGACCAGCGTACCGCCCGCTTTCGGATCTTTACTGGAGCCGACGAACACCGGAATATCGCTGCGCACGGCCGGCAGCAGCGTGGCAGGGTGCAGCACTTTCGCGCCGAAGGTGGCCATTTCCGCCGCCTCTTCAAAAGCGATGACATCAATACGTTTGGCCGCGGAAACGACGCGCGGGTCGGTGGTGTAAATGCCCGGAACGTCAGTCCAGATATCGACACGGGTGGCATGCAGGGCTTCGCCCAGCAGCGCGGCGGTGTAGTCGCTGCCGCCACGGCCAAGCGTTGTTGTGCGCCCTTTTGCTTCACTGCCGATAAAGCCCTGGGTGATCACAATGCCATCGGCCAGGCGTGGGGCCAGCTGCTGAGTGGTCAGCTCGGCCAGCGCTTCGACGTCCGGCTCGGCGCGGCCAAAGCGATCGCTGGTACGCATCACTTTGCGCACGTCAAACCACTGCGCCGGAATATTACGTTCGCGCATGATTTCCACGAACAGCAGGGTGGACATCAGTTCACCGTGGCTGACCAGTTCGTCTGTCAGGGCAGTGGAGGTTGCCAGAGAGGCCGCTTCGGCCAGCGTGGTGATATTTTCCAGCAGACGTTCCACTTCCTCGCGGATGACGTTCGGGTTCTGCAGACGCTCAAGGATGTCGAACTGAATTTTGCGCAGTGCATCCAGCTTCACGAAACGTTCTGTCGCTTCCAGTCCTTCAGACAGAGAAACCAGCAGGTTCGTCACGCCGGCAGAGGCGGAAAGCACCACCAGGCGGGTATTCGGATCGGCCAGCACCACATCGGCGCTGCGGTTCATGGCATCGTAATCGGCCACACTGGTGCCGCCAAATTTGGCGACCACAAAACTCGTCATAACAACCTCGTGTCAGGGAATGAATAAGCGACCATGGCACAAGAATGAAACGAAAACAGGTGCAGGCGCAAAATACGGCCCTATAAATAAAATGTGGGGGAGGTCCTGTCAATGCTGGGATTATGCGGATTTTTTATGGGGGGGTACCCCTGAGAAACAGGACTTATAACAGGGCCAGATTTTATGCTCCGTTTTAGGGCTTTTTGACCGACATTTCGCCGCCGCAGAAGGGCAATTCAGCAGCTATACTTTTCGGGTCTTTTCACCTGTGTTTGATGCAGGCCAGGGCAATGGCATAAAAACCATCACAATTTTTATTTGCAGGCGCTACAATCGACCGCAGTCACAATTCTCAAATCAGAAGAGTATTGCTAATGAAAAACATCAACCCAACGCAGACCGCTGCCTGGCAGGCACTCCAGAAACATTTTGATGAAATGAAAGACGTCACCATCGCGGATCTGTTCGCGAAAGATGCCGATCGTTTCAGTAAGTTCTCCGCGACTTTCGATGACCTGATGCTGGTGGATTTCTCCAAAAACCGTATCACCGAAGAGACACTGGCAAAACTGCAGGATCTGGCGAAAGAGACTGAACTGGCCGACGCCATCAAATCCATGTTCTCCGGTGAGAAGATTAACCGCACCGAAGACCGTGCCGTACTGCATGTAGCCCTGCGTAACCGTAGCAATACCCCAATCATCGTCGACGGCAAAGACGTGATGCCGGAAGTGAACGCGGTGCTGGAAAAGATGAAAGCCTTCTCTGAAGCGATCATCTCCGGAAGCTGGAAAGGTTACACCGGCAAACCGATCACCGACGTGGTTAACATCGGTATCGGCGGTTCTGACCTCGGTCCGTTCATGGTGACCGAAGCGCTGCGCCCGTACAAAAACCACCTCAACATGCACTTTGTCTCGAACGTTGATGGTACCCACATCGCCGAAGTGCTGAAAAACGTGAACCCGGAAACCACCCTGTTCCTGGTCGCGTCTAAAACCTTCACCACCCAGGAAACCATGACCAACGCCCACAGCGCGCGCGACTGGTTCCTGAAAACCGCGGGCGACAACAAGCACGTGGCGAAACACTTCGCGGCGCTGTCCACCAACGGTAAAGCGGTCAGCGAGTTCGGTATCGATACCGCGAATATGTTTGAGTTCTGGGACTGGGTCGGCGGCCGTTACTCTCTGTGGTCCGCGATCGGTCTGTCCATCATCCTGTCCGTGGGCTTCGACAATTTCGTTGAGCTGCTCTCCGGCGCGCACGCGATGGATAAACACTTCTCCACCACCGCACCTGAGAAAAACCTGCCGGTGCTGCTGGCGCTGATCGGTATCTGGTACAACAACTTCTTCGGTGCCGAAACCGAAGCGATCCTGCCGTATGACCAGTACATGCACCGCTTCGCTGCTTACTTCCAGCAGGGCAACATGGAATCCAACGGTAAATATGTTGACCGTAACGGCAACGCGGTGGATTACCAGACCGGGCCAATCATCTGGGGCGAGCCGGGTACTAACGGCCAGCATGCCTTCTACCAGCTGATTCACCAGGGCACCAAAATGGTACCGTGCGATTTCATCGCCCCGGCTATCACCCATAACCCGCTGTCCGACCATCATCTGAAGCTGCTGTCGAACTTCTTCGCCCAGACCGAAGCGCTGGCGTTTGGTAAATCTCGTGAGGTGGTTGAGCAGGAATACCGCGACCAGGGTAAAGATCCGGCCACGCTGGACCACGTTGTCCCGTTCAAAGTGTTCGAAGGCAACCGTCCAACCAACTCTATCCTGCTGCGCGAAATCACGCCGTTCAGCCTGGGTGCGCTGATTGCCCTGTATGAGCACAAAATCTTCACTCAGGGCGCGATCCTGAACATCTTCACCTTTGACCAGTGGGGCGTTGAGCTGGGCAAACAGCTGGCAAACCGTATCCTGCCAGAGTTGGGTGACGATAACGCGATCACCAGCCACGATAGCTCGACCAATGGCTTGATTAACCGTTATAAAGCATGGCGTGCGTAATTAAATTGTCATGAAAATGTGCCGGCGATATGCCGGCATTTTTTTATCAGATAATTCCTGATGTCTGTTATTTAGCTCTAATTCCTGTACTGAGTTTAATCTGAAAAAAGCCGTTAACCCGTTAATGACTGAGGTTTACTTTAGGAATATACGGATAACGGCATAGTCCATTTTTAATTCTATCTTATTGATTTGTATGTTCTCTATATTTGGTTAATTGCTCTTATCTTTCAATTTTATCCATTAGTCTGAAAACCCCTTTCCTATTTCCCCGGACGGCAAACCCACGGCGGGAGTTGTGTATACTCGAATCCGCCTGAAATTCTTTTTGGGCAAATCTCCATTCATTCAATGAAGGGAAATTCTTATGAAGAAAGTACTGTATGGCATTTTTGCCATATCTGCGCTTGCGGCGACATCTGTTTATGCAGCTCCGGTTCAGGTCGGGGAAGCGGCAGGTTCGGCTGCGACGTCTGCGTCTGCGGGAAGTTCTACCGCGGCCAGCGCCAGCACCGTAAGTTCAGCCGTGGGTGTCGCGCTGGCGGCAACCGGTGGCGGTGATGGCTCCAATACCGGAACCACGACCACCACGACAACCAGCACCCAGTAATAGCGGGTGTTTTAATCATAACCACACTTCGGTGTGGTTATTCTGGCTTTTCAGTAGCCTTCGGGACCTGTAGGCCGGGTACGAGTAGCGCCACCCGGCAATAATGCGGAGAAGAGTCGTGAAGCGACCTGGGATCATCCTGATTTGCCTGCTGTTGCAGGCGTGCTCGGCCACCACCAAAGGGCTGGGAAACTCACTGTGGGAGAGCATGTTCGGCACACCGGGCGTGCATCTGACCGATGACGAACTGCAAAACATGCCGTATGCCAGCCAGTACATGCAGCTTAACGATGGCCCGCAACTGTTTGTGGTGCTCGCTTTCGATGAAAACGGGCAGCAGAAATGGGTGACGCAGGATCAGGCCACCATCGTGACACAGCACGGTCGTATCGTAAAAACCCTGTTGGGCGGCGATAACCTGCTTGAGGTGAATAACCTCGCGGCCGACCCGCTGATCAAACCGAACCAGATTACCGACGGCGCAAGCTGGACGCGCACGATGGGCTGGACCGAACATAAGCAGGTGCGTTACGCCACGGCGCGTTCGACCTTCCGCTGGAACGGCACGGACAGCGTCAGCGTGGGTAGCGATGAAACCCGTGTTCGCGTGCTGGATGAAGAGGTCGTCACCGATCAGGCCACCTGGCATAACCGTTTCTGGATCGACGATGACGGGCAGATCCGCCAGTCCCTGCAGTATCTCGGCGCCGGATTCTTCCCGGTCAAAACCACGCTGATCAAGGCCGCGAAATCATGAAAACACTTATTCGCGTTGCGCTGATCGCAAGCTTTGCCACACCGCTCGCATGGTCTGCCGGGACGGTGAAGGTCTATACCCCGGAGAGCACGCAGCCTAAAACATTGACCAATGCCGGTCATCTTATCGATCTCGTCGGCCAGCCACGTCTGGCAAACAGCTGGTGGCCGGGTGCGGTCATCGCTGAACGCCAGAAGACTGCTGAAGCGGAACAACAGCACAAGGCGCTTCTCGCCAGGCTGACGGGGTTAGCGGAGCAGGAAGATGGCGATGACGCGGCGGCGATTAACAGCGTTCGCCAGCAGCTTCAGGCTCTGAAGATAACAGGACGGCTGCAGGTCAATCTCGATCCGGATGAGGTGCGGGTGTCGGAGAACGGCAACCCGGCGCTGGAAGGCGATTACACGCTCTGGCTACCGGCACAGCCTGCCACCATTACCGTCTTCGGACTGATCAGCAGCCCGGGTAACAAGCCTTTTACGCCGGGTCGCGATGTGGCGAGCTATCTTGACGAGCAAAGCCTGCTGAGCGGAGCGGACAACAGCTACGCCTGGGTGGTTTACCCGGACGGGCACACGCAAAAAGCCCCGGTTGCTTACTGGAACAAACGCCATATCGAACCTGCGCCTGGCAGCGTGATTTTTGTCGGTTTTGCCGACCATTTCTGGACGAAGGCCTATGACGGGCTTAACGCCGATATCCTTCACTCCCTGATTCAGCGGATACCGGAATAATGAAAAGAACCTATCTCTACAGCATGCTGGCGCTCTGCGTGAGCGCCGCCTGCCACGCAGAAACGTATCCGGCACCCATTGGCCCGTCTCAGTCAGACTTCGGTGGCGTCGGTTTAATGCAGACTCCCACCGCGCGAATGGCGCGTGAAGGTGAGTTGAGCCTTAACTACCGCGATAACGACCAGTATCGCTACTACTCGGCGTCTGTGCAGCTGTTCCCGTGGCTTGAAACCACGCTGCGCTACACCGACGTGCGCACCAAAAAATACAGCAGCGTTGAGTCCTTCTCTGGCGATCAGACCTACAAAGATAAAGCCTTCGACGTCAAACTGCGTCTGTGGGAAGAGAGCTACTGGATGCCGCAGGTCTCCGTTGGGGCGCGTGATATCGGCGGTACCGGTCTGTTTGATGCGGAATACGTCGTCGCCAGCAAAGCCTGGGGACCGTTCGACTTCTCTCTCGGCCTGGGATGGGGCTATCTGGGCACCAGCGGTAACGTGACCAACCCGTTCTGCTCCTACAGCGATAAATACTGCTACCGCGATAACAGCTATCAGAAAGCGGGATCCATCAATGGCGACCAGATGTTCCACGGCCCGGCATCGCTGTTTGGCGGTGTGGAATATCAGACCCCCTGGCAGCCGCTGCGCCTGAAGCTGGAGTACGAAGGTAATAACTACTCGCAGGATTTCGCCGGGAAGATTGAGCAGAAGAGCAAGTTTAACGTCGGCGCCATTTATCGCGTCACTGACTGGGCTGACGTTAACCTCAGCTACGAGCGTGGCAATACGGTGATGTTTGGCTTCACGCTGCGCACCAACTTTAACGACATGCGCCCGCACTACAATGACAACGCGCGGCCTGCATACCAGCCGGAGCCGCAGGATGCGATCCTGCAGCACTCCGTCGTGGCAAACCAGCTGACATTGCTGAAATACAACGCAGGCCTCGCCGATCCGAAAATTCAGGTCAAAGGGGATACGCTGTACGTCACCGGTGAGCAGGTAAAATATCGCGACTCGCGGGAAGGGATCGAGCGCGCCAACCGGATCATCATGAACGATCTGCCGGACGGGATCCGTACGATCCGCGTGACGGAGAACCGTCTCAACCTGCCGCAGGTGACAACGGAAACGGACGTCGCCAGCCTCAAGCGCCATCTGGAAGGCGAACCGCTGGGGCATGAAACCGAACTGGTGCAAAAACGCGTTGAGCCGATCGTGCCGGACACTACCGAACAGGGCTGGTATATCGATAAATCGCGCTTTGATTTCCATATCGATCCGGTGCTGAACCAGTCCGTCGGCGGGCCGGAAAACTTCTACATGTATCAGCTCGGGGTCATGGCGACGGCGGATCTGTGGCTCACCGACCACCTGCTGACCACCGGCAGCCTGTTTGGCAACATCGCCAACAACTACGACAAGTTCAACTACACCAACCCGCCAAAAGACTCGACGCTGCCACGCGTGCGTACCCGCGTGCGTGAATATGTGCAGAACGATGCCTACGTGAACAACCTGCAGGCCAACTACTTCCAGTACTTCGGCAACGGTTTCTACGGCCAGGTTTACGGGGGGTACCTGGAAACCATGTACGGCGGCGCGGGGGCGGAAGTGCTGTATCGTCCGGTGGACAGCAACTGGGCGTTTGGTATTGATGCCAACTACGTCAAGCAGCGTGACTGGCGCAGCGCGCAGGACATGATGAAGTTCACCGACTACAGCGTCAAAACGGGCCATCTGACCGCCTACTGGACGCCGTCGTTTGCGCCTGATGTGCTGGTAAAAGCCAGCGTCGGTCAGTACCTGGCGGGCGATAAGGGCGGCACGCTGGATATCTCTAAACACTTCGACAGCGGCGTGGTCGTGGGCGGTTACGCCACCATCACCAACGTCTCGCCGGACGAATACGGGGAAGGAGACTTCACCAAAGGGGTGTATGTGTCGATTCCGCTGGATCTCTTCTCGTCAGGCCCAACCCGCAGCCGCGCGGCCATTGGCTGGACGCCGCTGACGCGTGACGGCGGTCAGCAGCTGGGTCGTAAGTTCCAGCTGTACGACATGACGAGCGATAAGAATATTAACTTCCGCTGATGCCTGTTCCCCTCACCCTAACCCTCTCCCCAAAGGGGAGAGGGGATCGCTCGGAGCCTCCTTTTCCCCTTCGCCCCTTTAGGGTGTACGGTCCGGGGTGAGGGGAATCCTCTCCGTTGAATCAAATATAAACAAAAAATATAGATCCACGTCACATTTTTGCGTTATACAGGAACCTCGCCCTGGAGAATGAGGTGCTGTATGACATCCCTGACTCGCCCGCGCGTTGAGTTTATCTCAACTATCCTCCAGACCGTGCTGAACCTCGGTCTGCTGAGCCTTGGCCTGATACTGGTCGTCTTTTTGGGTAAAGAGACGGTGCATCTGGCGGATGTGCTGTTCGCCCCCGAGCAAACCAGCAAATATGCGCTGGTGGAAGGACTGGTGGTCTACTTTCTCTACTTTGAATTTATCGCCCTGATTGTGAAGTATTTTCAGTCAGGCTTTCACTTCCCGCTACGCTATTTTGTCTACATTGGGATCACCGCGATAGTGCGGCTGATCATCGTCGATCATAAATCTCCCCTCGATGTGCTGATCTACTCGGCGGCGATCCTGCTGCTGGTGATCACCCTCTGGCTGTGTAATTCAAAGCGGCTGAAGCGCGAATAGCTGTCCGGATTGCGGAGAGATGCGATCAAAATGTGATCTATATAGATTTAATTTAAAACTATATAGTTTTAAATGTGTGGCAGTTCAGGAATAAGCCGTACTGAAATTAACTGCCACATACTCAATCTATTTGACAGGTGATCTGCATGGCCCACTCTTCGTTACTGGAGCGGATAACTGACGTCTCGCAAAAGCTGGCATCAGAAGTCCATCTTCGAAGTTTACGGGACAGTTTTATTATTACTGTCCCGTTCCTTGTCCTTGCCGGACTATTCATCATGCTCAATTATGTTTTTCTTGATCCGAAAGGCTTGTTGAGCGGTCTGTTATCCACAGAAATTCTCGTGCAGCTGCGTAATATTGGCGAACGTGCACTGAACGGCACAATGAATATTTTATCACTGATGCTGGTGATATTAATTGCTTATCATATTGCCAGTAAGAAAAAGCATCCCTCGCCGGTTATTCCTGCGATGGTCGCGCTGGCGGTATTTTATACGTTGATGCCTGTTGTAACGGTGCAAACCCTGGCTGATGGCCAGCAGGTTAAGCTTACCGGGAGTGTTTCTTACGGCAATACCAATGCTGGCGGTGTTTTTCTGGCGATACTGACAGCGGTGCTCTCAACCCATCTTTTTTTATGGATTTCGAAAAGCAAAAAATTACAGATTCGCCTCGGGGATGATGTCCCCTCCATGGTTGTACAATCCTTTCAGTCGATGTTTTCAATTATGCTGACTATCGCTATTTTTGCGCTGGCCGCATTTAGCGTAAATCTGTTCCTTCATACTGAAATCCCGGCGCTGATTCAGCATCTCATTCAGGCACCGCTGGTCCATTTAACGACGAACTTATCCGGTTTCCTGGTATTAACGACCCTGACAAATCTGCTCTTTTCGTTGGGGATCCATCCGGGAGGGATTATTAATCCGATCCTTGAACCTCCCTTGCTGGTGGCAATGCAGGAGAATATGTCCGCCTTCGCCAGCGGCCAGATCCCACCCCATATTATCGTTCTGCCATTTCGCGATCTGTATGGCCATATGGGAGGAACCGGGAGCACGCTGGCCCTGCTGCTGGCGGTGTTCATCCGAAGCCGCATGTCCAGCCACCGTAATTTTTCCCGGACGGTGATTGCCCCAGGCATTTTTAATATTAATGAGCCGGTCATTTTTGGTTTCCCGGTGCTCTACAACCCGTTAATGATGATCCCGTTTATCCTCTATCCGCAGATTAATTTCACAATTGCGTACTTTGCCACGGCCTGGGGATGGGTCTCAAAAATTATTGCCTATGTTCCCTGGTCAGTACCTCCGCTTATTTCTGGCTGGCTCGGATCTGGCGGTGATGTTCGTAATGTTATTTTGCAGGTTCTGTTACTGGCGCTTGGCGTTATGGTCTATCTCCCCTTTTTAACCGCCTATGAGCGTTCGCTAATGAAACGCAGCAATGAAACGCTCATTAACACGATCGCCTCTGAGCCAGAAATAACGCAGCAGGACGAAACGGATATTCACCTGCTGGATGGCAAAACCATTATTCTGGCCTGTAACGAAGGGATGTCTACCTCATTAATGGCCAGCAAAATGCGCAAATACTGCGAGAGCCAGAATTGCACCCTCAACGTCTATGCCGTGAACGCCGGGAAACTGGTGGAAGAGTATCAAAAAGCGGGGCTTATTCTGCTTGGTCCGCAAATCGCTTATTTGCAGGAAACGATCCTGCAGGATATTAACCATCACTGCCCGGTGATCCCCCTTGATCCACAGCACTTTAGCAAACTCGATGGACCGGCAGTCATTAATGCTGCTCTGCCTTATTTTAAAAAGGAATCCGTATGATTAACTGTGCCTATATTGGCTTTGGTAAAAGCGCCACGCGCTATCATCTCCCTTACGTGTTATGCCGCAAGGATAAATTTAACGTTAAACGTGTTTTCGATATTGCACGTAAACCGGAGGTTGAAGCGCAGCCGCACTATCAGCACATCCATTTTACCTCCCGGTTGCAGGATATTCTTGAGGATACGTCTCTTCACCTGGTGGTTGTCTGCACCCATCCTGACAGCCATTTTGAGTATGCCCGGCTATGCCTGGAGCATGGCAAAAACGTGCTGGTCGAGAAACCATTTACCACCACGCCAGAAGAAGCAAAAACGCTGTTTGCCCTCGCGAGGGAAAAGGGCTTAACCGTCTCTCCGTTTCAGAACCGACGTTTTGACAGCTGCTACCTGACCATGAAGCAGGCGATCGAGAGCGGTAAATTGGGAGAGATCGTTGAGATAGAGAGCCATTTTGACTATTTCCGTCCGCAAGCGGAAACCCGCCCTGGCAGCTATTTTGACGGCGCGTTTTATGGTCTGGGCGTGCATACCCTCGATCAAATCATCGCCCTGCTGGGGCGCCCTCAGCAGGTTGGGTACCATCTTCAGCGTCAGAGAAATCCCCTTAACCCTGACGATGCTTTTGCGGTTCACCTCTACTACGGAAAGACGACCGCGATCGTGAAAACCAGCCATCTGGTGAACATACCCGCACCGAAGTTCACGGTGCACGGCACGCGCGGCTCGTTTGTTCGCTACGGTATCGACCAGCAGGAAACCAGCCTGAAGGCAGGCATTATGCCGGGGGAAATGGGGTTTGGCGAAGATCGCGAGTGCGCGGTGCTGGAGTATATCGATGACGCGGGATGCCCTGTCCGGGAAACGTTACCGGCGGTGCCGGGCGACTATGGACGCGTTTATGACGCCCTGTACGACACGCTCTCCTCAGGCAAGGCCAACTATGTCAGCGAGCAGGAAGCATTGACCAATCTTGAGATTCTGCAAAAGGCCTTTCATCAGTCAACGCCTGCTATCGTCACGCTGGACGAGGAGGTGTGATGATGAAGCGACTCCTGAACTGCCGGGCCAGCGACTTCCGTGGGCCCGTTACTGGCGAGAGTCTGCGTGATGCCATTAGCGCCTGCGAAGGGCGCGTCATTATGGCGGAAATTGCCGTCAGTGCTTCTCCGCTGTTCGCCGAGGTGACCAATGCGGAACTTTTGTGCGCGTTTGGCGCCGATCTGCTGCTGCTCAAGGGCATGAATTTTCAGCAGCCCGTGTTAAAAGGGGGAGATGCGCGATTTGGCGCCGATCCTGTCAGCCAGGTGAAATGCCTCACGGGCCGTTTAACGGGCGTCAATTTTGAAGTCCTGCCCGCAGACGATCTCTCCAGTCCCGGCGCTTTTCTGCCCGCACATGTTGAGGCAATGCGGCATGCGGATTTTTACTGCCTGACTGGCTACGACAAACCCGGCGTCACGGCTGAACGTATGTGTCAGGCGATAGAGGCGCTCAGGGCACAAACCGATAAGCTGATTCTGGCGGCGAAATTTTACACGTCGGGGATGGCGCAACCGCAGGAGTATGCCGGATACATCCTCGCGGGCGCAGACGGCGCAATCTTTCCGGCACCGGGCGGATGCCGGGGGGCATCGGAAGGACGCGTCAGCCAGATTACGCAGGCGGTGCAGGCGCTGGGAGGGCTTGCCATCACTACGCTGAGCAGTAGTCAGGAAGGGGCCGATTGTGCTACGGTGCGCGACATTGGCCTGGCCAGTAAGCGTTGCGGGAGTGACATGCATAATTTTGGCGACGCAGGGGTAGTGGGAATGGCCGATCCGGAGGCGCTAAATGCCTTATCCATCGCTATCCGTGGCCGACGGCATACCTGGGTGCGCATGGCAGCATCTCTGTCTCGTTAATTTAATCCGGCCCCGAAAGGGGCCGTTTGTGGAGAGCGTTATGCCTAAGTATATGGAGATCTACCATGAAGTGCGGCGGCGCATTATGGTGGGCATCTATGCTCCCGACAAAAAATTGCCCGAAGGGGGCAGGCTTGCCGCTGAATTCGGTTGTAGCGAGCTAACCATCACCAAAGCACTGGATGTACTGGTGCGTGAGGGCCTGGTACTGCGTAAGCGTGGACTGGGCTCGTTTGTTAAACGCCAGGTTTCCGCCGCCAGCAACTCACACCTGATTGGTACCGCACAGCGCTGCGCTGCGCAGGGAAAAACGCTCGCCACGTGCGTGCAGTGGTACAGAGCCGTTCCGGCCCCGGCGGATATCGCACAAAAATTGCAAATCCCGGAGGGCGAACTGGTGCATGAGATCTGCAGGGTGCGCGTTATCGCACAGACGCCTTCCATCGTGGAGTACACCTGGATGCCTGTCGCGCTGTTTCCTCACCTTGCACTGCGCCATGTCCAGCACTCCATCTACGCTTACATTACCCATGAACTGGGATATACCGTCCATAGCGCTCATATGAAAGTCACTGGACGACGCGCCAGCGAACAGGAGTTGATGTGGCTGGCGCTCGCTGAACCCACGACGCTCATTCAGGTTGAACAGACGGCGTTTCTGGATAATGGCAAGTTGTTTGAATACTCCTGCGCCCGCCATCTCTGGCATACCTTTAACTTTGAGACTGATTTTGTGCGTGTCTGAGGCATAAAAAAATGGCGCTCCGAAGAGCGCCTAACAACAGTCACAAGTTGGGTCAATACAATACGTCTAAAGTTGAGGGTTGCAGTGGCATAACAAAATGAAACTTAACCTTTCACACCGCCCGCT
Source organism: Enterobacter sp. WCHEn090032 (assembly GCF_003986875.1). Classification (NCBI taxonomy): domain Bacteria; kingdom Pseudomonadati; phylum Pseudomonadota; class Gammaproteobacteria; order Enterobacterales; family Enterobacteriaceae; genus Enterobacter; species Enterobacter sp. WCHEn090032. The sequence goes on from NZ_RXRN01000029.1 coordinate 28,107, forward strand.
GTCAGGCCGTTGACCAGCCAGCGCTGCGCCAGCAGGAACACCACGGTAATCGGGATGGCAGAGAGTACGGCCGCTGCGGCAAAGTCACCCCACAGGTAGTTTTGCGGGTTGAGGTATTGCTGCATCCCTACGGCCAGGGTGTAGCTGTTAACATCGCGCAGCAACAGCGACGCGACAGGCACTTCGGTGATGGCGGCGATAAACGACAGGATAAACACCACCGCCAGGATTGGCACCGAGAGCGGCAGCAGCACCAGACGGAACGCCTGCCATGGGGTTGCCCCATCCAGCGCGGCTGCTTCTTCCAGCGAACCGTCGATGGTTTCGAAATAGCCTTTAATGGTCCACACATGCAGTGCGATACCGCCCAGATAAGCGAAGATTACGCCGCCGTGGGTGTTGAGACCGATAAACGGCACATACTGGCCCAGGCGGTCAAACAGGGCATACAGCGCCACCAGGGAGAGCACTGCCGGGAACATCTGGAAAATCAGCATCCCTTTCAGCAGCGTCGCTTTGCCCGGGAAACGCATACGGGCGAAGGCGTAAGCGCAGGTGGTGGAAAGCGCCACGATACCAACCGCGGTAATACCTGCGATTTTCACCGAGTTCCACAGCCACAGCAGGACCGGGAACGGCGGCGGCGTGACGCGGCCATCCGCGTGTTCCACGCTGAAGCCCAACGCGAGCTTCCAGTGCTCCCAGGAGATTTCGTCCGGGATCAGGCTCCCGGTGGCGAAGTTACCCGAACGCAGGGAGATGGCGATAACCATCAGCAGCGGGAACATGATCGCCGCGATAAAAATCAGCAGACCTAAGTGCGTCACGAGGAGGCGCAGTTTTTGAGATTTGGGTTGTACCATAGCCATGATCGTTGCCCTCCTTAGTCAAATTTCATACGTGTGGCTTTCAGGTTCACAATCGCCAGTGCGCCAACCAGCAGGAAGATCAGGGTGGCAATCGCTGCCGCCAGACCGAAGTCCTGTCCGCCGCCGCCTTCGAAAGCGATACGGTAGGTGTAGCTCACGAGCAGGTCGGTATAGCCTGCCGGCGTGGTGGTGCCAAGACGGTCCGGACCACCGTTGGTCAACAGCTGAATCAGCACGAAGTTGTTAAAGTTAAAGGCGAAGCTGGCGATCATCAGCGGCGTCAGCGGCTTAATGAGCAGCGGCAGCGTAATCTTAAAGAAGTTCTGGAACGGGCCTGCGCCATCCATCGCTGAGGCTTCGTACAGATCGTCCGGGATGGCCTTCAGCAGACCCATGCACAGGATCATCATGTACGGATAGCCCAGCCAGGTATTCACAATGATAATCATCGCGCGGGCGGTGGTCGGGTCGCTGAACCAGGCTGGTTTAATGCCAAACAGCGCGCTCAACATCATGTTGATTTCACCGAAGCTCTGGTTAAACAGCCCTTTGAAAATCAGAATCGAGATGAACGACGGTACGGCATAGGGCAGGATCAGCAGCACGCGGTAAATCGCTTTACCTTTCAGGGACTCCCACTGAACCAGGCAGGCCAGCACCATGCCCACGGCCACGGTCAGCAGCACGGTCAGCACCGAGAAGACGACTGTCCAGACAAAGATGGCGAAGAACGGTTTCTGAATACCTTCGTCGGTGAACACGCGGGTAAAGTTGTCCCAGCCGATGGTCACGGTATAACCCGGGCTGAGTTTGTCATCACCCCATTTGCCGTCGGCGGTAATGGACTGATAGAAACCAATGTCGTTGTTCGGACGATATTTCACGCCGCTCTGGTTGTTGGTAAGCGTGCCGTCATCCGCCAGGGTATAGAGCGGCTGTGTGCCGGAGAACTGGCGCAGCGAGCTCATCGTCACTTTGCTTTCGTCTGGCAACACCGCAGTGAGCTGGGTCAGCGCCTGACGGTTCTGGGTAATGACACGCAGGTTGGCGCGTTCACCTTCCGGCAGGGCGGCAGCCTCTTTTAAGGCCAGCTTCTGTTCGCCGCCGAACGTGAAGGCGTCGGAGACATAGTATTTGCCGCTAGCTTCGTCAGTGAGCGCTAACTTCCACTCTTTACCGGCAGGATACAGACCGAAGTTAAAGGTCTTGCCGGCCTGATAAGAGCGCTCCAGCAGGACCTGCTGCGCGCGTTCCTGCGCAAGCTGGTTGGTGCTGCTGTAGTTGGTAAACGCAATGGCGATAGTACAAATCAGCGGGAAAAGGACAAACAGCCCCATCCCGGCCACGCCCGGATAGACATAACGCCAGGCATAGGTTTTACGGTTGGCGAAAATATACAGGCCAGCAGAGCTTAAAATCAGCGTCATGATGGCAAACAGATATTCCCCTTGTACGTACATTAAAACAACAAGGTAACCCACCAGCAGACTCAGCAGACCGATCGCTGACCATTTCAGCGCGTCGCTTTGCCACCAGCGTTTCTTTTTAATGACATCCATGGGGTTTTTCCTCTACAACGGTGAAAACTTATCGTCAGGTGGCGCTGCGCTTACCTGACCTACGGATCGTGCCGTAGTCGTAGGGCGGGTAAGCGCAAGCGCCACCCGCCGTTTTTCTGCTTACTTGGTAATACGACCCTGTGCATCTTTCAGCGCGGCATCGACAGTCTGACGACCGCTTGCGGCGTTGATGACGGCAGTACGAGTGGCGTACCAGAACGCGGCCATCTGTGGGATGTTCGGCATGATTTCGCCTTTCTGGGCGTTATCCATGGTGGCGGCGATACGAGGATCTTTCGCCAGCTGATCCTGGAAGGATTTCAGCGCAACAGCACCCAGCGGTTTGTCCTTGTTCACTTCATCCAGACCCTGATCGGTCAGCAGATAGTTTTCCAGGAACTCTTTCGCCAGCTCTTTGTTCGGGCTGGCCGCGTTGATACCGGCGCTCAGCACGCCAACGAACGGTTTAGACGGTTTGCCTTTGAAGGTTGGCAGCAGCGTCACGCCGTAGTTGATTTTGCTCTTGTCGATGTTGCTCCAGGCCCACGGACCGTTGATGGTCATCGCGGTTTCGCCTTTGTTGAACGCCGCTTCTGCGATGGAGTAGTCGGTATCCGCGTTCATGTGTTTGTTCTTGATGAGGTCAACCAGGAAGGTCAGGCCTGCTTTCGCGCCAGCGCTGTCTACGCCCACGTCTTTCACGTCATATTTGCCGTTTTCAAACTTGAACGCGTAACCGCCGTCGGCTGCAATCAGCGGCCAGGTGAAGTACGGCTCCTGCAGGTTGAACATCAGCGCGCTCTTGCCTTTCGCTTTCAGCTCTTTATCCAGTTTCGGGATCTCTTCCCAGGTTTTCGGCGGGTTAGGTACCAGGTCTTTGTTGTAAATCAGAGACAGGGCTTCTACCGCAACCGGGTAAGCGATCAGTTTGCCGTTATAGCGAACGGCGTCCCAGGTGAACGGGAACAGCTTGTCCTGGAAGGCTTTGTCCGGGGTGACTTCAGCCAGCAGACCAGACTGTGCGTAGCCACCGAAGCGGTCATGTGCCCAGAAGATAATGTCCGGACCGTCACCCGTTGCCGCAACCTGCGGGAATTTCTCTTCCAGTTTGTCCGGGTGCTCTACGGTGACTTTGATACCGGTGTCTTTCTCAAATTTTTTACCCACTTCGGCCAGGCCGTTATAGCCTTTGTCGCCGTTAATCCAGATAACCAGCTTGCCTTCTTCAATTTTGGCGAGCGCCGGTGCGGAAATCATCATTGCTGCGAGGGCGGACAATGCGAAAACGCGTGCGCCAGTCTTGATATTCATATCTGCCATCCTTTTTGGTGATGTCTCGTGGTATGACTTCAGTGGTTCAACGTGACTCAGTCTCCTTATTTGACATCCTCTTTCCATCCTCCCAACCCCTACGCCCCACCCCCCGTTTGTGTGATCTCTGTTGCATAAATTTAAGTTATGAGTGCTGGCGCACATAAAAACACACTGAATTTTGCTGGCCGCTTCACGAATTTCGCCTCACCCCGCCAGCGACGGTCGCAGAGCCTGCTCTCTCATCCTCCCGCCTCCTCCCCCATAAAAAAGCCGGGGGGTGGAGGATTCAGGAAAGTAATGGATACCCCATAGTGAACTTATCTTGAATGTTTCTGTCGGTGACAGGTTGTAACGAAGGGAGAAGGGCATGGCGAGCGTACAGCTGCGTAATGTAACGAAAGCCTGGGGCGATGTTGTGGTGTCGAAAGACATCAATCTGGACATCCACGAAGGTGAATTCGTGGTATTTGTCGGCCCATCAGGCTGCGGTAAATCAACTCTGCTGCGTATGATTGCCGGTCTTGAAACCATCACCAGCGGCGACTTGCTGATCGGTGATACCCGAATGAACGACATCCCACCCGCCGAACGTGGCGTCGGCATGGTGTTCCAGTCTTATGCACTCTATCCCCATCTTTCCGTGGCCGAGAACATGTCCTTCGGTCTGAAGCTGGCCGGCGCGAAGAAAGAGGTCATTAACCAGCGCGTCACCCAGGTGGCGGAAGTGTTACAGCTGGCGCACCTGCTGGAGCGTAAACCGAAAGCGCTTTCCGGCGGTCAACGTCAGCGTGTGGCGATTGGCCGTACCCTTGTCGCCGAACCGCGCGTGTTCCTGCTCGATGAACCGCTTTCCAACCTGGATGCCGCCCTGCGCGTCCAGATGCGTATCGAAATCTCCCGTCTGCATAAACGTCTTGGCCGCACGATGATTTACGTCACCCACGATCAGGTCGAAGCGATGACTCTGGCGGACAAAATTGTGGTGCTGGATGCCGGTCGCGTGGCGCAGGTGGGTAAACCGCTGGAGCTCTATCACTACCCGGCAGACCGCTTTGTTGCGGGCTTTATTGGCTCGCCAAAGATGAACTTCCTGCCCGTTAAAGTGACCGCGACAGCCATTGAACAGGTACAGGTGGAGCTGCCAAACCGTCAGCAAGTCTGGCTGCCGGTCGACAGCGCCAACGTACAGGTGGGGGCAAACATGTCCCTCGGTATTCGTCCTGAACATTTACTGCCGAGCCACATCGCCGATGTGACGCTGGAAGGTGAGGTTCAGGTCGTCGAACAGCTTGGTCACGAAACACAGATTCATATCCAGATCCCCGCCATTCGTCAGAACCTGGTCTACCGCCAGAATGACGTGGTGTTGGTAGAAGAGGGTGCCACATTCGCTATCGGCTTGCCGCCAGAGCGTTGCCATCTGTTCCGTGAGGATGGCACTGCATGTCGTCGGTTGCATAAAGAGCCAGGCGTTTAAGCAATCCCAAAAGAAGACACGAAACCGACAGGTGAAGTGTTCAAAGAAAAGCAATGATCTCAGGAGATAGAATGATGATTACTCTGCGCAAACAAGTCCCTCTGGCAATCGCCGTTGCGGCAGGCATCCTGTCTGCCCAGGCAGGCGCCGTGGACTTTAAAGGTTATGCTCGTTCCGGCATTGGCTGGACCGGGAGTGGCGGTGAACAGCAGTGCTTCCAGGCAACAGGTGCTCAAAGTAAATACCGTCTCGGTAACGAATGTGAGACCTACGCCGAGCTGAAACTGGGCCAGGAAGTGTGGAAAGAGGGCGATAAGAGCTTCTACTTCGACACCAACGTCGCGTATTCCGTTTCTCAGCAGAATGACTGGGAAGCCACCAGCCCGGCCTTCCGTGAAGCTAACGTGCAGGGTAAAAACCTCATTGAAGCATTGCCAGGTTCCACCATCTGGGCCGGTAAGCGCTTCTATCAGCGTCATGACGTTCACATGATCGACTTCTACTACTGGGATATTTCTGGTCCTGGTGCGGGTATCGAAAACATCGACCTGGGCTTCGGCAAGCTCTCCCTGGCCGCCACCCGTTCTTCTGAAGCGGGCGGTTCCGGCACCTTCGCCGATCGCGATATTAACGGCGACCGTACCTATGATCGTATCGTGCCAAACGATGTCTTCGACGTCCGTTTAGCTGGTCTGGAAACCAACCCGGGCGGTACGCTGGAACTGGGTGTTGACTACGGTCACACCAACATTCCAGACGATTACTACCTGCAGCCTGGCGCCTCTAAAGATGGCTGGCTGTTCACTGCTGAACATACCCAGAGCATGATGAAAGGCTTCAACAAGTTCGTACTGCAGTACGGTACGGATTCCATGACCTCTAACGGCAAAGGTATCCCTCAAGGCGGTAGCGTTGATAACGATGGCTCCATGTGGCGTGTGCTGGACCACGGTGCAATCACCCTGGCAGACCGTTGGGACCTGATGTACGTCGGTATGTACCAGAACATCGATCGTGATAACAACAACGGTACCGAGTGGTGGACCGTGGGTGTTCGTCCAATGTTCAAATGGACGCCGATCATGAGCACCTTGCTGGAAGTGGGCTACGACAACGTCAAATCTCAGAGAACTGACGAGAAAAACAGCCAGTACAAAATCACCCTGGCACAGCAATGGCAGGCAGGCGACAGCATCTGGTCTCGTCCGGCTATCCGTGTCTTCGCAACCTACGCGAAGTGGGATGAGAAATGGGGTTACGCGAACAACAGTGACACCGGCTACACCTCTGGCGTGGCATACAGTGACACTTCCGCGAAAACCTTCAGCCGTGGCGACGACGATGAGTGGACCTTCGGCGCCCAGATGGAAATCTGGTGGTAATTCGTTAGACCTGACGTAATGACCTAAAAAGAGGGGCGAAAGCCCCTCTATCCTTAGGGTGCTGCGCGCTATTGCCTGGCCACCGCAGTGCTCACGCTATCAGAGGTAATAACAATGAAAATGAAGAAAAGTCTCGTCGCGCTGTGCCTCTCTGCGGGGCTGATGGCCTGTGTTCCGGCGGTCTCCCTGGCAGATGTGAATTTCGTGCCACAAAATACCAGCGCTGCGCCATCTATCCCGGCGGCGGCGCTCCAGCAACTGACCTGGACACCGGTTGATCAATCCAAAACGCAATCCACCCAGCTTTCTACAGGCGGACAACAGCTGAACGTGCCGGGGATCACCGGGCCGGTTGCCGCCTACAGCGTGCCAGCCAATATTGGTGAACTGACCCTGACGTTAACCAGTGAGGTGGACAAACAGACCAGCGTATTTGCGCCGAACGTGCTGATTCTGGACCAAAACCTGACGCCTTCTGCTTTCTTCCCGAGCAGCTACTTTAGCTATCAGGAGCCTGGCGTGATGAGTGCAGACCGCCTGCAAGGCGTGATGCGCCTGACGCCAGCCCTGGGACAGCAAAAAATTTACGTGCTGGTCTTCACCACCGAGAAAGATTTGCAGCAGACCACAAAGCTGGTTGACCCGGCGAAAGCCTATGCGAAAGGCACCGGCAACTCGGTTCCGGATATTCCGGACCCGCTTGCCCGTCATACCACTGATGGCCTGATCAAACTGAAAGTCTCCACCAACAGCGCCTCCAGCGTACTCGTTGGCCCACTGTTTGGCTCCTCAGGCCCAGGGCCGGTGACCGTGGGGAATACCGCTGCACCTGTCTATGCCGCGCCAGCTGCCACGGCAGCCGCACCGGTAGCGACCGCAGCGCCGGCCCCGGCGAAGAAAGCTGAGCCGGTACTGAACGACACCGAAGAGTACTTCAACAACGCCATTAAGCAGGCGGTGAAGCGCGGCGATGTCGATAAAGCGCTGAAACTGCTTGATGAAGCCGAACGTTTAGGTTCAACCACTGCCCGTTCCACCTTTATCAGCAGTGTAAAAGGCAAGGGGTAACCGTTTCCCCACAGTGCTGATTTGTTAGTAGTTTAGTGCGCCTGAGTGGGCGCACTTTTTTTCGTCTCGTCCTGGTTGTTGCGCCCTTGTTGCGATCGTGATCGTTAAATAACGTTTGGCCCCCCTCAATCCGCGTTTCTGCGATACAATGCCAGTACGTTATGTATCGGAGAGTCTGGCATGTCACACCCCGCGCTAACGCAACTGCGTGCGCTGCGCTATTTCGACCACATCCCTGCGCTTGATCCGCAGCAGCTTGACTGGCTGTTGCTGGAAGATTCCATGACGAAACGTTTTGAGCAGCAGGGGAAAACGGTCACGGTGACCCTGATTCAGGAAGGGTTTGTCTCTGGCGATGAGATCGCCAGCGAACTGCCGCTGCTGCCGCAGGAGCCTCGTTACTGGCTGCGTGAAATTTTACTCTGTGCTGACGGTGAACCGTGGCTTGCAGGACGGACGGTAGTACCCGAGTCCACCCTTTCCGGGCCCGAGCTGGCGCTGCAGCGTCTGGGGAAAACGCCGCTGGGGCGTTACCTCTTCACCTCGTCTGAACTTACCCGGGATTTTATTGAAATTGGTCGTGATGCCGAACTGTGGGGGCGTCGTTCCCGCCTTCGCCTGAGTGGTAAACCGTTAATTCTGACGGAGCTTTTTTTACCGGCATCACCGTTGTACTAAGAGGAAGAAAAAATGGAGTGGAGCCTGACGCAGAATAAGCTGTTGGCTTATCACCGCTTAATGCGTACCGATAAACCTATTGGCGCGTTACTGTTGCTGTGGCCGACCTTATGGGCGCTGTGGGTGGCGACGCCAGGCGTGCCGCCGCTGTGGATCCTTGGCGTGTTTGTTGCCGGGGTCTGGCTGATGCGTGCGGCGGGCTGCGTGGTCAATGACTATGCCGACCGTAAATTCGACGGCCATGTCAAACGGACTGCCGGTCGTCCGTTACCCAGTGGGCAGGTGACCGGGAAAGAGGCCCGCGTGCTGTTCGTTGTTCTGGTGCTGCTCTCCTTCCTGCTGGTGTTAACCCTGAACACCATGACCATTCTGCTCTCCGTGGCAGCGCTGGCACTGGCCTGGGTTTATCCGTTTATGAAGCGCTACACCCATCTGCCGCAGGTTGTGCTGGGCGCGGCGTTTGGCTGGTCGATTCCGATGGCGTTTGCGGCAGTTAGTGAGTCCTTACCGCTCAGCTGCTGGCTGATGTTTCTGGCGAACATTCTCTGGGCCGTGGCTTACGATACCCAATACGCGATGGTTGACCGCGACGACGATCTGAAAATTGGCATCAAATCCACCGCCATTCTGTTTGGCCGTCACGACAAGCTGATCATCGGGATTCTGCAGGTTGCCGTGCTGGCGCTGATGGTGGCGATCGGTCGCCTCAACGGTCTGAACTGGGCGTTTTACTGGTCCGTGCTGGTGGCGGGGCTGCTGTTTGCTTATCAGCAGAAGCTGATCGCTAAGCGTGAACGTGACGCCTGCTTTAAAGCGTTTATGAACAATAACTACGTCGGTCTGGTGCTGTTTTTAGGCCTGGCGATGAGCTATTTCTTATAAAAAAAGTCGGGTGGCGGCTTCGCCTTACCCGACCTGTGATCTGGCAGGACATGTAGGCCCGGTAAGCGTTAGCGCCACCGGGCGTTTTTTTACCGGCGACGCAACAGCCGGAGCGCGTTTGCCGTCACCAGCACCGTTGCCCCGGTATCCGCCAGCACCGCCAGCCATAATCCGGTCATGCCCAGCAGCGTGGTGACCAGGAAAATCCCTTTCAGCCCCAGCGCGATGCCGATGTTCTGGCGGATGTTGGCCCGCGTCGCCCGCGCAAGCGCGATCATCTGGGCCAGCCCGGTCAGGCGGTTGTGGGTCAGCGCCGCGTCAGCGGTCTCCAGCGCCACGTCGGTACCGCTGCCCATGGCGATGCCAATGGTGGATGCCTTCATCGCCGGCGCATCGTTAATCCCGTCGCCGACCATCGCCAGCGGGGCGTGTGCGTTCAGCTCCTTCACCGCGCTGACCTTATCCGCAGGCAGCAGGCCGGCTTTAAACTCGAGCCCCAGCTCACCGGCAATGGCCGCCGCCGCGCGAGGGTTGTCCCCGGTTAAAATCACACCCTGCACGCCCAGCTGATGCAGCGCCGCCACCGCCTCTCTGGCATCGTCACGCAGGGTATCGCGCAGCGCCAGAATGCCTTTCACGACGCCGTCAAGCATGACGGCAACAACCGTCTGTCCGGCTTTTTCTAACGCCTCGACCTCTGGATTTGAAGACTTGCCAGCCGCGACAATCAGTACCTTTTTACCGTCAACGGTGGCCTCAATCCCTGACCCTACCAGCGCTCGCTGCGCGGTCGCCGCCGGGATAGTTAATCCTCGCGACTGTGCTTCACGCACAATTGCCATCGCCAGCGGGTGAGTGGAACCCTGTTCAACGGCGGCGGCCAGTGTCAGCAGTTCATCTTCACTGATTTCCTGCGGATACACGCCGGTGACCTGCGGCTTGCCGACGGTCAGTGTGCCGGTTTTATCGAAGGCGATGTGTTCAACCTGGCTCAGCTGCTCCAGCGCCGCGCCGCCCTTAATCAACGCGCCGCGACGTGCCGCCGCCGCCAGGCCGGACGTAATGGCCGCCGGGGTGGATATGACCAGCGCGCACGGGCAGCCGATCAGCAGCAGCGTCAGCCCTTTATAAATCCAGCCCTCCCACGGCGCGCCAAAGAACAGCGGGGGAATGACGGTAACCAGCAGGGCAACCAGCATAATGGCGGGGGTGTAGATACGGCTGAAGCGGTCGATGAAGCGTTCGACAGGCGCGCGGCGTTCTTCGGCCTCTTCAATCAGCTTCAGGATACGGTCTATGGCGCTGTCGCCCGGTTCGGAAAGAACCTTAAGCTGCACCAGACGATCGACGCTGGTGGCGCCCGCAGGCACTTTTTCGCCCATTGCGCGTTCCACTGGAATGGACTCCCCGGTGAGAGCACTTTCGTCGAAGCTTGCCGTGGCGGTGAGCAACTCACCGTCCGCAGGCAGACGGCCCCCTGCGGCAACGTCTATCACGTCGCCCGGGCGGAGCGTACTGATGGCGACCGTTTCACGCGTACCGTTTACCACGCGGGTGGCGGTTTCCGGTTTCAGGGCCATTAACGCGCTGACCCCTTTACGCGCCCGGCTGGCAGCCCAGCCCTCAAGGCGTTCACCGATTAAGAACAGCAGCAGCACCATTGCCGCTTCTGCCGTCGCACCAATAAACAGCGCGCCGATGGCGGCCACGCTCATCAGTGTTTCGATGGCAAACCAGCTGCCGCTTCTCATCAGACGCCATGCCTGACGGGCAATTGGGAACAGCCCGACCAGGGTGGTGGCGATAAATGCCAGATTGCCAAACGGGTGGTTGATCTGCTCCAGCCCCCAGCTCAGGGCCATCATAATGATGAGCGTAACAAGCGGAAGATTTTCGCGCAGGGATGACGTTTTTTCCGCGGGGGCGGTTTCGCTACGCAGGCTGTAACCGGCCTGGCTGACCGCGGCTTCCACCTGTTTGCTGACGTCCTTTTCGGCGCTGATCAGCAGTTTTTCGGTGGCGAACAGCACCTGAACGTGACTCACGCCCGGAACCTGTTTCACGGCGTTTTCAACTTTACGGGCGCAGGCGGCGCAGTCCATACCGTTGACGATCCAGCTGTAGCGGTTTCCGCTTTCGGGCAGCGGCTGCGTTTGCGTTTCACACGCGCCTTCGCAGCAGCAGTCGTCTTTCGACGGCACCGGGCTGAGCTTAAGCGCCGAGAATTGAGGAACTTTTTTAGGTATTTCTGGAGTCGACATGGCAGTCTCCGGCAATGATAATTTTCTCATTAACCGCAGCATACACTCTGGAGTCGACTCCAGAGTCAAGCGTTATTTAGATATACAGGGAACGCACAATCAGGAAGTGCCCGGCAAAGTAACAGGCGGCGGCAATCGCGTTATCTGCCCGGAAACGGCGGCGATAGTGGCTACCCAGCCAGACGATATTGCCGATCAACAGCAGCGCCGCACCGAAGAATGCGGACATCGCCGGGGCCGTTGGGCGGAAGAACCACAGTTCACCTGCCAGCCATACCATCACCAGCGTCATGGCGATAAACGTGCAGATCGGCAACCGCATCTCTTCCAGACGCGACCAGATCACCGCAATCAGCAGGGCGCCAATCACCAGCAGCACCAGCGGCAGCGGCCAGAAGAACGAGAGCGTCATCTGGCTGGCGAAGTAAATGGTGTACAGCAGATGCGACAGGAAGAACGCCCCCACGGCATACAGCAGGCGCTGGCGCGGCAGCAGGGTCAGGGCATCGCCAATCAGGGAGGCGCACAATCCGGCGAGGACCAGATAACTTATGGCGTTGAACATCGGTGCTTGCCAGGCAAGCAGCAGGAGCAGCAGCAGTGTGACGGGTTTAAACAGCCAGCGCTGCCAGGTGGGACCACGGTACGACGCATCGACATAAAGCCATGCGGAAAAACAGACAGCGATAAATGACCAAAGCATATTAACTCCCTGTATCTGTTAAGGCTGAATAATCAGTTTCTCATTCAGTGTAGTGACGCGGGCGGGCGTTTGGCAATGGCGGGGAAGGCAGGGTATCCTGAATTCCGCATAATCTTATGGGATGGTTGAATGAGCAAGATGCCGCTGTTTTTCATTATCGTGGTGGCGATTATCGTTATTGCCGCGTCGTTCCGTTTTGTGCAACAGCGCCGCGAAAAGGCGGATAACGACGCTGCGCCACTGATGCAAAAGCGCGTGATTGTGAGCAACAAACGCGAGAAGCCCCTTAACGACCGCCGCTCGCGGCAACAGCAGGTCGCGCCGGCGGGTACCGCTATGCGCTATGAAGCGAGCTTTAAGCCGGAAACGGGCGGTCTGGAGATGACCTTCCGCCTGGAGGCGCCGCAGTACCATCAACTGACGGTGGGGGAGAAAGGGACGCTGAGTTATAAAGGGTCGCGGTTTGAGGGGTTTAAACCGGCGCTGTAATTTTCCCTCATCCCGGCCCTCTCCCAGAGGGAGAGGGTGTAATCGTCCCCTCTCCCTCTGGGAGAGGGTTAGGGTGAGGGTGTTATTTCTTCACCTGCGCCTTAAACTTCTTCATCCACACCAGCAGTTCAAACACGCCGAAAATAAAGACGCGCAGCTGCTGCCAGCCGGTCATCTGTGGGCCATCTTTCGGCAGGCCATTTTTCAGCATCACCATCTGCAGGGCGTGCATGAACGAGGTGAAAATCAGCGCGACGTTAACAAAAATATTCATCGGGCGCGGGAACGGGTGCACCAGGTTGAGAAGCAAAAACGCCCAGACGCCCAGCATCAACAAACGTCCCAGATTAATCAGTACCGGCATCGGATCCTCCTTGTGCCTGACGGTGATACAGACGATAAGCGACCTGACCGGCCACTTTCTCACGGTGCAGTTCCCAGTGGGCGGGAACCGGGGGTAAACCGTTTTCCACTTCGCTTTCCACGTAAATTAATGCGTCATCCGCCAGCCAGCCGTTTTGCTCCAGCAGGGATAACGTCTCTTCCAGCAGACCCTTACGGAACGGCGGGTCGACAAACACCACGTTATGCGGCGTGCCCTTCTGTGCCAGAAAACTCAGGGTGTTGGTGTTCACAACCCTGGCGTTGCTCGCTTTCAGCGTCGCCAGATTCTGCTGCAAGGTCTGCGCAACGCCGCGCTCCATCTCCAGCAGCGTGGCGCTGGCGGCATAGCGCGACAGCGCTTCCAGCCCGAGTGCGCCGCTGCCAGCGAAGCAGTCGAGACAGTGGGCGTCGACCATTGACGGGGCCAGCCAGTTAAACAGCGTTTCGCGCACGCGGTCGGTGGTGGGGCGTAAACCGGGGCTGTCCGGCACCGGTAATTTCCGGCCTCGCCACTGACCACCGATAATACGAATTTGACCGGCCGGGGCGCGGTTGGGTTTCTTCATTTCAGGAAAGCTCTGTTAACAATTGGCCTGCGATTGCGGGCGGTGATGTCAATTAAGTAAAGTGTTAGACTATTTCATCATTTTTTTAGCTTCCATGTATATAGCGCCGCGAGGAGTGTAGTCGCAGATGGCAAAACAAAAAAAACGTGGCTTCTTTTCCTGGCTGGGCTTCGGTGAAAAAGAGCAAGAAACAGAACAGAAAACCGAAGAGCAACATGCCGTTGAAGAGCAATCGCAGCCTGAAACGCCTGTAGAAACCGCCGCGGTTGTCGAGGCGGAAGAAACGGCGCACAGCAAAGAAGAGATCGAATCTTTCGCTGAAGAGGTGGTTGCGGTCACTGAAGAGGTTCAGGAGAGCGAGAAGCCAGAACCGGTTGTGGTTGATGAGATCCCCGACGCGCCACAGGCCGTTATCGAACATGATGAGTTACCGCTGCCGGAAGAGGTGAAAGCCGAAGCCGTTTCTGCCGAAGAGTGGCAGGCCGAAGCGGAAACCGTTGAAATTGTTGAAGCGGTGGAAGAAGAGGCCGAAAACGAACCTGAGCTGACCGACGAAGAGCTGGAAGCCCAGGCGCTGGCGGCAGAGGCCGCTGAAGAAGCGGTTATCGTCGTGCCGGTGGAAGAGCCAGAGCAGACCGAAGAGATTGTCCAGGAGCAGGAAAAACCGACCAAAGAAGGTTTCTTCGCTCGCCTGAAACGCAGCCTGCTGAAGACCAAAGAAAACTTAGGTTCCGGATTTATCAGTCTGTTCCGCGGCAAAAAGATCGACGACGATCTGTTTGAAGAGCTGGAAGAACAGTTGCTGATCGCGGACGTGGGGGTAGAAACCACCCGTAAGATCATCACCAATCTGACCGAAGGGGCGAGCCGCAAGCAATTGCGTGACGCCGAGGCGCTGTACGGCCTGCTGAAAGACGAGATGGGTGAAATTCTCGCAAAAGTTGACGAACCGCTTAATATTGAAGGCAAAACGCCATTTGTTATTCTGATGGTCGGCGTGAACGGCGTGGGCAAAACCACCACCATCGGCAAGCTGGCGCGTCAGTTCGAGCAGCAGGGCAAATCGGTGATGCTGGCGGCGGGTGATACCTTCCGTGCGGCAGCGGTTGAGCAGCTTCAGGTCTGGGGCCAGCGCAATAACATTCCGGTGATTGCTCAGCATACCGGCGCGGACTCCGCATCCGTGATCTTCGACGCCATTCAGGCGGCGAAGGCGCGCAACGTGGACGTGCTGATTGCCGATACTGCAGGCCGTTTGCAGAACAAATCGCACCTGATGGAAGAGTTGAAGAAAATCGTCCGCGTGATGAAGAAGCTGGACGAAGACGCACCGCATGAAATTATGCTGACCATTGATGCCAGCACCGGACAGAACGCCATCAGCCAGGCGAAGCTGTTCCATGAAGCGGTAGGACTGACGGGGATCACGCTGACCAAACTGGACGGCACCGCGAAAGGCGGGGTGATCTTCTCCGTGGCTGACCAGTTCGGCATTCCTATCCGCTACATCGGTGTGGGCGAGCGTATTGAGGATTTACGTCCGTTTAAAGCGGACGACTTTATTGAGGCATTATTTGCCCGAGAGGACTAACAATGATTCGCTTTGAACACGTCAGCAAGGCCTATCTCGGTGGGAGACAAGCGCTGCAGGGGGTGACATTTCACCTGCAGCCGGGCGAGATGGCATTCCTGACCGGCCATTCCGGCGCGGGGAAAAGTACCCTGCTCAAGCTTATCTGTGGGATCGAGCGGCCAAGCGCCGGGAAAATCTTTTTCGGCGGCCATGAGATCAGCCGCCTGAAAAACCGCGAAGTGCCGTTCCTGCGTCGGCAGATCGGCATGATTTTCCAGGACCACCACCTGCTGATGGATCGCACCGTTTTCGATAACGTGGCCATTCCGCTGATTATTGCCGGTGCCAGCTATGACGATATCCGCCGTCGCGTCTCTGCGGCGCTGGATAAGGTTGGGCTGCTGGACAAAGCGAAGAACTTCCCGATCCAGCTCTCCGGCGGTGAACAGCAGCGTGTGGGCATTGCCCGTGCGGTGGTGAATAAGCCTGCGGTACTGCTGGCGGATGAACCGACCGGTAACCTGGACGATGCCCTGTCCGAAGGGATTTTGCGTCTGTTTGAGGAATTTAACCGCGTGGGGGTCACCGTATTGATGGCGACGCACGATATCGGGCTCATTTCCCGTCGTTCGTACCGCATGCTAACCCTGAGCGACGGTCATTTGCACGGAGGCCACGGTGAATAAGCGTGATGCAATGAACCAGATTCGGCAGTTTGGCAACCGGTTAGACCGTTTCCGCAAGCCGCAGAGCGGGGGTGACGGTAATCGTAATGCGCCGAAGCGCCAGAAGGCCGCGCCTAAGCCGGCTTCCCGCAAAACTAACGTATTCAACGAGCAGGTGCGCTACGCCTTCCACGGCGCGCTGCAGGACCTGAAAAGCAAACCGCTGGCGACGTTCCTGACGGTGATGGTGATTGCCATCTCCCTCACGCTGCCAAGCGTCTGCTATATGGTTTATAAGAACGTTAACCAGGCGGCTTCACAGTATTATCCTTCTCCGCAGATCACGGTCTATCTGGATAAAGCGCTCGACGATAACGCGGCGGCGCAGGTGGTCGGGCAAATTCAGGCCGAGCAGGGTGTGGAGAAGGTTAATTATCTCTCGCGTGAAGACGCGCTGGGCGAGTTCCGCAACTGGTCAGGCTTTGGCGGTGCGCTGGATATGCTTGAAGAGAACCCGCTGCCTGCCGTGGCGGTGGTGATCCCGAAGCTGGATTTCCAGGGTACCGATTCCCTTAACACCCTGCGCGATCGCATTACCCGCATTAAAGGCATTGACGAAGTGCGCATGGATGACAGCTGGTTTGCGCGTCTTTCTGCCCTGACCGGGCTGGTCGGGCGTGTGGCGGCGATGATTGGCGTGCTGATGGTGGCGGCGGTCTTCCTGGTCATCGGCAACAGCGTGCGCCTGAGCATCTTCGCCCGTCGCGATACCATCAACGTGCAAAAGCTGATTGGGGCAACGGATGGCTTTATCCTTCGACCGTTCCTTTACGGCGGCGCGCTGCTCGGGTTTTCCGGCGCATTTCTTTCACTGATATTGTCAGAAATTTTGGTGATGCGGCTTTCATCTGCCGTGACTGAAGTGGCGCAGGTTTTCGGAACGAAGTTTGATATCAGTGGCTTAGGGTTCGATGAGTGCCTGCTGCTGCTGCTGGTGTGCTCGATGATCGGGTGGGTGGCCGCCTGGCTGGCAACCGTTCAACATTTACGCCACTTTACTCCCGACTAAGAAAAGCGTGATATAATCTTTCCCTGCACCGAGATGTTCGCTCTGCAGGGAAAGCGTCCCTGTTGTCACTTCCCCTGTTATCATCTCCATGTCACATTTTGTGCGTAATTTATTCACCGTTGCACCTGGAACTTGTGGATAAAATCACTGTCTGATAAAAGAGTGAATGCTAATCTCGTTGCTCAAACGCTTTGGCATGGTTGTTGCCTGACGGGGACAACCAGGACCAGAAGAAACATTGAGAGGAATGAATGACCAAAGAAATGCAAACTTTAGCTTTAGCCCCTGTTGGTAACCTGGAATCGTATATCCGGGCTGCGAACACCTGGCCGATGTTAACGGCCGAGGAAGAAAAGGAGCTTGCTGAAAAGCTGCATTACCAGGGCGATCTGGAAGCAGCGAAAAAGCTGATCCTGTCTCACCTGCGCTTTGTTGTTCACATTGCTCGTAATTACGCGGGCTATGGCCTGCCGCAGGCGGACTTGATTCAGGAAGGTAACATCGGTCTGATGAAGGCTGTGCGTCGCTTTAACCCGGAAGTGGGTGTGCGACTGGTCTCCTTCGCTGTGCACTGGATCAAAGCAGAGATTCACGAATACGTGCTGCGCAACTGGCGTATCGTGAAAGTCGCCACAACAAAAGCGCAACGCAAACTGTTCTTTAACCTGCGTAAAACCAAGCAGCGTCTGGGCTGGTTCAATCAGGATGAAGTCGAAATGGTGGCGCGCGAGCTGGGCGTATCCAGTAAAGACGTGCGTGAGATGGAATCCCGTATGGCCGCGCAGGACATGACTTTTGATATGTCCTCTGACGACGATGCTTCCGACAGCCAGCCAATGGCGCCGGTTCTGTATCTGCAGGATAAGACCTCTAACTTTGCTGACGGCATCGAAGAGGATAACTGGGAAGATCAGGCCGCGAACAAGCTGAGCTATGCGATGGAAGGCCTGGACGAGCGTAGCCAGGATATTATCCGCGCCCGCTGGCTGGACGAAGACAACAAGTCCACGCTGCAGGAGCTGGCCGACCGCTACGGCGTCTCCGCTGAACGTGTGCGTCAGCTTGAAAAGAACGCCATGAAAAAACTTCGCGCCGCTATCGAAGCGTAATTTCCGCGAAGTATGACGAGAACCCCTGGATGCCAAGTCCGGGGGTTTTGTTTTTTTAGCGCCCGCTCTGGCGAATTTCCGCCCCCTGGCAAACACTTACTGATGCGCTAAGCAGGCGACTTTCTCAGGGGGACAGGGTGAAAAATAACGAACTCAACGACCGGCGTTTACAGGCGACGCCGCGCGGCATCGGCGTGATGTGTAACTTCTATGCCGATAAAGCGGAGAACGCCACGGTGTGGGACATCGAGGGCAACGAGTACATCGACTTTGCTGCGGGGATCGCGGTGCTGAATACCGGCCATCGCCATCCAAAGGTCATTGCCGCCATCGAAAAACAACTCCACGCCTTTACCCATACGGCTTACCAGATTGTGCCGTATGAAGGCTATGTGTCGCTTGCCGAGCGTATCAACGCACGCGTGCCCATTGACGGCCCGGCGAAAACGGCGTTCTTCTCGACGGGCGCAGAAGCGGTGGAAAACGCCGTAAAAATTGCCCGCGCCTTTACCAAACGTCCTGGCCTTATCACCTTCGGCGGCGCGTTCCACGGCCGTACCTTTATGACCATGGCGCTGACCGGCAAAGTCGCGCCCTACAAGCTCGGCTTTGGCCCTTTCCCCGGCTCGGTTTATCACGCACAGTATCCGAATGAACTGCATGGCGTCAGCACCGCGGAGGCGCTAAAGAGCCTGGAGCGCATCTTTAAAGCGGATATCGCCCCGGATCAGGTTGCGGCGATTATTCTCGAACCGGTTCAGGGGGAGGGCGGTTTCAACATCGCCCCGGCTGATTTTATGCAGGCCCTGCGCGCCCTGTGCGATACCCACGGTATTTTGCTGATTGCCGACGAGGTGCAAAGCGGTTTCGCCCGCACCGGCAAGCTGTTCTCGATGGAGCACCACTGTGTGAAGCCGGATCTGATCACCATGGCGAAAAGCCTGGCGGGCGGGATGCCGCTCTCGGCGGTCTCGGGTCGTGCTGAGGTGATGGATGCGCCTGCGCCTGGCGGGCTGGGCGGCACCTACGCGGGGAACCCGCTGGCGATTGCCGCGGCGCATGCCGTGCTGGACGTGATTGATGAAGAAGACCTCTGCACCCGCTCGGCACATCTTGGCCATCACCTGGTGGAGGTGCTGAACAAAGCGAAGGAACACTGCCCATATATCGCGGATATTCGCGCGCAGGGCTCGATGGTGGCGGTGGAGTTTAACGACCCGCAAACGGGTCACCCTTCGCCGGAATTTACCCGCCAGGTTCAGGAACGTGCATTGCAGGAAGGTCTGCTGCTTCTGAGCTGCGGCGTGTACGGCAACGTCATTCGCTTCCTCTATCCGCTGACGATCCCCGAGGTGCAGTTCCGTAAAGCGCTGGACATTCTCTCCGCCTCGCTGACACGTTAAAGCCACTTGCCCGGCAAAACGCCCTGCCGGGCTTATCATATATTCATTTCAAATTTGCTATTCCAAAATCATAAAAATGGGGTATGTTTTAGCAGAGTATGCTGAAAAAGCGCGAACAGCACACCTATAACTGAAATAAAGCGCTGCACAACAACATCACAACAATCGTAATAACCATAATAATGGGGAATCTCAGGATGAACATGAAGGGTAAAGCGTTACTGGCAGGATGTATCGCGTTGGCATTCAGCACCATGGCACAGGCAGACATCAAAGTGGCTGTGGTAGGCGCGATGTCCGGTCCGGTAGCGCAGTACGGCGACCAGGAATTTACTGGCGCAGAACAGGCGGTTGCAGACATTAACGCTAAGGGCGGTATCAAGGGCGAAAAACTGCAGATCGTAAAATATGATGATGCCTGTGACCCGAAACAAGCGGTCGCGGTCGCGAACAAAGTGGTAAACGACGGAATCAAATACGTCATCGGCCACCTGTGTTCTTCCTCTACGCAGCCTGCGTCTGACATCTACGAAGACGAAGGTATTCTGATGATCACCCCGGCGGCGACCGCACCGGAGCTGACCGCACGCGGCTACAAGCTGACCCTGCGTACCACCGGTCTGGATTCTGACCAGGGCCCAACCGCGGCAAAATACATTCTTGAAAAAGTGAAGCCGCAGCGCATCGCCATTGTTCACGATAAACAGCAGTACGGTGAAGGTCTGGCGCGTGCGGTGCAGGATGGTCTGAAGAAAGGCAATGCGAACGTCGTCTTCTTCGACGGGATCACTGCGGGCGAGAAAGACTTCTCCACGCTGGTTGCGCGTCTGAAGAAAGAGAATATCGACTTCGTTTACTACGGTGGCTACCACCCGGAAATGGGCCAGATCCTGCGTCAGGCACGCGCGGCCGGTCTGAAAACCCAGTTTATGGGACCAGAAGGGGTGGCGAACGTTTCCCTGTCTAACATCGCGGGTGAGTCTGCGGAAGGCCTGCTGGTGACCAAGCCGAAGAACTACGACCAGGTCCCTGCGAACAAACCTATCGTTGATGCCATCAAGGCGAAGAAACAGGATCCAAGCGGCGCGTTCGTCTGGACCACCTACGCGGCGCTGCAGTCTCTGCAGGCGGGCCTGAACCAGTCAGCCGATCCAGCTGAAATTGCCACCTGGCTGAAAGCGAACACCGTCGAGACCGTTATGGGGCCTCTCTCCTGGGACGCGAAGGGCGATCTGAAGGGCTTCGAGTTCGGCGTGTTTGACTGGCATGCTAACGGCACGGCGACGGACGCCAAATAAAAGCAAAAAGGCAACGTAAGTTGCCTTTTTTAATGTTTTCTCCCTCTCCCCGTGGGAGAGGGCCGGGGTGAGGGCATCAGGCCGCACATATCAACTCTGGCGCTTCTCCCACCCGCTCTCCTGCGCCGTAAACCCTAACGCCTGCATAAACGCCGCCATCACACCGCGGTCTTCTACCCCCACGTCGGCCATCCACCATGAAGTCACGTTCGGGTTTGTGCGAATCACTTCTTCAATTAAGTACTGTCCTACACCGCGACGACGGGTAACGTCACGTACGCGCAATGAGTCCAGCGCCCCTTCTGTCCCGCTTAGCGTCACGCGAACCGCAGCCAGCAGGCGCTCGTTGAAGCGCGCGGCATAAATGCGGTGGGTCTCATCGACGCGTAGCGACGAAGGGGAATATTCCGGCCAGATCTTGCCCAGGTCGATATGATCCTGGTCGCTAAAGGTCACCAGACGCACGATAGTCAGTTTCATTAGCCACTTGTCCAAATCAAATTGAGTAGGGGCAGTGTACTCAATTTATTCGCTCAGCGGCTTCCTCTTTTTATTCTCATTCGCCAGGTGATTAGTTTTTTGACAACGCAATGGGCAGATTGAAAACACATGGATCGAAAAATAAGCAGAATTTTAACCTGAATGGTAGTGATTTATTCGGCGCTTTGTACCGTTATTTTATGCTGCAAACTGCACTTTTAGTTGTTTATCTCTGCCTGATTTCAGAATATTATCTTTGCTTAATCGCCTGAAAAATAGAGATTTTAGTCTGGTTTTTGACAAAAAACTGCGCTAAACCATTAAAGGCACTGGTAAAAATAGCGTTGTTCATTAAAAGTACAGAATGCTTTTTAACCATAATAAAACAAAATATAAACACGACATCACGAATGGGGATTCAGAGATGAAAAGGAACGCGAAGACGATACTCGCGGGGATGGTCGCACTGTCGATCTCGCATGCCGCTATGGCGGAGGACATTAAAGTTGCGGTGGTGGGGGCGATGTCCGGTCCTGTTGCTCAGTGGGGTGACATGGAGTTCAACGGTGCGCGCCAGGCCATCAAAGACATCAACGCCAAAGGCGGCATCAAAGGCGACAAGCTGGTAGGCGTGGAATATGACGACGCCTGCGATCCGAAACAGGCCGTCGCGGTCGCTAACAAAATCGTCAACGATGGCATCCAGTACGTGATCGGCCATCTGTGCTCATCCTCCACCCAGCCGGCGTCTGATATCTACGAAGATGAAGGCATTCTGATGATCACCCCCGGTGCGACCAACCCGGAGCTGACCCAGCGCGGCTATCAGCACATTATGCGTACCGCCGGTCTGGACTCCTCTCAGGGGCCGACTGCCGCCAAATTTATCCTCGAAAACGTCAAGCCACAGCGCATCGCCATTATTCATGACAAACAACAGTATGGCGAAGGCCTGGCGCGTTCCGTTCAGGACGGCCTGAAAAAAGGCGGCGCAAACATCGTCTTCTTCGACGGTATTACCGCTGGTGAGAAAGACTTCTCCGCGCTGATTGCCCGTCTGCAAAAAGAGAATATCGACTTCGTTTACTACGGTGGCTACTACCCGGAAATGGGACAAATGCTGCGTCAGGCGCGTTCGGTAGGGTTGAAAACCCAGTTTATGGGGCCGGAAGGCGTGGGTAACGCCTCCCTGTCTAACATTGCGGGTGATGCCGCCGAAGGCATGCTGGTGACGATGCCAAAACGCTATGACCAGGATCCGGCCAACAAGGCTATCGTTGATGCGCTCAAGGCGCAGAAAAAAGATCCGAGCGGGCCGTACGTCTGGATCACTTACGCCGCCGTACAGTCTCTGGCGACGGCGCTGGATCGTACCGGCAGCAAAGAACCGCTGGATCTGGTGAAAGATTTAAAAGCGCACGGGGCGAACACCGTGATTGGGCCGCTGAACTGGGATGAGAAAGGCGATCTGAAGGGATTTGAGTTTGGTGTCTTTAAGTGGCACGCCGACGGTTCGTCCTCGGTCGCCAAATAATTATCCCACCGCCCGGACCGCCGGGCGGGTATAAAAAGGTTTGCATATGTCCGAGCAGTTTCTCTATTTCCTGCAGCAGATGTTTAACGGCGTCACGCTGGGAAGCACCTACGCGCTGATTGCCATCGGCTATACGATGGTTTACGGCATTATCGGCATGATCAACTTCGCCCACGGCGAGGTGTACATGATCGGTAGCTATGTCTCCTTTATGATCATCGCCGCGCTGATGATGATGGGCATCGACAGCAGCTGGCTGCTGGTCGCCGCCGGGTTTGTCGGCGCGATTGTGATTGCCAGCGCCTACGGCTGGAGCATCGAACGCGTGGCCTACCGGCCGGTGCGCAGCTCCAAGCGCCTGATTGCGCTCATCTCCGCGATTGGGATGTCCATCTTCCTGCAAAACTACGTCAGCCTGACCGAAGGCTCGCGCGACGTGGCGTTGCCAAGCCTGTTTAACGGCCAGTGGGTTGTGGGGGCCAGCGAAAACTTCTCTGCCTCTATCACCACCATGCAGCTGGTTATCTGGGTGGTGACCTTTATTGCGATGCTCGCCCTGACGCTGTTCATCCGTTACTCGCGCATGGGACGCGCCTGCCGCGCCTGCGCGGAAGACCTGAAGATGGCGAGCCTGCTGGGGATCAACACCGACCGCGTCATTGCCCTGACCTTTGTGATCGGTGCCGCGATGGCGGCTGTTGCCGGGGTTCTGCTCGGCCAGTTCTACGGCGTGATTAACCCGTACATCGGCTTTATGGCCGGGATGAAAGCCTTTACCGCGGCGGTGCTGGGCGGTATCGGCAGTATTCCGGGGGCAATGATTGGCGGCCTGATCCTGGGCGTGGCGGAAGCGCTCTCCTCGGCGTATCTGAGCACTGAGTATAAAGATGTGGTGTCGTTTGCCCTGCTGATTCTGGTTCTGCTGGTGATGCCTACCGGTATTCTGGGCCGTCCGGAGGTAGAGAAAGTATGAAACCGATGCATTTTGCAATGGCGCTGCTCTCTGCCGCCATGTTCTTCGTGCTGGCGGGCGTCTTTATGGGCGTTCAGTTAGAGCTGAACGGCACTAAGCTGGTGGTCGACACCGCTGCCGACATTCGCTGGCAGTGGGTATTTATCGGCACGGCGGTCGTCTTCCTGTTCCAGCTGCTGCGTCCGCTGTTTCAGAAGACGCTGAAAGGCGTCTCCGGGCCGAAGTTTGTTCTGCCGGCAATTGACGGTTCGACCGTTAAGCAGAAGCTGTTCCTCGTGGCGCTGCTGGTGGCCGCGGTGGCGTGGCCGTTCGTGGTCTCCCGCGGCACGGTGGATATCGCCACCCTGACCATGATCTACGTGATACTCGGTCTGGGTCTGAACGTGGTGGTGGGGCTTTCCGGCCTGCTGGTGCTGGGCTACGGCGGCTTCTACGCCATCGGTGCCTACACGTTTGCGCTGCTGAACCACTATTACGGCCTCGGCTTCTGGACCTGTCTGCCGCTGGCGGGGCTGGTCTCTGCCGCCGCCGGTTTCCTGCTTGGCTTCCCGGTGCTGCGCCTGCGTGGTGACTACCTGGCGATTGTGACCTTAGGCTTCGGTGAAATCGTCCGTATCCTGCTGCTCAACAACACCGAAGTGACCGGTGGCCCGAACGGTATCAGCCAGATCCCGAAACCGACCTTCTTCGGTCTGGAGTTCAGCCGTACCGCCCGTGAAGGCGGCTGGGACACCTTCAGCAACTTCTTTGGCGTGAAATATGATCCGTCCGACCGCGTTATCTGGCTCTATCTGGTGGCGCTGCTGCTGGTGGTGATTACCCTGTTCGTGATTAACCGCCTGCTGCGTATGCCGCTGGGCCGTGCGTGGGAAGCGCTGCGCGAAGATGAGATCGCCTGCCGTTCTCTGGGCCTGAACCCGACCCGCATCAAGCTGACCGCGTTTACCATCAGCGCCGCGTTTGCCGGTTTTGCCGGGACGCTGTTTGCCGCACGTCAGGGCTTCGTCAGCCCGGAATCGTTCACCTTTGCCGAATCCGCCTTTGTGCTGGCGATTGTGGTGCTCGGTGGGATGGGCTCGCAGTTTGCCGTTATTCTGGCGGCCATTCTGCTGGTGGTCTCGCGCGAGCTGATGCGTGACTTTAACGAATACAGCATGCTGATGCTGGGTGGTTTGATGGTGCTGATGATGATCTGGCGTCCGCAGGGCCTGCTGCCGATGACCCGTCCACAGCTGAAGCTGAAGAACGGGCAAGCGAAAGGAGAGCAGGCATGAAGCCTTTATTATCCGTTAACGGTCTGATGATGCGTTTTGGCGGCCTGCTGGCGGTCAATAACGTGAATCTGGATCTGCACAAGAAAGAGATCGTCTCCCTGATTGGCCCGAACGGCGCGGGGAAAACCACGGTCTTTAACTGCCTGACCGGTTTCTATAAGCCGACGGGCGGCACCATCATGCTGCGCGACCAGCATCTCGAAGGTTTACCGGGTCAGCAGATTGCCCGCATGGGCGTGGTGCGTACCTTCCAGCACGTACGTCTGTTCCGCGAAATGACGGTGATTGAGAACCTGCTGGTAGCACAGCATCAGCAGCTGAAAACCGGGCTGTTCTCCGGCCTGCTGAAAACCCCGGCGTTCCGCCGCGCGCAGGATGAAGCGCTCGACCGCGCCGCCACCTGGCTCGACCGAATTGGCCTGCTGCAGCACGCCAACCGTCAGGCGAGCAACCTCGCCTACGGCGACCAGCGCCGCCTTGAAATTGTGCGCTGCATGGTGACCCAGCCGGAAATCCTGATGCTCGACGAACCGGCAGCAGGGCTTAACCCGAAAGAGACCAAAGAGCTGGACGAGCTGATTGCCGAACTGCGCGATCATCACGACACCACCATTCTGCTGATTGAGCATGACATGAAGCTGGTGATGGGCATTTCTGACCGTATCTACGTGGTCAACCAGGGCACGCCGCTGGCAAACGGCACGCCGGAAGAGATCCGCAACAACCCGGACGTGATCCGCGCATACCTTGGTGAGGCATAAGATGGAAAAAGCGATGTTAACGTTCGATAAGGTCAATGCGCACTACGGTAAGATCCAGGCGCTGCACGACGTCAGCCTGCATATCAACCAGGGGGAAATCGTGACCCTGATCGGGGCCAACGGCGCGGGTAAAACCACGCTGCTCGGCACCCTGTGCGGCGACCCGCGCGCCACCAGCGGGCGGATTGTGTTCGATGGCAAAGACATTACCGACTGGCAGACCGCCAGAATCATGCGTGAGGCGGTGGCGATTGTGCCGGAAGGACGTCGCGTGTTCTCTCGTATGACGGTGGAAGAGAACCTGGCGATGGGCGGTTTCTTCGCCCACCGCGATGAATATCAGACCCGCATCAAGTGGGTGTACGAACTCTTCCCGCGTCTGTGGGAGCGCCGCATCCAGCGTGCGGGCACCATGTCCGGCGGTGAACAGCAGATGCTGGCGATCGGCCGCGCGCTGATGAGCCAGCCGCGCCTGCTGCTGCTGGACGAACCGTCGCTCGGTCTGGCACCGATCATCATCCAGCAGATCTTCGACACCATCGAACAGCTGCGTAAAGAGGGGATGACCATCTTCCTCGTCGAGCAGAACGCCAACCAGGCGCTGAAGCTCGCTGACCGTGGCTACGTGCTGGAGAACGGTCGCGTGGTGCTGGAAGACACCGGTGACGCGCTGCTGGCGAACGAAGCGGTGCGGAGCGCGTATTTAGGGGGATAGGTAAAAGTAAAAAGGCAACGTAAGTTGCCT
>NZ_RXRN01000003.1:0-301115 GCF_003986875.1 Enterobacter sp. WCHEn090032
ATATTCTCCGAAAAGGGGGGTGAGAATCCCCGACCGGGGTTCGACAACTGGCGACAGCCAGTTGGACAGACTGGGAGCGTAGCGAACAGGCTGCCCGCAGGGCGAGCGCAGCGAGTCAATCCCCCCCTCACCGCCATCTTTAAAGAAGAGCTCGCATGAAAATGCGGGCTTTTTTTTCGCATGTTGCACACCTCTGGGGGGATGAGAACCCCCGACCGGGGTTCGACAACTGGCGACAGCCAGTTGGACAGACTGAGAGCGCAGCGAACAGGCTGCCCGCAGGGCGAGCGCAGCGAGTCAATCCCCCCCGGAGCCAGATGCAGCTCGGTGCGGTCTGAGCCCCTCACCCTGGCCCTCTCCCCAAGGGAGAGGGAATAAATGCACAAAAAACAAAGCCCGGTTTCCCGGGCCTTGAACACAACAGCAAATTCAGTAATACGCTTGCAGCGTCCGCTGACAGAGCGCCGAGCGCACGCAATCCTCTTTGGTAAAGCGTACCACCCCAATCATCTCATCTTCTTCAAAACGTGACATGGCGTCGCTCAGTCCGGATTTCACGCCGGACGGCAGGTCGCACTGGGTAATATCGCCGTTAACGATAACCGTCACGTTCTCCCCGAGGCGCGTTAAAAACATCTTCATTTGCGCAGCGGTCACGTTCTGAGCCTCGTCAAGAATGACGACCGCATTTTCAAATGTACGTCCGCGCATATAGGCGAACGGCGCGATTTCCACCTTGCCAATCTCTGGTCGCAGGCAGTACTGCATAAAGGATGCGCCCAGACGTTTCACCAGCACGTCATAGACGGGCCTGAAGTACGGGGCAAACTTCTCCGAAATATCTCCGGGTAAGAAACCGAGATCTTCATCAGCCTGCAGTACCGGACGGGTCACAATGATTCTTTCCACGTCCTTATGGATCAGCGCTTCCGCCGCTTTGGCCGCACTGATCCAGGTTTTCCCGCATCCGGCTTCACCGGTTGCAAAGATGAGCTGTTTACTCTCGATAGCATTCAGGTAGTGCGCCTGAGCCTCATTGCGCGCCACAATTGGAGAATTATCACGGCTGTCACGGGCCATGCCAATTGCTTCTACGCCACTCATCTGCACAAGCGAGGTGACCGATTCTTCTTCACGCTGTTTATGGCTACGTGAATCCCGTCTCAGCACACGTTTTGCTTCGCGACGAGCTTTGATCACTGCTTTTTGTCTTCCCATGGATAGCACCTTGAGTTGTTGGTATTCATCACACGCGCCAGCTTCGGCACGATTATGCGCACGAACATCAGAGGGTTGGCTTCCTTGTAAGCCATTGCTTGCTTTATCGGATGACGATACGGAACAGCTACGCGCACCGTTCTGCACGTCGGTCGAATCAGATTCTTGAGGGATGGGGGAGAATTTAGTGGTGAGGAAATCGCTGCCGGAGTCTGAGCCTCCGCGCCGGGTGCTGCGGTTGTTATGTTTACCTTGTCCAGTACAGGACGCAACCATTCGCGATCTCCATAGTGATACAGCATCACTGCCGGGAACTACCGCTGTCTTATCTTAAGTACATCAGGAGTTATCATAAATGCAACATTTATTTTACCTGAATGCAACTTTTAGGACTGTCCCTACAGTGGAAATCAGTCTCATACAGAAATATTACAGAAATATAACAGCAGGATAGTCATATGAAAAAATAATGTCCCCGCGAACGGTTGCGGGGACAATTATCAGGCTTCAATAAGACCCTGAGCGAGATACGCGTTGCTGTCGCGCACGCCTGGCAGAGCAAAGAAATAGCCGCCGCCGATAGGTTTAATGTACTCTTCCAGCGCTTCGCCGTTTAAGCGCTTCTGTACCGTCAGGAACCCCTTCTCGAGATCGTGCTGGTAGCAGACGAACAGCAGCCCCATATCGAGCTGACCGGAGTTGGTCACACCGAGCGAGTAGCTGTATCCCCGGCGCATCATCAGGCTCGACTGCGTCTCTTTGGTGCGCGGGTTAGCCAGACGAATATGGCTGTCGAGCGCAATCACATCGCCATTCGGATCGCTGGCGTAGTCGGGCACGTCATGCTCATTCTTCATGCCGAGCGGTGCGCCGCTTTGCTTATCACGACCGAAGATCGTCTGCTGCTCTTTGAGCGGCGTACGGTCCCAGAACTCAACGTGGAACTGAATAATTCGCACCGCCTGGTAACTTCCGCCGACCGCCCATGCCGGCTCGCCCTGATCGGCAGTCACCCACACCACCTCTTTCATTAGCGCACCATTCTGGCTATCCGGGTTAGCCGTGCCGTCCTTAAAGCCCAGCAGGTTGACAGGCGTCTCCTTGCCTTTGCTGCGGGCGGCATGGTCTGAGATAAACCCTTCCCGCTTCCAGCGCACGCTGAGCAGATCCGGCGTGTGCTTGATGATGTCGCGCAGGGCGTGGATCACCGTGTCCTGCGTATTGGCGCAAATCTGCAGGAGCAGATCGCCGTGACAGAGGGCAGCATCGAGCGAGTCATTAGGGAAACGCGTCATTTTTTGCAGCGCTTTCGGCTTCTGTTTTGCCAGCCCATAGCGCGCATCAAACAGCGATTCACCCAGTGAAACGGTAATGGTCAGGTTATCCGGGGCGATAAACGGCCCCAGAATACCGGAGTCCATGGGTGGCAGCCGCGGGTTCGGCGTGTCGGGAGCCGGTCCCCCCGCCGTGAGAAACGCGATGCGCGTGGTCAGCAGGCGGAACAGACGCTCCAGGTCAGCTTTATCGCTGGCCAGCGAATCAAAGGCCACCAGCATCATGGAAGCCTGCTGTGGAGTCAGAATGCCAGCCTGATGCTCGCCATAAAACGGCTGCGTCTCCATGCGGGCATTGGGTGGCAGCGTGCCGGGCGCGCTTTGCGGTTTCGCCGCATGCGCCACCGGACACCCGCCTGCCAGGGCAAAGGCGCCACCCAGCGCCCCGACCCCTTTTAACAACCGACGACGGGAAGGCTCAGCCACGTCGTTCTCGTTATGCTTATTCATGGTGCTTAGTCCAGACCCAGTACGCCGCGCAGCAGGGAGAGATCTTCCGCCAGGGCGGTAATCGGGCCTTTCAGCGCGTTACGGTCGGCATCGGTCAGCTTGTCGTAGGTTTCAAAGCCGTCTTTGGTACGGTACTTCGCCAGAATGGTGTCGACCTTTTTGAAGTTGGCGTCCACTTTCGCCAGCAGTTCGCCGTTCTCTTTCTGCAGCTGAGGACGCAGCAGGTTAACAATTTTCTGCGCGCCGTCGACGTTAGCCTGGAAGTCCCACAGATCGGTATGGCTGTAGCGATCCTCTTCACCGCTGATTTTGCTCGCGGCCACTTCTTCAATCAGACCGGCCGCGCCACCCACCACTTTTGACGGCGGGAAGGCCAGCTCGCTGATGCGCTTTTGCAGCTCCAGCACGTCACTGTTCAGCTGGTCGGCATACTTCTCCATCCCTTTGGTGGTGTTATCGCCGAACAGGGCTTTCTCAAGACGGTGGAAACCGGTGAATTTTGGATCGGCGGCTTTCTGCTCGAAATCATCTTCGCGTGCATCAATGCTGCCATCCAGATCGGAGAACAGCTCGGCAATCGGTTCGATACGCTCGTAGTGCTGACGGGTCGGCGCATAGAGGGATTTCGCTTTTTCGATGTCACCGGCTTTCACCGCATCGGTAAAGGCTTTGGTTGCTACCGCCAGGTCCGCCGTCTCTTTTGTGACATACGCTTTATACGCGGTAATGGCCTCACCCAGGCTCAGCACCGCAGCGCCTTTCGCTGCATCGGCCGTTGCGGCACCTTTGACGATGAGCTTTCCTTTCGGGTTGGTCAGCAGGCCGCAGGTCATCTCATATTCGCCCGGCTGCAGGTTAGCGGTCATCTTCTGGCTGAAGCCAGGGGCGATGTTTTCGCGCTCTTCCACCACCAGAACCCCTTTCAGGATCTCCCACTCCAGCGCTTTCTGGCTGTGGTTCTGAATAATGAACTGGGTTTTGCCGCTGTTCACCGTGAGCGTCATCGGCTCACACTGTTTGTCATTGACGGTCACTTTAACCTGAGGAACATCCGCGCCCCAGGCGGAGAATGCAGAAGCGAACAGCGCGGCAATGCCTGCGCATAACGCACTACGACGGAACTGAATTGCCATGACTCTTCCCTTTAAAAGTATGTTGTAACTAAAACTAAAATTATGGCGTAACGCGTGACGCCTGCGTGCCGGTGCGCGGCGGCAGAGCAAACAGCACCAGCGCCGGAACCAGATAAATAAAGTACATCGCCACTTCGCTGACGCTCGGCGTTTCCTGGTAACCGAAGATACCTTCGAGCAGGGTGCCGGTTAGCGAGTGCGTGGAGAGAACGTTGCTAAGGTCAAACGCCACGTCCTGGAAATGGTTCCACAGCCCTGCTTCATGGAAGGCGCGAATTGCCCCCGCCGCCAGCCCCGCCGCTACCAGCAGAATAAACAGGCTGGTCCACTTGAAGAAGGCGCCCAGGTTAAGACGAATACCGCCCCAGTAGAGCAGGAAACCGAGCACCACGGCGGTGGCAAGGCCCAGCAAGGCGCCTACCGGTGGCCAGATCCCCACATCCTGCTGGAATGCCGCCAGCAGGAAGAAAACCGACTCCAGTCCTTCACGCGCGACGGCGAAAAAGACCATCATGATCAGCGCCCAGCCGTGGTTATTGCCCTTTTGCAGCGCGTTATCCACCGCCTGTTCCAGCTGCACCTTCACGTTACGCGAGACTTTACGCATCCAGAACACCATCCAGGTGAGGATCACCACCGCAATCACGGCGACGATACCTTCAAACAGCTCCTGCTCTTTTTGCGGGAACTCCCCGGTGGTTTCGTTGATAAGGATACCCAGGCCCAGACAGAGCGCCGCGGCAAGGAAAACCCCGACCCACATCACGCCAATCCAGCGCCCACGCTGGGTTCGCTTCAGATAACTGGCGATGAGGCTAACGATGAGGGCAGCTTCGAGCCCTTCACGTAACATAATGAGAAATGGAACAAACATGCCGACACCTTAAATGTTTATCGCGGTCAACTGATGCAAAGAAAGGTAAATTCTTGTGATAGTGATTATCATTACCGCGAAAAGAAACACAAGCGAAATGTACGCTGTTTTGATGACGAGTTGTAAACGTAAAGCCTGATAATAATGACGTACGTAACGTTCAGATTTATAAGTTATAACGAAAATGCCCATTTACGCTGATTCAGGGCTGTGGCTAAATATCCGCCTCGCAACCTAACTGAAAATAAACCATGTTTAAAATTGTCCATTTCCTGCTGGCGCTGGTGATTATTCTTGCGCTGGCCTGGCTTACAAGTTTTGACCGCCGAAAAATTCGCCTTCGTTTTGTTTTACAGCTGATTGTTATTGAAATTGCGCTGGCGTTCTTTTTCCTGCATGCCGAAAGCGGGTTATTCCTGATTAAATACGTATCCGGATTTTTTGAGTCACTGCTCAAATTTGCCAGCGAAGGCACCAATTTCGTCTTTGGCGGAATGGGGGAAAAAGGGCTGGCGTTCATTTTCCTCGGCGTGCTTTGCCCGATTATTTTTATTTCCGCGCTGATTGGTATTCTTCAGCACTGGCGCATTCTGCCGATTTTTATTCGGGTGATTGGCACGCTGCTGTCCAAACTGAACGGTATGGGCAAGCTGGAATCCTTTAACGCGGTGAGTTCGCTGATCCTCGGTCAGTCTGAAAACTTCATTGCCTACAAAGGCGTGCTGGGGGATCTCTCTTCTCGTCGTCTGTTCACCATGGCGGCCACGGCCATGTCGACGGTCTCCCTGTCGATTGTCGGCGCCTATATGACCATGCTCGATGCCAAATATGTCGTCGCGGCACTGATTCTCAACATGTTCAGCACCTTTATTATTCTCTCTGTCATCAACCCGGCGCGCCCGGAAGCGGAGGCGGAGGTTAAGCTCGAAAAACTGCATGAATCCCAGAGTTTCTTCGAGATGCTCGGCGAATATATTCTGGCCGGTTTTAAAGTGGCGATGATTATTCTGGCTATGCTGATCGGCTTTATCGCCCTTATTAGCGCCGTTAACGCCCTCTTCTCCAGCGTATTTGGTATGAGCTTCCAGCAGATCCTGGGGTATGTATTTTATCCCCTGGCGTGGCTGGTGGGGATTCCGCTCAGTGACGCCTTAAACGCGGGCAGTATTATGGCAACCAAACTGGTGGCGAATGAATTTGTGGCGATGATTGAGCTGCAAAAAATCGCGCATCAGATGTCCCCGCGCGGGCTGGGGATTTTATCCGTCTTCCTGGTGTCGTTTGCGAACTTTGCCTCCATCGGCATCGTGGCGGGCGCGATCAAAGGCCTGAACGAGCAGCAGGGGAACGTGGTGTCGCGTTTCGGTCTGCGTCTGGTCTACGGCGCGACGCTGGTGAGTTTGCTGTCGGCGAGCTTTGCGGGGTTGGTGTTGTAATTTTTTTGCCGGGTGACGCGCAGCGATCCCGGCCTACGGTACAACAACGGCGGGTAATCCCGCCGTTTTTCATTAAAACTGTACGCACACCGGCTGGTCAACACGCATCACCGACTCCTGCGCAAAGCGGGACTTATATATCCCGCGTAACGCTTCGATGTTCTTCTCGCTCTGCGCATCGTTACCGTGGATCAGCAGCAGCGCCTTGCTCGGTTCACGCGCCACTTTCCCGTCGTTCCCCAGCCACTGCCCCCGCGCGTCAAACACCGTTAAGCCATCGCGAAAACGCGGCGTCACGTCCTGGTCGACAAACTGCTGCCATTCGTTGCTGGTGATCTGCGCCCCGGCCGGACGATTCAGTCCGAAATAGAGCGTGGTTTGCTGCATCTGGTTATCCGCTTTGCAGGTTTCAACCGTAGCGTGCTGCGACGGTACGGTGCAGCCTGCCAGCAGCAATAATGCCCCTGCCATTAACCCTGTTTTGATTGTCATGTGTCGCTATCCTCATTGTTATAAGCACAGCGATATCAACGTAAATTGCAGAATTTAGCAAGAGAGGTTTATTCCCTCTCCCCGTTGGGGAGAGGGTTAAGGTGAGGGGGAGGATTATTCAGGCTGCAGCTTAGACGGCGGTGCAGAGTGGTAGTGCGCGTCTGCTTCGGCAAAACGTTTCTGCATGGAGGCAGACGGTGCTTTACCCAGCAGGCTGAAGACCACGATGCCGATACTGCCGAAGATGAAGCCCGGGATGATTTCGTACAGCCCCAGCCATGCGAACTGTTTCCAGACGATAACGGTGACCGCACCGATAATCATCCCCGCCAGCGCGCCGTTACGGGTCATGCGTGACCACATAACGGAGAACAGCACCACCGGACCAAACGCCGCACCGAAGCCTGCCCACGCGTAGCTCACGAGGCCCAGCACGCGGTTTTCCGGGTTCGCCGCCAGCGCAATCGCCACCAGCGCCACCAGCAACACCATAAAGCGCCCTACCCACACCAGCTCTTTCTGGCTCGCGCCCTTACGCAGGAAGGCTTTGTAGAGGTCTTCGGTGATCGCACTGGAGCAGACCAGCAGCTGACAGCTCAGGGTGGACATCACCGCCGCGAGAATGGCGGAGAGCAGAATACCGGCAATCCACGGGTTAAACAGAATCTGCGCCAGCTCGATAAACACGCGCTCGGCGTTCTGGTTCACCGCGCCCGCCTGCGCCGGGTTATTGCTGAAGTACGCGATACCGAAGAAGCCTACCGCACACGCCCCGGCCAGGCAGAGGATCATCCACGTCATACTGATACGACGGGCATGGACGATGGTGTGGTGAGAGTCCGCGGCCATAAAGCGCGCCAGAATGTGTGGCTGACCGAAGTAGCCCAGACCCCAGCCCATCAGCGACACGATGGCCACAAAGTTCAGCCCTTTAAGCATATCGACGTTTTCAATGCTCTTCTGCTTGATCACTTCCAGCGAATCGCCAAAGCCGCCGACGGTGAAAATCACAATCACCGGGGTCAGGATCAGCGCGAAAATCATCAGGCTCGCCTGCACGGTGTCGGTCCAGCTGACGGCGAGGAAGCCGCCCACGAAGGTGTAAAGAATGGTGGCGGCGGCACCGGCCCACAGGGCGGTTTCGTAACTCATGCCGAAGGTGCTTTCGAAGAGGCGCGCACCGGCCACAATGCCGGAGGCACAATAGATGGTAAAGAACAGCAGAATAACGACAGCAGAGATAATGCGCAGGATGCGGCTGTTATCTTCAAAGCGTCCGGTGAAGTAATCCGGCAGCGTCAGGGCGTTATTGTTCGCTTCGGTATGCACGCGCAGACGGCCTGCCACCAGCTTCCAGTTGATCCATGCGCCTACGGTCAGACCGATGGCGATCCAGCTTTCGGAGATACCGGAGATGAAAATCGCCCCCGGCAGACCCATCAGCAGCCAGCCGCTCATGTCCGATGCGCCCGCCGAGAGTGCGGTCACCATCGGGCCTAAACTGCGTCCGCCCAGAATGTAGTCGTCAAAGTTTTTCGTTGAACGCCATGCCAAAAACCCTATCAGGATCATGCCAAAAATATAAACGAGAAATGTCACCAGCATCGGTGTGCTAATTGCCATTCAAATTCTCCAAAAGTGTCGAGCGACAACCATCCAGGTTGCCTTGTTATATGATCACCGGAACGAGGTGATGGTATCTTGTGTTTCGGTTGGGCGCGCTATCCTGCCGTATGCGCCTCCCGCTGACAAACGATTTAACACTGCATTTACATCAATTTCATCCCCGGTTTGATACGAGTTTCCTATAGGTTGCACTCGCTCACGCTTTTACGGGTTGCACCTTTGAAAAGTGTTAACTCCCGCATAAAACCAGGCTTCCCGTCACGGGTCTGGTGCGTTTTTTCAGCTAACCAATCATTAACAATCCATTCATTTTCTGGGTTGCAGACCAGGTCACATTTAACACGGTTGCACAAAGTTGCAACATGGTGGATATTTCACGCTAACGACCAAACACGATGAAAGAACAACAGGAGCTTTGGCATGGGTATGACCACCATGGGGGTTAAGCTGGATGACGCTACCCGCGAACGGATTAAGACCGCAGCAACCCGCATTGACCGCACGCCGCACTGGTTAATTAAGCAGGCGATTTTTAACTACCTCGAAAGACTCGAGAGCGACGAGGGCCTGCCGGAGCTGCCTGCCCTGCTCGCCGGTGCCGCCAATGAAAGCGAGGAAGCACCGGTCACGGGCGACGAAACTCACCAGCCGTTCCTCGAATTCGCCGAGCAGATCCTGCCGCAGTCCGTCAGCCGCGCCGCCATTACCGCCGCATACCGTCGCGCCGAAACCGACGCGGTACCGATGCTGCTGGAGCAGGCCCGTCTGCCGGAGGAGATTGCCGCCCGGGCGCACAGCCTGGCGTATCAGCTGGCGGACAAACTGCGTAACCAGAAAACCGCCACCGGCCGCGCCGGGATGGTACAGGGTCTGCTGCAGGAGTTCTCCCTCTCTTCACAGGAAGGTGTGGCGCTGATGTGTCTGGCGGAAGCGCTGCTGCGTATTCCGGATAAAGCCACCCGCGACGCGCTGATCCGCGACAAGATCAGCAACGGTAACTGGCATTCGCACATTGGCCGCAGCCCGTCGCTGTTTGTTAACGCCGCGACCTGGGGCCTGCTGTTTACCGGTAAACTGGTCTCGACCCATAACGAAGCCAACCTCTCCCGCTCCCTGAACCGCATTATCGGTAAGAGCGGCGAGCCGCTGATCCGCAAAGGGGTGGACATGGCGATGCGCCTGATGGGCGAGCAGTTTGTGACCGGGGAAACCATTGCCGAAGCGCTGGCGAATGCCCGCAAACTGGAAGATAAAGGTTTCCGTTACTCCTATGACATGCTGGGCGAAGCCGCCCTGACCGCCGCCGACGCGCAGGCCTACATGGTTTCGTATCAGCAGGCAATCCACGCCATCGGCAAGGCCTCTAACGGCCGCGGTATTTATGAAGGCCCGGGCATCTCAATTAAGCTCTCCGCCCTGCACCCGCGTTACAGCCGCGCGCAGTACGACCGGGTAATGGAAGAGCTCTATCCGCGCCTGAAGTCCCTGACCCTGCTGGCGCGCCAATATGATATCGGGATCAACATCGACGCCGAAGAGGCCGACCGTCTGGAGATCTCCCTCGATCTGCTGGAAAAACTGTGCTTCGAGCCGGAGCTGGCGGGCTGGAACGGCATTGGTTTCGTTATCCAGGCCTACCAGAAGCGCTGCCCGTTCGTCATTGATTACCTGATTGACCTCGCCAGCCGCAGCCGTCGCCGCCTGATGATCCGTCTGGTGAAAGGCGCCTACTGGGACAGCGAAATCAAACGCGCCCAGATGGAAGGGCTGGAAGGCTATCCGGTGTATACCCGCAAGGTTTACACCGACGTCTCTTACCTCGCCTGTGCGAAAAAACTGCTTGGCGTGCCGAACCTGATCTATCCGCAGTTCGCCACCCACAACGCCCACACCCTGGCGGCGATTTACAGCCTGGCCGGGCAGAACTACTATCCGGGCCAGTACGAGTTCCAGTGCCTGCACGGCATGGGTGAACCGCTGTACGAACAGGTGACCGGGAAAGTGGCAGACGGCAAACTCAACCGCCCATGCCGTATTTACGCCCCGGTGGGCACCCACGAAACCCTGCTGGCGTACCTGGTGCGTCGCCTGCTGGAAAACGGTGCGAACACCTCCTTCGTTAACCGCATCGCCGACACCACGCTGCCGCTGGACGAGCTGGTGGCCGATCCGGTACTGGCCGTTGAGAAGATGGCGGCTCAGGAAGGTCAGATTGGCCTGCCGCATCCGAAGATTGCCCTGCCGCGCGAGCTGTACGGCAAAGGCCGCGTTAACTCGGCGGGTCTGGATCTCGCCAACGAACACCGACTGGCCTCCCTCTCCTCTGCCCTGCTCAATAGCGCGCTGCAGAAATGGCAGGCCAAACCGATGCTGGAGCAGCCGGTTGCTGACGGTGAAATGCAGCCGGTGATCAACCCGGCGGAGCCAAAAGATATCGTCGGCTACGTGCGTGAAGCCACCGACGCGGAAGTGGAGCAGGCGCTGGAGAGCGCGGTGAACAACGCCCCTATCTGGTTCGCTACCCCGCCGCAGGAGCGCGCCGCCATTCTGGAACGCGCGGCGGTGCTGATGGAAGATCAGATGCAACAGCTTATCGGCATTCTGGTGCGCGAAGCGGGGAAAACCTTCAGCAACGCCATTGCCGAAGTGCGCGAGGCGGTCGACTTCCTGCATTATTACGCAGGCCAGGTGCGCGATGATTTCGATAACGAAACCCACCGTCCGCTGGGTCCGGTCGTCTGTATCAGCCCGTGGAACTTCCCGCTGGCAATCTTCACCGGCCAGATTGCCGCCGCCCTGGCCGCAGGCAACAGCGTGCTGGCCAAACCGGCAGAGCAAACCCCGCTGATTGCCGCGCAGGGCATCAACATCCTGCTGGAAGCCGGCGTGCCGGCGGGCGTGGTTCAGCTGCTGCCAGGACGTGGTGAAACGGTAGGTGCCAGACTGACCGCCGATAACCGCGTGCGCGGCGTGATGTTCACCGGTTCAACCGAAGTGGCCTCCCTGCTGCAGCGCAATATTGCCACCCGTCTGGATGCGCAGGGTCGTCCGACTCCGCTCATCGCCGAAACCGGCGGGATGAACGCCATGATCGTCGACTCCTCCGCGCTCACCGAGCAGGTGGTGGTTGACGTGCTGGCCTCCGCCTTTGACAGCGCCGGTCAGCGCTGCTCCGCCCTGCGCGTGCTGTGCCTGCAGGATGACGTGGCCGACCACACGCTGAAGATGCTGCGCGGCGCGATGGCCGAATGCCGCATGGGCAACCCGGGCCGTCTCACCACCGACATCGGACCGGTGATCGACGCGGAAGCGAAAGCCAATATCGAAAACCATATTCAGGCGATGCGCGCGAAAGGCCGTCCGGTGTTCCAGGCCGTGCGTGAAACCAGTGAAGATGCCCGCGAATGGCGTACCGGCACCTTTGTGCCGCCAACGCTGATTGAGCTGGCAAGCTTCGACGAGCTGAAAAAAGAGGTCTTCGGTCCGGTACTGCACGTAGTGCGCTACAACCGCAATAACCTCAACGCACTGATTGAGCAGATCAACGCCTCCGGCTATGGCCTGACGCTCGGGGTGCATACCCGTATCGATGAGACCATCGCACAGGTCACCGGTAACGCCAAAGTGGGTAACCTGTATGTTAACCGCAACATGGTCGGCGCGGTCGTGGGCGTGCAGCCGTTCGGCGGCGAAGGCCTCTCCGGCACCGGTCCGAAAGCGGGCGGCCCGCTCTACCTGTACCGTCTGCTGGCGAACCGTCCGGAGAACGCGCTGGGCGTAACGCTGGCGCGTCAGGACGCGGACTATCCGGTGGACGCGCAGCTGAAAACCGTGCTGACGCAGCCGCTGGAAGCCCTCATCACATGGGCGGAAAAACGTCCTGAACTGCGTGCCCTCGCACAGCAGTACGGCGAGCTGGCGCAGGCCGGTACGCAGCGTCTGCTGCCAGGGCCAACCGGCGAGCGCAACACCTGGACGCTGATGCCGCGCGAGCGCGTGCTGTGCGTGGCGGATAACGAGCAGGACGCGCTGGTGCAGTTGGCCGCAGCGATGGCAACCGGTTGTGAAGTGCTGTGGCCAGAAGATGCGCTGCACCGCGATCTGGCAAAACAGCTGCCGAAAGCGGTCTCGGCGCGCATTCACTTCGCGAAGGCCGATGCGCTGCTGACGCAGCCGTTTGACGCAGTGATTTATCACGGTGATTCTGACCAGCTGCGCGAACTGTGCGAGCAGGTGGCGGCCCGCAGCGGGGCGATTGTTTCGGTGCAAGGCTTCGCGCGCGGGGAAACCAACCTGCTGCTGGAGCGTCTGTATGTGGAACGTTCGCTTAGCGTCAATACCGCGGCGGCAGGCGGTAACGCCAGCCTGATGACAATCGGCTAACGCTGTGCTAATAAGGCTCCGGAGACGGAGCCTTATTTAATTGGGGAGTGTATGAAACGATTTCTTATCGCAGGTGCAGCACTGCTGCTGAGCGCCAGCGCGCTGGCCGACGAGTGCGACAAAGCGACCACCCAGCTTGAACTGAATACCTGTAGCGCGCAGCAGTATCAGGCTGCCGATAAAAAGCTCAACCAGACGTATCAGGCGGTCATCAAGCGCGCGGCAGCCCCTCAGCGCGACCTGCTGAAAAAAGCGCAGCAGGCCTGGATTGCCCTGCGCGATGCGGACTGTACGTTTATCGGTTCGGGTACGGAAGGCGGCAGCATTCAGCCGATGATTGTTAATCAGTGCCTGGCGGAGAAAACCGCGGAGCGTGAAGCGTTTCTGGCCTCGCTGATGCAGTGTGAAGAGGGCGACTTAAGCTGTCCCCTCCCCCCGGCCCTCTCCCCTTTGGGGAGAGGGTTAGGGTGAGGGGAACTAACGCACGCGGATCCCTTCGATAATCATC
Organism: Enterobacter sp. WCHEn090032; assembly: GCF_003986875.1. Classification (NCBI taxonomy): domain Bacteria; kingdom Pseudomonadati; phylum Pseudomonadota; class Gammaproteobacteria; order Enterobacterales; family Enterobacteriaceae; genus Enterobacter; species Enterobacter sp. WCHEn090032. Next base: position 13,455 of record NZ_RXRN01000003.1, read on the forward strand.
CGCTGCACGTTTTCCAGGGTGCTGTGGAAAAACGCTTCATCCTGAAGCGTTTTTCCGGTCACCGCCTCAACCTGGGCCGCAAAGTCAGCGTAATGCTGGGTTGAAGCCCAAATCATAAAGATCAGATGATGCGGGTCGACGGGTGCCAGCTTTCCGCTGGCCACCCATCCGGCAATAATGGCCGACTTGTCGTCAACCAGCTGTTTTAAATCCCCCGTCAGCTCCGCCTGCAGCAGCGGCGCGCCCTGCAGCATCTCCAGACAGAACAGCCTTGATGCCTGCGGGTAATCGCGCGAGACCTCCAGCTTCAGGCGAATGTACTCTTTGATTGCCACCAGCGGGGCTAACTCTTCGCGGAACGCTTTCAGCGGCGCCAGCCAGATGTCGAGGATCTGCTGCATCACCGCGACATACAGCGCCTCTTTCGACGGGTAATAGTAGAGCAGATTGGTTTTGGACACCCCGGCCTGCTCCGCCACCTGCTCCAGGCGCGTGCCGTGAATACCAAACTGTGAAAAAGTCTCCAGCGCCGCGCTGAGGATCGCCTGCTTCTTGGCACTCACGGCCTGCGAACGTTTACCTGGTGTTTTCACTGCGCCTTGTGTCATTCCCGCTCTCCTTATTGGTTTGCCATAGCATAGCAAAAGCCCTGCTTTCTCTCGACATTTTGGGGTACAGAGTCTGTGCAAAATCGACAAGGAAAAGCTGTTGTGGGAGGCCAATGCGAATGTGACTAACCGTTCTTTATAGCGGGTTCCTCGGCCCTTTAGACGGTCCGCTTTGTGCCAGAAGCGGGCGTTGCTAACATCAATTCAGAAGTTCACCATAGAAGAAGTTGTGAATAATTTGATGGCTTATAGTGGTAAACCACGCCAACATATCATCATGGAGGCTGTTTAATGAGTTGCGATCGGTGCCTGGATTTATGTGTTAAATACGTTATCCGCCAACCTGAACAATTACGTAAAGCAATCCGTATTGCAAAGAATGCGCTCAGCGAAGGGGTTCTGGCCGAAATTGATGCAACGGATGACTGGAATCAATACAGCTTTCAAGAGTGTGCTGAAAAGATGATATGGGGCGATATCGTCGATTACCATTTTGTTTGTAGGCACTGTGGAACTAAGTTTGTATTAGGTGCTGAAACTTACCATGGCAGCGGTGGGTATTGGTCGCCCGAGAATGAAAAACCATCGGAAATAATTGACTAATTTCCGCTCCTCGCTCATAGCAAAACCTCAGCGCCGCAGTTCGAACTAGATCTGTGCCGGGAACGGGTGTTGCATTCCAGCGATTATTGCCTTAAAAGTTAATGTTCGATTGTGATGAGGGCAACCACTATGCTACTGGATACGTTAAAAAGACTCGAATGTTCTCTTCATGGCAGCAGGCGAAAAAATCGGGAATGGCTTGAACAGATACTCCATGAGAGATTTAGCGAAATAACGCGTTCAGGCGTATTAGTTGATCGTGCAGAAACTATTGAAGCCCTTTCGGATGAAGATAGCGTTCCAGCTATTCTTAGTAGTGATTTCCGGCTTATCAGTGCTGGAGATAAATTCGCAATACTGCACTACAGAACTGTCAATCCAGATGGTAATCGTGCATCCCTTCGTTCTTCATGCTGGGAAATATCTGAGAACGGGCAATGGAAATTGGTATTCCATCAGGGAACACCTGAGGCACAGAGCGTGTAGGTGTCAAATACAACGTCCGCTCCTCGCTAATAGCGGACCATCAGCTCAGTTGCTTGGTCCGCTTCTCACCAAAACGAAGTTGTTTTTTTGCCAGGTTGAAAGTTGACTACTGAATTATCTGTTAAACCTGTAGCTATTAAGATTCAGTTATCGTTTATGAACCCATTCTTTCATATGGAAAAAAGAGTCGAAGAACGATCCATTTATGCTCATTCGAAAGCCGGATCGCCGGCGCCGGGCAAAAAATCATCTGCAGGTTTTACCGTAACATCGATTACAGACGGATCGTATTTCATTGCCAAGAAGCGCTCGCGATAGAGGTGGTAAGCCGCATCACAGACGTTGCTGGTGAAATAGGCGTTATAACCTCCACCAACGGCCGCACCTGCGATAGGGATCGTTTGGGCCAGTTTTGCTTTGGTGAGGCGAATCCCCAGGCTGTTGGCTATCTGCCTAATAATCTTCACAAATACTTGTTTTTCTAATTCTTCCCAGACTACTTTCTTTGCGACCTGCTGCGATATTTTTACCAGCTGCGCCATGGCGACGTTTTTCGCCATAGTCGATGAAGCAGAAGAGAGCCCCAATATGTTAAAGGCAAAAAGTCGTTCTTCCTGACGGGTGATATCAAAACCGTAATATGTATGTATTCTCCAATGGCTCGCAGATTCAATGTAATGAGGGTAGGTATATCGATGGCCATCCCTGCAATCCCCATCACACCTGCGCCTGCACCTTCCGCCAATGCAATGCCCTTGTATTTAGCAGCCAGCCAGCCGACGGTTTTATCGATGTCCTCGAGACGTAGCGTTTCAATATCTGCGTAGTGATTGATGTGGACATGCCCGTCATTACGGTACTCTTCGAAAATCGCCTCTGGTCGCACTGACCACAGCGCGGCATCGTTACAGACACCCACCAGACCCTGTACAGAAGATTGAATGGCTTCGCCGACGACAGGCGTTGAAAGAACTATCTCTCCGGCGCTGTTTAGAGGTTTGCTGATTAATTCAAATGATTTAGCTAGAAAACCTCGCTGTGGGTTTTTCCAGTCGTGGATTTGCTGAAGTGCATTTTTGTCGTAAGCGATCAGTTCCATTTTATCTCTTGCCTGAAGTCATCAGTGTTTGTATGACGTGAATTTGATAATAATGTATCGGCAATAAAAACGCATAGATGAGTAATTTAAAGTTTTTTTTGAAGATAGGTCGCAAAAAGAAAGGGAGGGTCTAGAAGGATGTTAGATTGTGCGGTTCATCGATGAAAAAGATCATTTTGACATGTTAAATCTCTATGACTTGCATTTACGATTGTATAACTTCCGCTTCTCGCTCAAAGCAGACCTTCAGTGTCACGTGCTTGTCTGCTGTGTGCCAGGAGCGGACGTTGAGGAGACGGTTATTTTGATGCGAAATATTTACGTAATATTTTTTCTAATAGCGAAAAAACGACCGTCACCCTTTTGGGAGTAATCAACTGGTAAGGCCGATATAAATAAAATTGCCATTTCTCCTGTCGCAGTTCAGGCAGTGTGGGAACAAGTTGGCCGCTTGCTAAGTACTCCCTACAGATAAAATCGCTGGATTGTACAACCGTTTTCCCGGCCAATGCAGCCTGAATTTCGGCGTATGGGTCTGTAGTATAAAACTCAATATGGCGAGGGACAAAAGTATTCACTGCGTCACTCATAAACTCAAATGATTTTCCCGTCTCAGGATTAATTAAACCACTAAATGGATAACGCTGTCGAAGATCTTCTAAATCAATTGGTGCTCCCAGGCGCGCAATGAGTTCAGGGGACGCAACCAAAATATGTTCAACTTGCCCGATATTTTTAATGATAAAGTTTGGATTAGGTTCTCGCCCTACACGTATACCTATATCGATACGATGCTCGATAGTATCAAGTTTCATCATATCTAAACGCCAGTCGATAAATAACTCAGGATATGGACGTAGTGCAGTCAATAGTTCATACAAGATTTGTTCATGATTTGGAAGTCGAAGTAATGTGATACGAACAATACCCTTCATTTCATTATCATCTTTCGCTGTCTGAAATAGTTTTTCAGAATCTTCCAGCAGTCGCTTCGCTTGGGGTAAAAATAACTCACCAAAACTGGTGAGAAAGATCGAACGAGTATTGCGTTTGAAAAGAGGTTCACCAAGTTGTTTCTCCAACTCAGCGACTGTTCGGGTTACTACTGATGGTGAAACCGACAACTTTATGGCTGCTTCGCGGAAGTTTAGGGTCTCAGAGGCAATGATAAAAAACTTTAGAGCATCAAGTTTGTTCATGATTGTTGTGAAAATTGCAATAATGCATTTAGATAATAGCAATTAATTTGCAACTATTCCAGTCATATAATCGAACAATCAAATAAGTAACCTGTCTTAATTTTTTATCAGAACCCAAAAGAGTAAATTATGTCAATTCAACCAGTAGAGTTAAACAAAGCCTATCGTTTATTGCAGGTCGGGCCAACGACGATGATATCTGCTAAAAATGATGGCATTGAAAATGTCATGGCAGCGGCTTGGGTGGGGTTAGTAGGCAATAACAAAGTGATGGCTTTTATAGGTCCACAGGCATTTACTCGCGGGCTTGTAGAAAAAAGCGGATATTACGTTGTCCAGATCCCAGTAGTAAAACAAATGGAAATGGTTTTATATGCTGGAGGCCACAGTTATTCTGATACACCCGATAAAAACAGTAAAATTCCACTGTTTTATCAGAAAGAGTTTGATCTTCCTTTAGTTGAAGGTTGCGCAGGCTGGTTAGTCTGTAAGGTCATACCCAATGTAGAAAATGAAAAGCAGCACAACTTGTTCATGGGGGAAATTGTCGGAGCATGGAGTGATGACCGCGTTTTCAAAAATGGGCACTGGATTTTTGATCATGCGCCTGATGAATTGCGTACTGTCCATTACGTGGCTGGCGGACAGTTTTACGCCATTGGCAAAGGTACAAAATTTAATTATGGTCCGGGAAAAGACTAATCCTTACTTCTTTATAAATGTAGCCATATAACATGGCTACATAGAGGTAGTAACAAAAAAACCACTTAAGATGTCCGCTTTTCGCTCAAAGCAGTAATTCTTTTCCCGGAGGCGCCAGAGGCGCCCCCTAATTTTAAAAATTAACTTAAGTCTTTATTTCCGACTCGCCAGGACGCATCGGCAGCCTTTTTACTCATTTTTCTTTACCCTGCACCACATTGTGCATACAACTGTCACCGTCCAGTTCTGCTGGAGTTAATATTATTGGACTGGTAGAGTGATGCCGTTACACATAATGGTTAAAAAGGATTTAATTTATGTCAAAAAAAACAAAAACGTTGGCTGCCGTCCCCTTCTTCCTCATATCTGTTGCAATGACAGGATGCATACAACGCGAGGTTGTCGTTAATCATGTGCAGGATGTCACCTCTGGAGACCGGGCTGAAGTGAGAATTGTTGGTTTTACCAGCGATACTATGATGTGGGGGGATTTTGATTGTAATCAGCCATATAAGATGCCTCCAAAAGGATACTACCCTGAAGTAAGAACAACTTTCGAAAGTAACCCCGTATATATCGATAAGGGCTTTAAAAAATCCAAATTGCCAGATGGCGTATACCCTCTTGACCGCGCAGAATATTATGTTCGTGCAGGAAAATTATTAGGTGTATGGCCTTCTAAACATCTTAGCGATGGTAGACTTTGTACTAAAGACTTTGTTATCCGGCCTGAAAAAGACAAATTATATGAATTCAGGAACCGGAATGACGATAATATGTGTTATTTTGAGTTATATGAAATAAATAAATCAACTGGGGCAGCAACCAGGATGAAAATGACAAGCTATAGAGATATGTGTCCTAAATAATTATCTTAGAAGCGCCCTACTGAATAATGGAAGCTTGATAGTCATCGGTGAGGCGCGTCAGTGTCCTTTTGCACATTTGCCCCTGTGTTTCCCAAACGGAAATGCAGCATTTGAAAAGGGTGAAGAAATTTGCGAATGGAGCACCACTATCTGTGTTGTCTGATGATGGGTTGTTCCGCACCAGGATCGTTGTCGCATTACCCTCGCCTCCCCTGCACCGTCATCGCGCACCGCTGCCTGCTTTGCGTGCATTACTTTTGACCATTTAGTCCACTTTATTTGATTTCAATTCACCAACCTCTGATTAACACATTAATAACAAAGCCTTTTTAAAAACTGGCATCCCCTTTGCAGATCCCTTTTCGCGAGGCTTAACAGGATATGCAGGATGCAGCGCCACGTCTGACTTTCACCCCACACTGAGATGAAGAGAGGTTCGTGATGAAAATTGGCGTATTTGTACCGATCGGCAACAACGGCTGGCTTATCTCGACCACCGCACCGCAATACATGCCGACCTTCGAGCTGAATAAAGCCATCGTGCAAAAAGCGGAGCACTACCATTTCGACTTTGCGCTCTCGATGATCAAGCTGCGCGGCTTTGGTGGCAAAACCGAATTCTGGGATCACAACCTGGAGTCTTTCACCCTGATGGCCGGGCTGGCCGCGGTCACCTCGCGGATTCAGATTTACGCGACCGCCGCCACGCTCACCCTGCCTCCGGCCATCGTGGCGCGCATGGCCTCGACCATCGACTCCATCTCCGGCGGGCGCTTTGGCGTCAACCTGGTCACCGGCTGGCAAAAGCCGGAGTACGAGCAGATGGGGCTGTGGCCGGGTGACGATTACTTCTCTCGTCGCTACGACTACCTCACCGAATACGTGCAGGTGCTGCGCGACCTGTGGGGTACCGGCAAAAGCGATTTCAAAGGGGATTTCTTCACCATGAACGACTGCCGCGTCAGCCCACAGCCGTCGGTTCCTATGAAGGTGATTTGTGCCGGGCAGAGCGACGCGGGAATGGCATTCTCGGCGAAATATGCCGACTTCAACTTCTGCTTCGGTAAAGGCGTCAACACGCCAGCCGCCTTCGCCCCGACCGCCGCGCGGATGAAAGAGGCCGCCGACAAAACCGGGCGCGACGTGGGCTCGTATGTGCTGTTTATGGTGATCGCCGACGAAACCGACGACGCCGCCCGCGCGAAATGGGAGCGCTATAAGGACGGTGCCGACGAGGAGGCCCTGAGCTGGCTCACCGAACAGAGCCAGAAAGATACCCGCTCCGGGGCGGATACCAACGTGCGCCAGATGGCCGACCCAACTTCCGCTGTCAACATCAATATGGGCACGCTGGTCGGCTCGTACGCCAGCGTCGCCAGAATGCTTGACGAAGTGGCGGCCGTTCCCGGCGCGGAAGGCGTCCTGCTCACCTTCGATGATTTTCTTAGCGGTGTGGAAACCTTCGGCGAGCGCATCCAGCCGCTGATGCAGTGCCGCGCCCATATCCCTGCCGTTACGAAGGAGGTGGCGTAATGACGACCCTGAACGCACGCCCGGAAGCCATTACCTTTGCGCCTGAGCAGAGCGCGCTGATTGTCGTGGATATGCAAAACGCCTACGCCAGCCCCGGCGGGTATCTGGATCTGGCGGGGTTCGACGTCTCGGCGACGCAACCGGTGATCGAGAATATCAAAACCGCCGTAGCCGCCGCACGCGCCGCCGGTATGCTCATTGTCTGGTTCCAGAACGGCTGGGACGACCAGTACGTTGAGGCCGGCGGCCCCGGTTCACCGAATTTCCACAAATCGAACGCCCTGAAAACCATGCGCAAGCGGCCCGAGCTGCAGGGCAAACTGCTGGCGAAAGGCGGCTGGGATTATCAGCTGGTGGATGAACTGGTCCCGCAGGAAGGCGATATTGTGCTGCCCAAACCGCGCTACAGCGGCTTTTTCAACACCCCGCTCGACAGCCTGCTGCGCAGCCGGGGGATACGCCATCTGGTGTTCACCGGTATCGCCACCAACGTCTGCGTGGAGTCCACCCTGCGCGACGGCTTCTTCCTGGAGTATTTCGGCGTGGTGCTGGAAGACGCGACCCATCAGGCCGGGCCGGAATTCGCCCAGAAAGCGGCCCTGTTCAATATCGAAACCTTTTTTGGCTGGGTCAGTAACGTCGCGGAGTTCTGCGACGCCCTGAATCCTCCACTCGCCCGTATCGCCTGAGGAGAAAAACGATGCCGAAATCCGTGATTATTCCGCCGGGTACCAGCACGCCCATCGCCCCGTTTGTGCCCGGCACGCTCGCCGACGGCGTGGTGTACGTCTCCGGCACGCTGCCGTTTGATAAAGACAACAACGTGGTGTTTATCAACGACCCAAAGGCGCAAACCCGCCACGTGCTGGAAACCATCAAAAAGGTGATCGAAACAGCGGGTGGCACGATGGAGGATGTGACCTTCAACAGCATCTTTATCACCGACTGGAAAAACTACGCCGCGATTAACGAAATCTACGCGGAGTTCTTCCCAGGCGATAAACCGGCCCGGTTCTGCATTCAGTGCGGGCTGGTGAAGCCGGAGGCGCTGGTTGAGATCGCCACCGTTGCCCACATCGCGAAGTGAGGCGGCCATGAAACTCTCCGTCTCACCGCCCCCGTATGAGGGGGCACCCGCGGTGGTCCTGATTGCCGGTCTCGGCGGCAGCGGCAGCTACTGGCTGCCCCAGCTCGCCGTGCTGGAGCAGGAGTATCAGGTGGTCTGTTATGACCAGCGCGGAACGGGCAATAACCCCGATACCCTGCCGGAAGGGTACAGCCTTGCGCAGATGGCGGACGAACTGGCCCGGGCGCTGGCGGAGGCCGGGATTGCCCGCTACAGCGTCGTCGGCCATGCGCTGGGGGCGCTGGTCGGCCTGCAGCTGGCGCTGGATCATCCCGACGCCCTCACCGCGCTGGTGTGCGTGAACGGCTGGTTAACCCTTAACGCGCACACCCGCCGCTGCTTTCAGATCCGCGAGCGCCTGCTGCATTCCGGCGGCCCGCAGGCATGGGTAGAGGCGCAGCCGCTGTTTCTCTACCCGGCAGACTGGATGGCGGCCCGCGCCCCTCGTCTGGAGGCAGAAGAGGCGCTGGCGCTGGCCCATTTCCAGGGAAAAACCAACCTGCTGCACCGGCTCAGCGCCCTGAAGAAAGCCGACTTCAGCCGCCATGCCGCGCGCATCCGCTGCCCGGTACATCTTATCTGCTCCAGCGACGACATGCTGGTGCCTTCTGTCTGCTCCGCTGAACTGCAGGCGGCAATCCCCGGCAGTCAGAAAGTGGTGATGCGCCAGGGTGGACATGCCTGCAACGTCACCGAGCCGGACACCTTTAACACGCTGCTGCTGAACGGGCTTGCCAGCCTGCTGCACAGCCATGAACCTGCGTTATAAGGAGCTGTAATGAGCGAAGCCATTAATCCCACTGCGCTGGAGACGCTGTTTACCGCCGCGCGCACCCATAACGGCTGGCTGGATATGCCGGTCAGCGACCAGGTTTTGCGCGAGATCTACGACCTGATGAAATGGGGCCCTACGTCCGCCAACTGCTCTCCGGCGCGGATAGTCTTTGTGCGAAGCGCAGAGGGAAAAGAGAAGCTGCGCCCGGCGCTCTCCAGCGGCAACCTGGAGAAAACGCTCTCGGCGCCGGTTACGGCCATCGTGGCCTGGGACAGTGAATTCTACGAGCGCCTGCCCGAACTGTTCCCGCACGGTGATGCCAGAAGCTGGTTTACCACCAGCCCCGCCCTTGCGGAAGAGACGGCGTTTCGCAACAGCTCCATGCAGGCCGCTTACCTGATTTTCGCCTGCCGCGCCCTGGGGCTGGATACCGGCCCGATGTCGGGCTTTGACCGACAAAAAGTCGACGACGCCTTTTTCACCGGCACCACGCTTAAAAGCAACCTGCTGATCAACATTGGCTATGGCGACCCGGGCAAACTTTACGGACGCCTGCCGCGTCTGGACTTCGACGATGCCTGCGGCCTGGCGTAAGGAGCGAACATGACAGCACCGGATAAACAGACCTTTCGCGACGCCATGGCCTGCGTTGGCGCGGCGGTCAATATCATCACCACTGACGGCCCGGCGGGAAGAGCAGGCTTCACCGCCAGCGCGGTGTGCAGCGTCACGGATTCACCGCCCACCCTGCTGGTGTGCCTGAACCGCGGCGCGTCCGTCTGGCCCACGTTTAGCGAAAACCGCACCCTGTGCGTGAATACCCTGAGCGCCGGGCAGGAGCCGTTATCCAACCTGTTTGGCGGCAAAACGCCGATGGAGCAGCGCTTTGCCGCTGCCCGCTGGCAGAGGGGCGACACGGGCTGCCCGCGGCTGGAGGATGCGCTGGCCTCTTTTGACTGCCGCATCAGCCAGGTGGTGAGCGTCGGCACCCATGACATTCTGTTCTGCGACATCGTTTCGATTATCCGCCATCCGGCGCCGCAAGGGCTGGTGTGGTTTGACCGCGGTTACCACGCGCTGATGCGATCCGCCTGCTGAGGCGCTTTAAGGAGACAGACCATGTTCGGATTTCCCCACTGGCAGTTGAAATCGACCTCCACAGACGCCGGCGTGGTCGCGCCGGATGAACGGCTCCCGCTCGGGCAAACCCTGGTGATGGGCGTGCAGCACGCGGTTGCCATGTTTGGCGCCACGGTGCTGATGCCGATGCTGATGGGGCTGGATCCCAACCTATCGATTCTGATGTCGGGAATCGGTACGCTGCTGTTCTTTTTTGTCACCGGCGGGCGCGTGCCCAGCTATCTGGGTTCCAGCGCCGCCTTTGTGGGGGTGGTCATCGCCACCACTGGGTTTAACGGCCAGGGGATCAACCCTAACCTGAGCGTGGCCCTCGGGGGCATCATCGCCTGTGGTCTGGTGTACACCCTGATTGGTCTGGTGGTGATGAAGATCGGCACGCGCTGGATCGAACGCATGATGCCCCCCGTCGTGACCGGTGCAGTGGTGATGGCGATCGGCCTGAACCTCGCGCCGATTGCGGTCAGGAGCGTCTCCGCCTCGCCGTTTGAAAGCTGGATGGCGGTGATCACCGTGCTGTGTATTGGCCTGGTGGCGGTATTTACCCGCGGTATGGTCCAGCGCCTGCTGATATTGGTCGGGCTGATTGTGGCCTGTCTTTTCTACGCTCTGCTGGCAAATGTCTTTGGTCTTGGCAAGCCTGTCGACTTCACGTTGCTCCATCAGGCAGCCTGGTTCGGTCTGCCGCATATCACATCACCAACCTTCAACAGCCAGGCGATGATGCTTATCGCCCCCGTGGCGGTGATCCTGGTGGCGGAGAACCTGGGTCATCTGAAGGCCGTGGCGGGCATGACCGGACGCAGTATGGATCCGTATATGGGCCGTGCGTTCGTCGGCGACGGACTGGCAACCCTGCTCTCCGGTTCCGTGGGCGGCAGCGGCGTCACCACCTATGCCGAAAATATCGGCGTGATGGCGGTGACCAAAGTCTACTCGACGCTGGTGTTCGTGGCGGCGGCAGTGATGGCGATACTGCTTGGCTTCTCACCGAAATTCGGCGCGCTGATCCACACCATTCCGTCACCGGTTATTGGCGGAGCATCGATTGTGGTCTTCGGGCTGATCGCCGTGGCGGGAGCACGCATCTGGGTGCAGCATCGCGTCGATCTCAGTCAGAACAGCAACCTGATTATGGTGGCCGTCACGCTGGTGCTGGGCGCGGGGGATTTCGCCCTGACGCTGGGCGGATTCACAATTGGCGGGATTGGTACGGCGACCTTTGGTGCAATCCTGCTTAACGCCCTGCTGAGCCGGCGGGAAGCAGCCGCGCCGCAGGGTGAGGTGGTGCATCAGGATTCGTGATACGTCTCCCCTCACCCTAACCCTCTCCCCGAAGGGGCGAGGGGACTGGCTGGTGCTGTCTGTAAGACCAGCACAGGTCTGCATTTCTCCCTCTCCCCTCCGGGGAGAGGGGCGGGGTGAGGGGGGGGGGGCAAAAAACGCCCCCCTCATACTTTCAGGACGCAGGCCTACTCTTCTTCAAGCAGGCGTTCGATAGATTTGGTGGGATAAAAAAGCGAATGACTGTTTTCACCCGTCAGAGGGATAAAGCCCAGCTTCAGATAAAACCGTTTAGCCTGTTCGTTAATCGCATCGACAAAGAGTCCATGTACGCCTACCGCCTGGGATGCCAGGTAAACCACGCGCATAGCATGCGTGACGAGTGTTGTTCCCCACTCACGTCCCTGCAGGTCTTTATGGACAGCCAGACGCCCCAGCGTCACGCTCGGTACGTTGATATAAGGGATCCGACGCTGCTGAGTCTTAGAAGGAAGAATCGCTTTTTCAAAGCAACTTCCGGACAGCGTGTAATAGCCCAGGACACGAGGATGGTCGCGATCTTTAAGCAGATAGCCGCGTAAAATACGTCCAGTGTGCTGACGCACCAGATGGTCTGCCAGGAAGGAATTTAGCGAGGGTTCACCACAATCGAAATTCCTGAAATCATACTCTTCTCCCTCTGAAAACATTTCGATCGTGAGATTTTCCACGACGCTTCACTCCATGTTTCGAAGACGTTTTGCCGCTCGCTTCAGGCGTTCATTTGGCTCTGGCGGATTGTCGATGGCGTTCATCACGGCATTCCATGATGTTTCGTTTAAGACGAGACGCCGATGCTGTTCGATGACCTCTGCAGCACGTTCAGACGCACTGTTCACCATAAACTGGGTGATCGTTTGGTTCGTCATCGCCGCCGCCTCTTCAATCATTGTTTTGTCTTCGTCCGTCAGGCGAAGATCGATACGCTGTTTTTTAAGTGCTGGCATAATTGACTTTATCGTGTACGGTGTTTATCCGTACATATCGTAGAGACATCCGTCCTTTTTTTCAATCTAAACCTTCTTCAGCCGTCACATCGCTCACCTCACGGCGACGTTTTTTTAGCTTTAATTCACTCACCAGCACACCGGCGACGATAAACGCTGCGCCCACCAGGGCCAGCAGCGGCAAACGCTCGCCCGCAAGCCGCCCAAAAATCCCTGCCCAGACCGGCTCCCCGGTATAGATCACCGTCGCCCGGGTCGGCGACACGCTGCGCTGCGCCCAGTTCATGGTCACCTGAATAATGGCGCTGAAAATGCCCAGCCCCAGCGCCACCACGACCAGCCCGGTGGACATTGGCGGTACCGACTCCCCTGCCGGCACCATTGTCGCAAATGCCACCAGCGACGCGGTGGCAAGCTGCACTACCGTCACGCGCTTGACGTCGACCTTCCCCGCCCAGGCGCTAATCAGAATAATTTCCGCCGCAATCGCAATCGCCCCGATCAGGGTAATGATCTCCCCCGTCCCCAGCGCCAGCAGGTTGTTTTCCGGCCCGGCGAGCAGAATAAGGCCAATAAACGCCAGCACGATCCCGATGCAGGACATCAGCCCCGGCAGTCGCCCAAGGCACAGCCACTGCAGTAGCGGCACCAGCGGCACATACATGGCGGTAATAAAGGCGGATTTACTGCTGGAGATGGTCTGCAATCCCCACGTCTGCAGGCTATAGCCCATCGCTATCGCCACCCCAATCGCCACGCCCGCCTTAAGCTCTTTCAGCGTCAGACCCCGCAGCGTGTTTAGCGAGCAGAGCCCCACGGCAATCGCCGCCGTCGCAAAGCGCAGGCCAACAAAAAAGAAGGGATCGCTAAGGGTCACCGCGTACTGGACGGCCAGAAACGTCCCGCCCCAGAACATGGTGATGAGAATAAGGATGGCTTCCTGCGGTTTAACGGAAAACTTGAAACGTGAGACAGACATGCGGCACTCGCAATGAAGAACAATTCCCTAGTGTGCGTTGCCTTTGGTTACAGTTCAATGTTGCAGAAATAAAAAAACCGCCGGGAAGCCCCGGCGGCAGGGAGATCAACCCGGCGACTTACTTATTGCCGCCATGGCTGTTTTTACCCCCTTTTTTGCCAGCCTCAGATGCGCGCTGAGGGTCATTTTTAAAATTCCCCCCGCTATGCTGGCCACCTTTACGGCCTGCTTCTGATGCTCTTTCACGGTCTTCTGCGAAATTACCTGAACCACCACGATGGTTTGCCATCTCTAACCTCCAGAGTGTGAAACATTAGACATCATATTGCATTCAGTAAAAGAGGATTCTTTCACCTCGCGGCTCAAGGACAACGCCTTTATCTGTGCCGCGTGAAACTAAGCTTAGTGGAATGAGGTTATCCGGCAAGCCGAAGGTAATATCCTGCAACATGATCTCAGTCTTTCGGGTGAGATGACGCGGCGGTAATCCATAAGCCTTTCTTATCATTTTAAAAATCGGCAGCGGGAAAGTTGTATCATTTTGCTACAACGCCATTTTTAGACCCATATTGTTATAAATCAAATAAATGGCGTTCATTTTTGCAGTCTGGCTGTGATGACATATCTTTAAAAGAGCGCAGCGATCCGCTGTCAGAGAAAACAAACGAGGAGTGATGCAAAATGGCAAAAGTTCTGGTGCTCTATTATTCCATGTATGGACACATTGAAACCATGGCTCACGCGGTAGCAGAGGGTGCAAACAAGGTGGACGGCGTTGAGGTTGTGGTGAAACGCGTACCGGAAACCATGCAGGCAGAAGCATTCGCAAAAGCCGGGGGTAAAACACAAAATGCCCCGGTGGCCACCCCGCAGGAACTGGCTGATTACGATGCCATCATCTTTGGCACCCCGACCCGCTTTGGCAATATGTCCGGCCAGATGCGTACCTTCCTCGATCAGACGGGCGGCCTGTGGGCATCAGGCGCGTTATACGGCAAGCTCGCCAGCGTCTTCAGCTCCACCGGGACCGGCGGCGGCCAGGAACAGACGATTACCTCAACCTGGACTACCCTTGCTCATCACGGGATGGTGATTGTGCCGATTGGCTACGGGGCACAGGAGTTATTTGATATTTCTCAGGTACGTGGCGGTACGCCGTACGGCGCAACCACCATTGCCGGCGGCGATGGCTCCCGACAGCCGAGCAATGAAGAGCTCGCTATCGCCCGTTATCAGGGTGAATACGTCGCGGGTCTCGCCAAAAAACTGAACGGCTAACCCAACAGGAGGACAAGCATGCCAACGCAAGAATCAAAAGCTCACCACGTGGGTGAATGGGCAAGTTTACGCAACACCTCGCCGGAGATCGCCGAAGCCATTTTTGAAATCGCGAAGTATGACGAAAAACTGGCAGAGCAGATTTGGGAAGAAGGCAACGATGAAGTGCTGGTGCGCGCCTTCGAAAAAACGGACAAAGACTCGCTCTTCTGGGGTGAGCAAACCATCGAACGTAAAAACGTCTGAACGTTTCCCCCCGCCATGCGGGGGGTTATCCTCTATTTTGCCGCGTTGTTCATCACCGCATTGAATTTGTCGACAGGACAGAAGCCGTTCACATCGACCGGACAGCCCTTAAGCTCAAGCGTCACGCGCTGCGCCGGAGATTGCAGCGACAGCACGCTGGCGTTACGCAGTTGCTCTGAGCTCTGATAGACATACTCAATTTTCATCAATTCCTGGTTGCTGTTTTTGTCATGCCAGCGCTGGAAGACAATTTTGCCGCCAATCGGGGTGCGTTCCTGCTGGTCGTGCAGCTGGTACGGTTTAAAATCCAGCGCCGTGAGCAGGGAAGCGATGTTTGAATCATGCCCCACCAGCAGGGTAATTTTCGGCGCTTTCGCCTGTTCGGTGACCAGGGTTTTATCGATGTATTTCACCAGCGGTTTGGCGACGTTTTGCGCCACCTCGGTAGAGGTAAACAGCGAGTCCTGATAACCGTTTTTCAGCTTCGACAGTACGCGCCACTGCTGGTCGGTTTTGATCTCTCCCCAGGCCACCTGGTCTGCCGGGAAACCTTCGTAATACTGCAGCGTAAATGCGTCAACCAGCGAGTTACCCACCTTCAGCGGCCCGGAAACGCCTGGCTCTTTTTCGTAATCAGCGCTGAAGGTATCTTTCGCATCCGCCAGCGAGCAGACCTTTTTCTCTTTGCACGACGGCGACTCAGCGTAGTTCGTCATCTGCTCCAGCAGCTTGTAGCTTTCCGCAAGCTGCATTTTCTGCCGCTCGGCCTCCATCGCCTTCAGCGCTTTGTCACGGAATTCAGGGGAGTTATCGGTAATCACCGGGTTAAAGGTCGGGTCCATGGTGCCCATTTTTTCCTGGTGATGAACAGGCACATCACAGCCCGGGAAGGCGCCGGTGATAAAGAACTGCGCGGTGGCGACGGTACGCTGCAGGCTGTTGGCATAGGCATACACCGCATCCGCTGGTGGACACTCGCCGGTCTTGATCATCCCCTGCTGTGCCAGCCACTCGCGCATATAATGACCCATATAGACTTCCAGCACGCCGCCTTTGGTGGTGAGTTGACCGCCCGGCACTTCCCACTCAGGCCACTGCTTTGGCGTCGACTGCTCCAGCACGCTGCCGTTGTTGGCAAGCGGAGCGCGCAGGTTATGACGACTCATGATTAAAACTTGCTCCAGCTGATACCCTTCCGGCGTCTCTTGCGCCTGCACGCCAAACGTTGCTGAAATGGAACCGGCGGCTGCCAGCGCGAGTAGTGCTTTTCTCATCCCTAATTCCTCACTCGTTTTAAAATGTCGCGTTCAGTGTGACAGAACCGTGACAATTTTCCGGGAAGCATTTCTCAAACTGATGATTAACACGCTTACGGTGAGCGTGGATTAGTTTTATAATAAAACCATACCCCACCGGAGAATGTGCTGTGAAACGTACCCGTCTTGAAGAGAGCACCTGCCCCGTCGCCCGTTCGCTGGATATCATCGGTGACTGGTGGTCACTGCTGATTGTTCGCGACGCCCTCCGCGGGGTTACACGCTTTGGCGAGTTTCAGAAAAGCCTCGGAATTGCGAAAAACATGCTGACCACGCGGCTTAAACTGTTGGTTGACGAAGGTATCCTTCGGCTTCAGCCCGCCTCCGACGGCAGCGCCTGGCAGGAGTATGTCCTGACCGAGAAGGGACGCGCCCTGCAGACGGTGCTGGTTGCCCTGTCACAGTGGGGCAATGAATATTTATTTGCTGAACACGAATGCGGCACGGTCCTTGTCGATAGCGAAAAGCGCAAACCCCTGCGAAAACTGGCGCTTATCGCCGACGACGGTCGCGAACTGACCCCTGAGCAGATTGTGGCCAAACTCCCCTCCTGATCGCTCCCGCCAGCAAAAGCACAAAATGCCCACCAATTTGGTTGCATTATAAAACCAAATAGCAGAGAGTGGATTAAGTTTCATGTTGAAACCAAATAACCCACTTTGCTTTGAGGTAACACACGATGACTACGCCACGCTCTACCGCCCTGGTAACAGGTGCCTCTTCCGGAATTGGTGCTGTCTATGCCGATCGCCTTGCCGCTCGCGGCCTTAATCTGGTGCTGGTCGCCCGGCGTGAGGAACGACTGCAGGCGCTGGCCAGTGAACTGCGCGAACGCTATGACGTTGCGGTCGAGGTTCTGGTGGCCGATCTCACGGAGGAAGCCGGGATCCGCGCCGTGGAAGAGACGCTGCGCAGCAACACCGCCATCGATACGCTGATTAACAACGCGGGCACCGCACAGATGGCCCCGTTCCTCGCGGGTGATGTGGCCCGGCATCAGGCCATTAACACCCTGAACACCACGGCGCTAATGCGCTTAACGTATGCCATTCTGCCGCGCCTGGCACAGAATAACCGCGGCACGCTTGTCAACATCGCGTCCGTGCTGGCCCTGCACGTGCGGGCGGGCAGCGCGCTCTACAGCGCCACCAAGGCGTGGGTGCTCAGCTTTACCCGCGGGCTGCAGGAAGAGTTTGCCGACAGCAACCTGCGCATTCAGGCGGTGTTGCCTGCCGCCACGGCGACGGAGATCTGGAGCCATTCCGGCGTCACGGTTAACGATCTGCCGGAAGGGTCAGTAATGACCACGGAAGATATGGTGGATGCGTCACTGGCGGGTCTGGATCAGGGTGAACTGATCACCATCCCACCGATGCATGACGCTGGCCTGTGGGATCGCTACGAAACGGCGCGTCTGGAATTGTTTAACAGCGCGCGCACCGGTATTCCTGCCCCGCGCTACGTAAAACAGTAGCCTAACGCTCCAGCTGGTCGCCGTACTCAGTCATCCAGGCGGCCAGCGGCGAGAGAGCATTTTGCAGAGTAAGCCCGAGCGCGGTAATTTGGTACTCCACCCGCGGCGGGATCTCAGGGTAGACCGTACGCGTCACCAGCCCGCGCTGCTCGAACAGGCGAAGCTGCTTCGTCAGCTCTTTTTGCGTAATCGGGGCAGCCGCCCGCAGCAGATCGCCAAAGCGAACGGGCGTATTGAACACAATCAGGCGATAGAGAATGGGGATCGCCCATTTCCCGGAAATCAGGTTGACAAACTGCGTCATCGGGCAGGTATACACCTCAGATTTTTTTTCGCAGCACACGTCCAGCCTTTCTGCCATTGCACACCTCTTGCCTCTTTAGTATCCATTTGGTACCTGGTTTCCTTTCGATACTAACGTTTCTATAGTGGTTTCTCCAGAGACATTTCAGGAGAAGAATATGGGTCGTTTAACCGATAAGTATACGCTGATTACCGGCGGCACCAGCGGCATCGGTCTTGCTACCGCGCAGGCGTTTATCGCCGAAGGCGCACACGTCGCCGTCACCGGACGCAATCCCGACACGCTCGCCGAAGCAGAGCGCATTCTGGGCGAAAACGCCTGGGTGATCCCGACCGATGCGGGAGATATTGCTTCGCAAAAAGCGCTGGCGGAGACCCTTGCCGCCCGCTGGCCACGCCTGGATGCGGTCTTTCTCAACGCCGGTGATGTGACGCACGCGCCGCTGGAAGCGTGGCAGGAAGAGGCCTGGGATCGTCTGATGGGCATCAACCTGAAGGGACCGTTCTTTTTAATTCAGGCACTGCTGCCGCTGCTGAATAATCCCTCCTCCGTGATCCTGTGCGGCTCCGTAAGCGCGCGCATCGGCCTGCCCACCAGCAGCGTGTATGCCGCGAGCAAGGCTGCCCTGCTGTCGCTGGCACGCACGTTGTCGGCGGAACTGCTGCCGCGCGGGATCCGCGTCAACGGCCTGAGCCCCGGTCCGGTGGAGACCCCGGCCTTTAACAAAACGGGCTTAAGCGAAGAAGCGCTTAACGCGATGATGGCGGAGATCATCAAGCTGGTGCCGCTGGGCAGAATGGGCTCCACGACGGAGCTGGCAAAAGCCGCGCTCTATCTGGCCTCCGACGAGTCCAGCTATACGGTAGGCACGGAGCTGCTGGTCGACGGTGGGATGGGAAGTTTGTAACTCAGAAGGCGCTGATGCCGGTGACAATGCCGACATACAGCGCCGCCCAGACGGCGGCAGAGAGCAGGCTCACCGCGTAAACCTTGACCACGTTAAGCCTGAGCATGCCTGCCGCCAGCGGTACGATATAGCGCAGTACCGCCAGGAAGCGCGCGCTGAACAGCACCAGCACGCCGTTTTTCTGCAGCTGATGTTGCACCCGCAAAAATTTACCGGCGTGTTTTGCGGTGAGGCGGGTTATCCATCGCGTGTGCCCCATCAGCTGGCCGATATGGAAGTTCAGCACTGAACCCACCGTTGCCCCCATCACCACGGCCAGCCACGCCAGCGCCGGATGCATGCTCGCCTGACTCACGGTAATGCCGGTCAACAGCATCACCGAGGCAGGCGGCAGCACAGAGGAGATCAGCACCGTTGATTTACTCAGCGCCATCATAAATAACAGCGCGAAAAGATGTGCCGGATAGAGCGCAAAGTGATTCAGCAAAGTATCAAGCCACGTCATTTACCCTCCCCCGATGTAAATATCATTCTTCATTTAAAATGAATTCACTTAAATAAACCCTCAACGTCTTATTAATAAGATTCGTCTAAACCGTTCTTAAACATTTTTTAAATTTCTGAGCGGCAAAATTAATTAAGCGTATTATCCCTCTCGTTTTATACCCTAAATAATTCGAGTTGCAGGAAGGCGGCAAGGGAACGAATCCCCGGGAGCGTACACAAGTACGTGACTGGGGTGAGTGAGTGCAGCCAACGCACCTGCAACTTGAAGTATGACGGGTATACAACGATCTCGTTATGGCGAGGCTCCTGTACAAATACACGTTATCGCTCTGGTGGGTTCGAGAGAACCGGCACAGGGTAAAACAGGCACTGTCGAATCAAGGCTTTGTCAGTATAACTTCCCTTGCGGGATACGGTGTACAGTGCTGAACCCAGGACGTGGGGATCTCCTCTTCGACATGCCCTGTCTTGCTCGCCCCTGAGAGATTTTTATTATTCAAAGGGAATTCATTATGTCTTACGCTATTCACAACCAGAACCCGACATTCAATGACAGCGCCATCGCGCAGTATATGAATACCGATTTTATCGTCCTCGATATTTCATTATGCGTGGCGCTGGCGCGCGAGCAATTCTTCGAAAAATTAAAAGACGATGATATTCCGTCGCATATTTTCATTGAAGACCATGGCCGCCTGGCGGGAATGATTGCCGTGCGCCAGTTGCTGCAGACTTCCGATACGGTACAGCCGGTGAAATCGCTGATGATTTCGCAATTTTTACAGGTCAAACCGGAGGATGAACGTGCCGACGTGGCCGGACTGCTGGCCCACGGCGACGCGGATGTCGTGCCCGTGGTCACCCACGGGAAGCTCGTCGGCTGCCTGACCGAACGGGAAATCGCCCATCTGCTGGAAGATGACGTTACCGAAGATGCCCAGCTTCAGGGGGCGACGCTGCCGCTGGAGAAGCCCTATCTGGAAACCAGCGCTTTTAAGCTGTGGAAAAAACGCTCCGTCTGGCTGCTGCTGCTGTTTGTCGCCGAAGCCTACACCAGCTCGGTCATTCAGCATTTCGAAGAGGCGCTGGAGTCCGCCATTGCGCTGGCGTTCTTTATCCCGCTGCTGATTGGCACAGGTGGCAACAGCGGAACGCAGATCACCTCCACGCTGGTGCGCGCCATGGCGCTGGGAGAGGTGCACCTGCGCGATGTCGGACGCGTGCTGCGCAAAGAGATGAGCACCTCGCTGATGATTGCCGCCACGCTGGGCCTTGCCGGGTGCATCCGGGCCTGGATGATGGGAATTGGGCTGGAAATCACGCTTATCGTCAGCCTGACGCTGGTGTGCATTACGCTGTGGAGCGCCATCGTCTCGTCCGTGATCCCGATGGTGCTCAAGCGCTGCGGCATTGACCCGGCGGTTGTCTCCGCACCGTTTATCGCGACGCTTATCGACGGTACCGGGCTGATTATTTACTTCAAAATCGCGCAATATACCCTGGGGCTGGAGTGATCTTGCGAGCACCGCTTTCCCGTGATTGCGGTGCTCACTGTGCTACACATCACCCAGTTGATGCGCAATCTCACGCAACTGCTGGGCCAGCGCCTGGAGGTTTTTCCCCTTCTCTCCTTTCGGCCCGGTAGACTGTCGCACCACCAGACGGGCAGGCAAAATCGAGGACATACGCAACGCATTATCTTCGCCGCTGTCCAGAATGCGGCGCACCGCCTCTTTTCCCTGCAGATCTAAATCCAGTGAGACCGTGGTCAGCGCCGGGTAGAAGAACGAGCTTTCGTAAGTGTCATCATAGCCAATCACCGACTTCTCGCCCGGAATGGAAATCTGCTGCTGGTGGAAGGCACTCAGTACACCCAGCGCCATCTGGTCGTTGCCCACCAGCACGGCGGAAAACTGCGGCGTTTCACGCAGCATCTGCAGCGCACCGGCATACCCGCTCTGCGCATCCCAGTTGCCGCGGATCACCGAGGCGGGCTCCAGGCCGTAGCCTTTCAGGGTTTCGATCCAGCTTTTTAGCCTCAACTGTGCCGACACAGAGGACTCTGGCCCGGCCAGCAGGGCGATGTCGCGATGGCCCAGTTCGTAAAGATATTTAACGCTGGCGCGGGTACCGTCCGCCGGGTTAAACGAAACGTTAAACACGGAACTGTACGGGTCGACATCCAGGAACAGACAGACAATATCATCGTTGTCAGTCGCGATTTTCTGTGCCTCTTCGGCCTCCAGCGGCACGTTAATGATCACCTTGCTCACCCGCTGGGACTTCAGCTCGTTGATAGAATCCTGAATACTGTGGTTGACGTTCTCATCAATCATGGAAATCAGGACCTGATAACCTTCCACATTCGCATAGCGTTTTACCGCCGCAGCCACCTGGGAAGGGGCATGCAATGCGAGCGAAATCGTCACCAGTCCGACAGTCTGGGTCTGTTTGCCGACCAGCTGCTGAGCCAGGCGGTTGGGCACATACCGTAATAACTCTATGGATTTCTCCACCTTGCTACGCGTGGCGTCGGATACATTGGCAGATTTATTCAGTACCCTGGACACGGTCTGATAGGAGACGCCCGCATGGCGTGCCACGTCCTCTAACGTTGCGCTTTTCGACTTCATGGTCCGGTTCCTTATGTTGTTATGCGCTGATTGTAACAGGGGCGCTGGAAAAAAACGCTTACCGCCCTCTTTTCACTGGCACAACACCATCAAAAAGTATGACGCTCACAATGACACAACCTGCGACAAATCTCATCACCTGATACAAAATTGTCTATTTTATTTGCACTTAATCACACATTTATGATCATGCAATTGCCAGACAAAAGGTTTAGGCATTTTATGACAGCGAATTTGTGAACGTATTACAAAACAATAAGAGGGTAACAATGAACACGACGATCCGCTCTGTATCCGTTGCGCTGGCTGCCGCGTTAGCGTCTCCATCGCTGTTTGCCGCGTCTTCGGTACCGATTGATTTCCATGGCTATCTTCGCTCCGGCGTGGGCGTCTCACGGGATGGTGGGATGGAGGAGTGGCAGAAGAATAAAATTGGCCGTCTGGGTAACGAAGCCGATACCTACGGCGAGCTGGAACTGGGCTCTGAGGTTTATAAAAAGAACGACGTAAGCTTTTATCTCGACAGCATGGTGAGCATGGTGTCTGACGGTTCTAACGATAACGAAACCACCTTTGGCGACGATGCTCAGTTTGGCCTGCGTCAGTTGAACCTGCAGATCAAGGGGCTGATTCCGGGCGATCCCAACGCGGTGATCTGGGGTGGGAAGCGCTATTACCAGCGCCATGACCTGCACATCATCGACACCAAATACTGGAATATCTCGGGATCCGGCGCAGGTATTGAGAACTATACGCTCGGCCCTGGCGCGGTCTCCGTGGCGTGGATCCGCGGCGATGCCAACGACGTGGACTACCGCGTTGACGGTGATAACGACGTGAACATCAACTATATCGATCTGCGCTATGCGGGCTGGAAACCGTGGGCAGGCGCCTGGACCGAAGTCGGCATCGACTACGCCATGCCAAACCCGACCAACAAACAGAAAGAGTACGGCGGGCTGTACGAGGCCGACAACGGCGTGATGGTAACCGGCGAGATCAGCCAGGACATGCTGGGAGGATACAACAAGCTGGTGTTGCAGTATGCCAACAAAGGCCTGGCGCAGAACATGGTGTCCCAGGGGGGCGGCTGGTACGACATGTGGAACGATGTGAACGATGCCAGCGGCTACCGCGTGATCAATACCGGCTTAATTCCCATCACCGACAAGCTCTCCTTCAACCACGTGTTGACCTGGGGTTCGGCGGACGACACGACGCAATATACCGATAAATCGCGCCTGATTTCCCTTGTCGGCCGCGCGCAGTACCAGTTTACCGAGTATGTCCGCCTGATTGGCGAAGTGGGTGGTTTCTACCAGAAAGACACTTATACCGACGGGTCTGACTACAAGCAGAGCGGCGAGAAATACACCCTTGCCCTCGGCCTGGCCGATGGCCCTGACTTTATGTCGCGTCCGGAACTGCGTGTGTTTGCGTCTTACCTGAATGATTCCGAAAAAGGGAAATCCTTCGAGGACGGTACCGCGAATAATACCTGGAACTTTGGGGTGCAGGTCGAAGCCTGGTGGTAAACCTTCATTTTTAAAATGCGTTAATCGTTATTGTATCTCCAGCTAATTGCAGCATATATCTCTGCTCAGGGATAGCCATTACTTTGGCTATCCCTTTTTTATATTTACTGATTAAAGTGTTCATCTAATAACTGACGTAAGGCATCAGACTGCCTGCCAAAGATAGCGTGCACCTGCTGACCGATAATAATTACGCCCAGCGCCCCTTCATTCTGTAACGCCTCAGAGTCAACCTTATTTAAATCTTTAACCGTCACGCGCAGGCGGGTAATGCAGGCTTCGACGTGTTCGATATTATCGTCACCGCCAAACGCGGGAATTAAACGCTGGGTAATTTGACTGTCCATAATACGCCTCATTCTATGCAGATAAAAAAATGCCTGCTCGTGGAGCAGGCTCTTTGCCTTTTTGCCCGGCGGCGCTGCGCTTGCACGGGCCTACAGGTTGGGTAGGCCGGGTTAGCGCAGCGCCACCCGGCAATAAAACCGCACTACGCTTTACGCCTGAGCACCCGACAGTCCCACGGCAGCAGCACGGTATCGCCCGCAGCGGCGGCGTCTGTCATGCAGTCGGTATACCCTTGCGGCAGCGTGATGTACTGCTGCTGTGCCGTGTAGTTCTGCACAAACACCCAGCGGGTTTCGCCGTCCGTGCGCGCCGTGGCAACCACGCCCGGCGGGAGTTCACTCTCGATGGCGCGCGGCAGCGCCAGCTCGTTGATAATCCCGGCGAAGAAATCGCGCTGGAACGGCAGATCGTTGCGCGAAGCGACGTGCCACGCCTTGCCTTTACCGACGCGGTTGACCGTGACCGCAGGGCGACCGGCGTAGAAATCATCACGGTAGGTCGCCAGCACCTGTGCGGACTCCGCGTGGATCAGCTCGCATAAATGCCGCACCTGATACGGCCCCTGCAGGCCTGCCGCGTTGCCCGCCAGCCCCTGAACCAGATTGCGCTCCCCCTCGCCCAGGCAGTCGATCTCTTCTGCCCAGATGCCCAGCAGCTTGCGCAGCGGCCCGGGGAAACCGCCCAGATGACAGAGATCGGTCTCATCCACCACGCCGGTCCAGTAGGTCGTCACCAGATGTCCGCCATTAGCCACAAAGGCTTCTGCCCGCCCGGCAAATCCTTCGCGTACCATGTAAAGCATGGGGGCTATCACCAGCGCGTACTGGCTCAGATCGCCGTCAGCGTCAATGACATCCACCGCGATGCCTTTTTCCCAGAACGGACGATAGTGCTCGTTGACGGTTTTTTCGTACTCCATTCCCATATTGCGCGGACCTTCGGCATCGTCCAGCGCCCAGCGGTTTTGCTGGTCGAAGACGATCGCCACCCGGGCCTCGGTACGGCAGCCGACCACACCTGACAGGCGGGCCAGCATCTCGCCCAGGCGCGTCACTTCACGCCCGACGCGGGTATCCAGATGGCCCACGTGGTCGATAACCGCGCCGTGGAATTTTTCCACCGACCCGCGGCTTTTACGCCACTGGAAGTACTGCACTGAATCCGCCCCGTGCGCCACCGCCTGCATTGACGAGAGAATATGCATCCCCGGCTTTTTCAGCTTGCTGGTCGGCTGCCAGTTGGTGGTGCTCGGCGTTGACTCCATCAGCACGAAGGGCTTACCGCCCTTCAGGCTGCGCATCATGTCATGATACATGGCGGTGTAGCAGGCAAGCGCCGTTTCGTCTTTCTCCCGGTGCCACATCGGGTAGCTGTCCCAGGAGATAAAGTCGATCGCCTTCGCAAGCTGCCAGTAGTCGTAGTCGTAGAAATACTCCATAAAGTTGGTGGTCACCGGCAGTTCGGCATTCGCGGCTTTTAGCGGGGCCACTTCATGGCGGCAGAAATCGGTCACCTGCGCGGTATTGAAGCGACGCCAGTCGAGGTTCAGGCCGTGAATCGACACTTCTCCCTGCGGCGCGGGGGACGCAATCTGCGACCAGTCGGTATAGGTATGGCTCCAGAAGGTGCTCCACCACGCGTGGTTCAGCGCGTCGAGGGTTTTGTAACGCGCTTTCAGCCAGTCGCGGAATCGCGCCTGGCACAGATCACAGTGGCATTCACCGCCGTACTCATTGGAGATATGCCAGCCCAGCACCGCCGGATGGTGGGAATAACGCTCCGCCAGCAGGCCGTTTATTTTGAGCGTTTTCGCGCGGTAGACCGGGGATGACATGCAGTGGTTATGACGGCCTCCATGCAGCGCGGGCACGCGGTTGCGCCCGACGCGCAGCACCTCAGGGTATTTTTGCGACATCCACGCCGGACGCGCGCCGCTTGGCGTCGCCAGGAAAATATGAATACCTGCCGCATAGAGTTTTTCAATAATATTATCCAGCCACGCAAAATCATATTCCCCTTCACGCGGCTCCAGCTTCGCCCAGCTAAATATGCCCACCGACATGACATTACATTTCGCCTGCTGCATCATGGCGATATCTTGCTCAATAATACCGGGATAATTCTCCCACTGCTCCGGGTTATAGTCGGCGCCATGCAATAACGCCGCGACCTTTGGGCTTAAAGGCGCAAATTTATTCATATTGAAAACGTCCTGAATGGAGATAAAAATTATTTAAATACCGTTATTGATGGCAGCACTTTTCCCTGGCAATCAAATAATGCCTGATTCTCACGGGCATTCCCCTCTTTCCATTCGTCATGGATATATTTCATGCCGGCTTTGGTCGCCCACGTGGTGCCCGGGACGGCAATCCAGGTCGGCTCCCAATAAAAGATGCCTTTGCCGCGCTGGTCCGGAACATCAATAACGGCCTGCATTAAATCGTGAATATAATCGTACTGACCCTGAACGGTGCCCGGATAGCCGCCGTCTTTTTCTTCTTTCGCCTGGAAACTGTTTTCGGCGTTATCGCAGTTGTCGAGCGTATAGCCGTAGGCCGCTTCCACCACAATCACATCTTTGTTATAGCGCTTGCTGATGTCATCCATATTGGCTTTCAGCGCGCTTATCGGGCCGTTCCAGTAGGTGTACATCGACAGGCCGATGATATCGAACGGCACGTTGCGCCTGGTGATTTCATCAAACCACCAGCGGAAGGTGTCATTTTTGGTGCCTTCGGCCAGATGCAGCATGACTTTCACCTGCTCGCCGTCGGTCAGGTTCTCCTTTAGCCCGCCAATGGCGGCAGTAAGCAGCCCGGCCAGGCGGTCAAATTCGCCGCCGCCCTGCCCCCAGCTTTTGCCTTCCGGCCACAGCATGCCGCCGTTGATTTCGTTACCGATCTGCACCATGTCCGGCAGGACGCCCTCTTTCTTAAAGCGGGCAATGGTGTCGCGGGTGTAGTCATGGATCGCCGTTTTAAGCTGCGGGTAGTCCATCTTCTCCCAGGCTTTTGGCTTAAACTGTTTGCCCGGATCGGTCCAGAAATCGCTGTAGTGGAAGTCGAGCAGCAGCTTCAGCCCCTGCGCCTTCACGCGCTTCGCCAGCGCAATCGTGTTTTCCAGGTTGTTACTGCCGCCGCCGTAGGTATTGCCATCCGCATCCTGCGGGTCAACCCACAGGCGCAGGCGCACGGTGTTTACGCCGTTGGCTTTGAGGATAGCAATCGCGTCCTGCTGCTGGCCGTTCTGGTTATAGAATTTCGCGCCGTGTTGTTCTGCTTCCAGCAGGGTCGAAATATCCGCCCCCTTAATAAAATCCGCCGGCATGGCGTTAAAGGGACGCGTTTTTACCGCGTCGGCAGCAAACGCACTCGCGGCAAGGCCACATGAGAGGCAAACGGCGAGCAAAGCGGGTTTGAGTCTTTTCATGATCATCCTTTGGTACTCCCGGAGGTCAGGCCGGAGACGAAGTATTTTTGTAACGCCAGGTAGAGGATCGCCACCGGTACGGCAATCAACACCGCGCCTGCCGCGTAGGTGGTGTAGCTGGCACCCATTTTTTGTGCCACCAGGTTATAAAGCCCAATGGGTAAGGTGTATTTGTCCGGGGTGCGCAAAATGGTGCTTGAGAGGATGAAATCTCCCAGCGGCCCGGTGAAGGAGAACAGCGCCACCACCGCCACAATCGGCTTCGAAAGCGGCATGATGATCTCGATAAAAATCCGGAAGTTGCTGGCCCCGTCCATGCGCGCGGATTCATCCAGATCTTTCGGGATGGCATCGAGGTAGCCTTTCATCAGATAAGTGTTCATCGGGATCATGCCGCCTACGTAGATCAGCACCAGCGCCAGATGGCTGTTGATAAGACCCAGCAACTGCGACAGCACGAAGATGGCAATCAGCGCCGAGAACTGCGGGATCATCTGCAGCAGCAGGAACAGCATCAGCCCGTTCTGGCGTCCTTTAAAGCGAAAGCGCGAAAACGCGTAGGCGGTAAAGCTGACGCTGATTAAGGTCAGCACCATGGTCAGAAAGCTGATTTTCATCGAGTTCCAGTACCAGGTCATGTAGTTCACCTGGCCATTGAACAGGTCGGCATAATGCTGCACCGAGACGTTCTCGGGAATAATCGACGAGCTCAGCAGGCTGTTCCCCGCGTTAAACGACGCGCCGACCGTCCACACCAGCGGGTAAATGATGATTGTCGAGACCAGTGCGATAACCAGCCAGGAGAGCGAGAGGCGTACCCACTTCTCACGTTTAATACTTTGTGATTGAGCCATTGTTACGTTCCTTACGCCATGTCGTCATTTTTGAACGATTTCGTGGCGCGGAACTGCCACAGCGCCAGCCCGACGACAAAGATCGACAGCAGGATAGTGATGGTCGCCGCAATCGCGTATTGCGAAGAGGACATCGTCAGTTTGTAGATCCACGACACCAGGATATCCGTCCCACCCGCATTCGACCCCACCACCGCCGGTCCGCCGTTATTGAACAGATAGATGATGTTGAAGTTATTGAAGTTGAAGGTGTACTGGGTGATCAGAATCGGCGCAATCGAGTACAGCACCAGCGGCAGCGTGATGGTGCGCAGCTTCGTCGCGCTGCTGGCACCGTCCATGGTCGCCGCTTCGTAGAGATCGTCCGGAATGGCCTGCAGCACGCCGGTGGTCATGGCGAAAACAAACGGGAAGCCGAGCCAGGTCTGCATCATAATCAGCGCCGTTTTGGTCCAGAACGGATCGGTCATCCACGCTTTTGGCGCAATGCCGAAGAAGGCCAGTATGGCGTTGTTGATCACCCCAAAGGAGTCGTTGAACATCCCGGCAAACACCAGAATGGTGACAAAACCCGGTACCGCCCACGGCAGAATGAAAATGGTGCGGATCAGCGGCTTAAAGCGAAGATCCTTCTGGTTGACCAGGATGGCCAGCAGCACGCCTACCGAACATTGCAGCGTAGTGGCGAGCAGGGTCCAGACCACCGTCCACTGCAGCACGTCGAAGAAGGTCGAACGCCAGATGGAGAGCGTGAAGATATTGATAAAGTTCTTAAACCCGACCCAGTCTACAAGCTTAGCCGGCGGCGTGTGGTACAGGTTGTAGTTGGTAAACGCAATGGCAAAGCCGAACAGTATCGGGAAGACCACCACAAACACCAGCAGGATAAAGCCAGGGGTGATCATCAGATACGGGAAGCCGTCACTCAGCAGCATCTGATACTGCTTGCGCACGCTGTTCAGCCGTAAGCCTTCATCACGTTTACGGCCATTGACCCACGCATCCCGCATCGACAGGGCATACACCACGATGCCAAACGCGCCAATCAATACGCTGATGATCCCTTCAGCCAGCAGGAAGATGGAGTTGTCCCGCGGCACCTCCTCGCCCAGCGTCACCAGCCCCCACAGCCCCTCGCGCAGAAAATCGGCAAATACGCCGATAAAACTGGCCAGCAGCACCAGGAAGATGCCCCCTTTAAGCCACTGGCGATGGTAGAACTGACCGAAGCCAGGGATAACCGCCAGCAGCAGGCCAGTCCAGGCATGACGCCCGGCCCCGTGCGGTCTGGCAAAATTTTCCGGGATGATACTCACAGACAACTCCTTTCAAAAAAACGGGAGAGAAGCCTCCCGTTCGGCGACGTCAGAACATTACTGATTGCTGGCCTGCATGGCTTCGATTTGCATCTGGACCTGTTTCTCTGCGCTATCCAGCGCGGCTTTAGGATCCTGTTTGCCGGTCAGGCTCAGCTCCAGCGCGGCGTTGGCTGGCCCCCACACTTCGCCCATCTCCGGAATACCCGGCATGGCGGAGGCTCGCGCGGCCTGTACCGCGACGGCACTCGCTTTTTCATCGTTCTTGATAATCGGATCGTCGATCATCGCCGTCAGCGGCGGGATCTCGCGCGTGGCAACGTAGCGGGTTTTGACGTACTGCGGCTGGTTAATAAATTCGATAAATTTCTGCGCCAGCGCTTTGTCTTTGCTCCACGTGGAGACCACGTAGCCTTTCACCCCAAGGAAAGAGCTCATAGGCTTGCCGTCCGGCAGCACTGGCAGCGGCGCAACGCCATAGTTGATGCCAGCCGCTTCATACGGCTGGAATGCCCACGGCCCATTGATCACGGCTGCCGCTTTCTTCTCGGTAAACAAAGAGTCGATGGCGTTCAGACCGTTGTCGCCGACTATCCCGGCAGGGAAGATCCCGTCGGCGTAGAATTTTTTCAGGTACGTTACGGCCTCTACTGCACCCGGTTTGTTCAGGCCAACGTCGCTGGCGTTATAGCCGCCTTTGTCGTTTTGACCGAAGATGTAGCCGCCCATCGGGGAGATTGCCCCCCAGCTGTAGTAAATCTGGTCGAACTTGGCGAGCAGGCCGTACTGGTTTTTCGCGCGCTGCTGTTTCGAAAAGTCATACCAGTCCTGCAGTGAGTTCAGGGGCTTGTCGATGAGGTCTTTGTTGTAGATCAGGACCAGCGTCTCGACCGCTTTCGGCACGCCGTAGAGGGCATTATCCATTCTGAAGGCATTGATTGAGGCCGGGGTGTACTGTTGTGTCTGCTTAGCCTCCAGATTCAGAGGGGCCAGCAGCCCTTGCACCACGGCACCGCCCAGCTGATCGTTAGGAATAACCAGCACGTCCGGGCCAATGCCTGCCGGGCCGTCCAGGCGCAATTTTTCCAGCTGCTGGGCGTAAGGCGTTTCCTGCACGTTAACCTTAACGTCGTACTGTTTTTCAAAGTCGGCGACCGCATCCTTTATGCCGGACGACTTCTTGATGTCTTCCCAGACGTTAAGCTGCGTGGTGGCGTGGACCTGCATCGCGAGCGTAGAGAGGATAAGCGCAGCGAGAATGTTCTTTTTCATGTTCAACCTCATGTGAAGGTATAACAATTTTATGGTTATTATCGCATCAAACGCCTTACCCACCTCATCAAATAACGCATTAAATCTGATGCTGCACGTATGACATCAAATGCCTTTGGTTTGGTATACGCTACCCTTCACATCATGATAACTCTACAAAAAACTGCGAGTTGTGTGATCGTCATAACATTAATGGAATATCTGTATAGGGCCCATGAATACTGGAAGTTATAGTCAACACAGACAAATTGCACCGTCCAGCCATGTTAAACACAATTGTTATACGTAGAACATAACTGGCGATTTACTCGGGGAACACTGATGTCGAACATACAATTGAGGAATGTCACCAAGCGCTTTGGCGACACCGTTACCTTACACAACGTGAATCTGGAGATTGAAGACGGGGAGTTTGCCGTTTTTGTTGGCCCTTCCGGCTGCGGTAAATCGACCCTGCTGCGCATGATTGCGGGTCTGGAGGAGATTAGCGAAGGTGAAGTCTTAATCGGTAATGAGGTGATGAATGACGTCGCCCCTTCTCACCGGGGCGTGGCAATGGTCTTTCAGTCTTACGCGCTCTATCCGCATATGACCGTCGCCGAAAACATGGGCTACGGTCTGAAGGTGAATAAAGTCCCGAAAGATCAGATCCGCCATCAGGTAGAGATGGTGGCAAAAACGCTGCAGCTCTCACACCTGCTGGACCGTAAACCTAAACAACTGTCCGGCGGGCAGCGCCAGCGCGTGGCGATTGGTCGCGCCATCGTGCGTAACCCGCGCGTCTTTATGTTCGATGAACCCCTCTCAAACCTGGATGCTGAACTGCGCGTCGAAATGCGCCTGCACCTCGCCCGACTGCACCAGGAGCTGAAAACCACCATGGTGTATGTGACACATGACCAGATAGAAGCGATGACGCTGGCGGACAAGATCGTGGTCATGAACTATGGCAAGGTTGAGCAGATGGGTGCGCCGATGGATCTCTATTACAAACCAGCGAATAAATTTGTCGCCGGGTTTATCGGTTCTCCGAAGATGAACTTTCTGCCTGCCACCGTCGAAGCCTGGCAGCCGGGCAAGCTCACCGTCAGATTGTCACAGCAGAAGTCGCTCACGCTCGCGATAACCACCACACCGCTGCAGCCAGGCAGTCAGGTCACGCTGGGCATTCGTCCGGAACATTTAACCACCGACGTTAAGCGCGGCACGCCGCTGGAATTTAACTGTGAAGTGGTGGAACGGCTGGGGAACAACACTTACCTGTTTGGACAATGCTACGGCCATGACAACGTGAAGATCTTGCTGCCGGGCGACGTGAAGTTCGCGCCCTGGCAGAAGATAGACGTGGCGTTTGACGACCGTCACTGCATGGTGTTTGACGAGCAGGATGTGCGGGTGAGCGCAGATATCGACGATGCGGTGCGTTCGGTGGCTTAACGCGCGCCACCGTCAGCCAGCTTTCTCACCGCCCGCCCAAACGCCTCAATCGCCAGCGCAACATCCTCAGCCATCACCGATTCCGCCGGATGATGGCTGACGCCGCCCCTGCAGCGCACAAACAGCATCCCCACCGGCCAGCGCTCTGCCAGGGCGATGGTGTCGTGCCCGGCGCCGCTGGGCAGGGACACGGTACGCCCCTGCACCGATTCAACGGCGTCGCCCAGCAGATGCTGCAGACGCGCATCGCACGGCGTGGCGGCGATCCGGTAAAACTCTTCGGCGCCAAAACGTAACCCGCGACGGGCGGCGATGGCCTGCGCCTGCGCCAGCAGTTCAGCGAGTAGCGCATCCAGCGGGGCATCCTGCGGGCCGCGAATATCCAGCGAGAGCGCGACCTCGCCGGGTATAACGTTAACCGCACCGGGCAGACAGCGTAACGCCCCCACTGTCGCCACGAGATTGCCGCCGGCTTGCCGGGTGGTGTTTTCAATCAGCACCATCCATTCGGCGGCGGCGGCCAGGGCATCTTTACGGTGAGCCATCGGCACGGTACCGGCGTGCCCGGCCTCGCCGGTGAAGCGGCAGTTAAGGCGGCGCGCGCCGTTGATGGCTTCCACCACGCCCAGCGCCAGCCCCTCCTGCTCCAGACACGGCCCCTGTTCGATGTGCAGCTCCAGACAGGCGCTGAAATCGTGCGGATGGCGCGACGCCAGCGCCACGCGGGTGGGGTCGAGTCCTGCCTGCACCATCGCCTGCGCCACGCTGATGCCCTCGGCATCGCACGTCTCCAGCCAGCCCTGCGGCCAGGTTCCCGTCAGACCACGGCTGCCCAGCAGAGTGATGCCAAAACGGGTTCCCTCTTCGTCACCAAAGCCGACAATCTCAATCGCCTGGGCCAGGTGCTCGCCCTGCTGATGCAGGCTGTCCACCACTTCGATGGCCGTGAGTACCCCGAGCATGCCGTCGTAGCGCCCGGCGTTGCGCACGGTATCCAGATGCGATCCGAGCAGCACCGCCTGCGCCCCCTCCAGCTGGCCTTCATAGCGACCGCAGATATTGCCCACGCTGTCCTGCCAGACGGTCATGCCCGCCTGGCGCATCCACTCTCCAACAAGCTGGTTGGCCTGCAGATGCTGCGTGGAGAGATACACCCGCGTCAGCCCGTCCGGGGTTTCGCTGATGGCGGCCAGCGCGTCGGCACGTGCCATCACCCGTTCTGCCGGGCTCACAGTGGCGTCTCGCGGCGATAGTGATCCCACGCGGCCTGCATCGCCGCCCCCTGCGTCGTCGCGAACTTCAGGTAGTTCAGCACCGACTCCAGCGCGCTCAGGGTAGTCATCACGCAGTCTTTGCGTGCGTTATAGCCCATGGTGCCAATGCGCCACACCTTGCCGTGCAGCGGACCAAACGAGGTGCCGATTTCGATGCCGAAATCTTCCAGCATCAGCTTACGCACCTGGTCGCCGTTGATCCCCTGCGGGATCACCACCCCCAGCACGTTGTTCATCTTGTGCTTCAGGTCGCCGAAGGTCTCCAGCCCCATCGCCTGAATGCCCTTCAGCAAAGCGTCACCATGCAGCTTATGACGCGCGATACCGTTATCCAGCCCTTCCTGCAGGATCAGCCGCGCGCATTCGCGGGCGCCAAACAGCGCGGTGGTCGCTTCGGTGTGGTGGTTCAGACGCTCCGGCCCCCAGTAGTCCATCACCATGCCGAGATCGAAGTAGTTGGAGTAGATCATCTCCTCGTCGCCGTCGCGGTGGGCGTCGGTACGGATGCCCTCCTCAACGCATTTGCGACGGCGGATCGCCTCTTCCATCCGCGCGCTCAGGGTGATCGGCGACGTGCCCGACGGGCCGCCGAGACACTTCTGCATGCCGGCTGACACCGCGTCCAGCCCCCAGGCGTCGGTCTCCAGCGCGTTGCCGCCGAGCGATGCCGTGGCATCGGTATAAAACAGCACATCGTAACGGCGGCAGATCTCGCCAAGCGCCGCGAGCGGCTGCAGCATGGTGGTGGAGGTATCGCCCTGCACGGTCAGCAGCAGGCGCGGACGAATACGTTTAATCGCATCTTCTATCTGGTCCGGGGTAAACACCTCGCCCCACGGCACCTCGATGGTATGCACCTCTGCCCGACAGCGGCGGGCGATTTCGCACAGCAGGTGACCAAAGCGGCCAAACACCGGCACCAGCACTTTATCACCGGGGCGAATGGCGGAGACCAGAATCGCTTCAATCCCCGCGCGGGAGGTGCCGTCCACCAGCATCGTCCAGCGGTTCTCGGTACGGAACACCCCGCGATAAAGCGCCATCACCTCGTTCATGTAGTGGGTCATGGCCGGGTCGTACTGGCCAATCAGCTGGCTCGACATGGCGCGCAGCACGCGCGGGTCGGCGTTGATCGGGCCCGGGCCCATCAGCAGGCGCTGCGGCGGATTGATTTGCGGAAAGTGTGCGATATCCATTGTTCAGTCCTTATCAGTTGAGGCCGCGCACGGAGGAGATGAACTGCTTCAGTTCGGTGGTCTGCGGGTTGGCGAACAGCGTTTTGCTGTCGCCCTGCTCCCAGACTTTCCCCTGGTGCATAAACACCACGCGGTCGCCCACTTCGCGGGCGAAATTCATTTCATGGGTAACCAGGATGAGCGTCATCCCTTCGGCCGCCAGTTGCTCGAGCACTTTGAGCACTTCGCCCACCAGTTCCGGGTCGAGCGCGGAGGTGATCTCGTCACAGAGCAATACTTTCGGCGACATCGCCAGCGCCCGGGCAATCGCCACGCGCTGCTGCTGGCCGCCGGAGAGGCTCGACGGGTAGTAATCCAGACGGTCGCCAAGGCCGACTTTCTCCAGCATCTGCTGCGCCAGCGCCCGGCATTCGGCGGCGCTTTTCTTCAGTACCCGGCGCGGGGCGAGCATGACGTTCTCCAGCGCCGTCATGTGCGGAAACAGGTTGAAGCTCTGGAACACCATTCCGACCGAGCGGCTGATTTCACGCGCCTGAGAGTCCCGGTCGGTGATGGTCATGCCGCCCAGCTTGATGCTGCCGTCCTGATAGCCTTCCAGGCCGTTAATGCAGCGCAACAGCGTGCTTTTGCCCGATCCGCTGCGCCCGATAATGGAAATCACCTGGCCCATGTCGATATCCAGATCGACGCCCTTGAGCACGTGGTTATCGCCGTAGTACTTCTGCACCTGATTAATGGTGATGAGAGGCATTGAATTTCGTCTCCAGATAGCGGCTGTAGCGGGACAGCGGATAACACAGAATAAAGTAGCCCAGCGCCACCAGCGCAAAGACCTTAAACGGCTGATAGGTCACGTTGGTCAGCATGGTGCCGGCCTTGGTGAGCTCGATAAAACCGATAATCGATGCCAGCGCGGTGCCCTTGATCACCTGCACGGCAAAACCGACCGTCGGCGCAATGCCGATGCGCAGCGCCTGCGGGGCGACCACGCGAAACAGGGTCTGGCCAAAGGTCAGCCCCAGGCAGCGAGACGCCTCCCACTGCCCCTTCGGCAGCGCGCGAATACATCCGTTCCAGATATCGAGTAAAAAGGCGCTGGTGTAGAACGTGAGCGCCAGCGAGGCGGCGGTCCACGGCGAAACGTCAATACCAAACAGCGCCACGCCGAAGAAGGCCAGGAACAGCTGCATCAGCAGTGGCGTGCCCTGAAACAGCTCGATATAGCCACGGATGATGCGCTTCACCGTGCGTCCGCCCGTCAGGCGCAGCAGCAACAGCGGCAGCGTCACCACCGCGCCGCCGACAAACGCCACCAGCGACAGCAGCACCGTCCAGCGCCCGGCCAGCAGCAGGTTGCGAATAATGTCCCAGTCGGTAAAGGTGGTCATCATGCCTGTACCCCCAGCCATTTGCGTCCTGCGGCCATCATCAGCTGGCGCAGGGTAATCGACAGCGCTAAGTAAATCCCGGTTGTCACCAGATAAACCTCAAAGCTCAAAAACGTTCTGGACTGGATCAGGTTGGCGGCAAAGGTCAGCTCTTCATACGAGACCTGCGACACCACCGACGAGCCGAGCATCACAATAATGCACTGGCTCACCAGTGCCGGGTAAATGCGCTGCAGCGCGGGCGGCAGCACCACGCGGATAAAGGTCTGCAGGCGGGTCAACCCCAGCACGCGTCCGGCCTCCCATTGCCCTTTCGGCGTCACCTGGATCCCGGCGCGGATAATCTCGGTGCTGTACGCGCCGAGGTTCACCACCATCGCCAGCAGCGCCGCTTCCCCCGCGGTCATCTTCAGCCCCAGATTCGGCAGGCCGAAGACAATGAAAAACAGCTGCACCACAAACGGCGTGTTGCGGATGATCTCGACGTACCCACCCCAGATCCGGCTGTACCACGTTTTGCGTCCGCTGCGGATCGCCGCCCCGAAAATACCTGTCGCCAGCCCGCCCACGGTCGCCAGCACCGTTAGCTGAATGGTGACCCACAGCCCCGCCAGCAGCTCCGGCCAGTGCGGCCAGAGCGCGGAGAAATCAAGTTGCTCCGTCATCGGCTCAGGCGCCAAGGTTTGCCGGCAGCGGAGCCTTCAGCCACTGCTCAGACAGGCCGTTCAGCGTGCCGTCCTTAATACCCTGCTCAATCAGCGCGTCCACTTTTGCCTTCAGAGCCGGTTCGTTCTTCTTCAGACCAATAAAGCACGGCGAGTCTTTCAGCATAAAGCTCGGCACCGGGGCTTTCGCCGCGTTCTGACGCGAAATGGCCGCCACCACGAGGTTGCCGGTCGCCACGTACTGCACCTGCCCGGAGAGATACGCCGACAGCGTGGTGTTATTGTCTTCGTAGCGTTTTACGTTGGCCTCTTTCGGCGCCACGCTGGTCAGCACCATGTCCTCCACTGCTCCACGCGTCACGCCGATGGTTTTTCCGCTCAGGGCGGCGGCATCTTTCAGTTCGGCGCCTTTCGGGCCAAACACGCCAAGGAAGAACGGCGCGTAGGCGCGGCTAAAGTCAATCACCTTCTCGCGCTCCGGGTTTTTCCCGAGGCTGGAAATGACCAGGTCCACCTTATCGGTTTGCAGGTACGGCACGCGGTTGGCGCTGGTCACCGGGACCAGCTGCAGCTTGAGCTTCATCTGTTTGGCCAGGTAGCGCGCCATGTCGATGTCATAGCCCTGCGGCTGGAGATCGGTCCCCACCGATCCAAACGGTGGGAAGTCCTGCGGTACGGCGATACGAATAGTGCCGCGCTTCTCGATATCCTGAAGCTGGTCAGCCTTTACCGGCAGGTTGGTGAACAGACAGACGGCCCCGGCCAGTGCAATTAACAGTTTTTTCATGGTGCTTCCCCGTAACGTTAACATGAAACAAAAGATTCTTTGAATGTGTTTTTGCAACTAATGTGCCAGATAATGTAGCGCGGGGAATTTTCTGTTAACGCCTGATAAAACGTGGGCGGGGCGAAAATGCGCCCCATTTTCGCCCCGCCGTTCTGCACCATTTCAATGCAAAGCACCAGCCTGATGCCCCATTATCGTTGTTCCAGTTCGTCCAGCTGCTGGTAGAGAGAGGCAATCTCGTGAATGCGCGGACGGCCCTTATCGAGGATCTCATGCAGCAAGGCATTTGAAAGCAGGTTGATCAGGCTGTTGACGGACGAATAGCTGTCATAGGCCGAGACGCTGTCCAGCGGGGCGCAGAGCTGCCAGCTCGCCAGCGGAAACAGGCTGTGGGCCTGCGGCTCGCACATCAGCAGCACCGGAATGCCGCTGCTCTGAAGCTGCTGCATCAGCGGGCGGATAATGCGCGGGCGGCGGCGAAAGGCCATCATGACAACCAGATCGTCGGGCGTTAAATCCACCAGCTCCTCGCTCAGGCTCTGCCCCGGCTGCGGCAGCACCAGCACCTGCCCGCGCGCCTGCAACAGCTGCTGGCGCAGGTGCAGCGCCGCCGGATAGGCGTTACGCATGCCGATGATGACAATGCGTCGCGCCTTCACCATACAGGCCATCGCCTCGGCAAACTGCTGCGCGTCGAGGGCATTAACCCACTGGGTCAGGTTCGCCATCTCCTGCTTGTAGTGGCGCGCCAGCAGCGTGTTGCCCTGCACCGCGTCGCGGTTATCGGTAAGCGGCATCCCGCTCTGGCGCAGGGTGCGCAACTCGTCGCGCATGTCCTTATATTTCTCATAGCCCAGGCGCTTAAACAGACGGCTGACCGTCGCTTTTGACACTCCGCTCAGCTGCGCCAGCTCGGCGCTGTTGTAGCCGATCAGGTCGTCAAAATGATCGAAAATAAAATCCGCCACCCGCTGCTCCTGCGGCGACAGCGACGGGTATTGTGCTTTCAGACGTTCATCTAACTGTTCCATAGCGCCTCTGTAACTTTTGTTTCATCACATTTTGCTTTTCATTATACGTATCATGATACGTGCCAGTTTACTGAAACTTTTCTTTCAGAACTGGAACAACTTTTGCAGCGCCTTGTGACCTTCAGGGTTATGAGGACTTTTCATGCACAGTAATGTTTCCACACGCGGAATGGCCGTTGCGCCCCACTACCTTGCCAGCCAGAGCGCGCTGGCGGTGCTGCGCGAAGGCGGCAGCGCCATCGAAGCGATGGTGGCGGCGGCGGCGACCATCGCCGTGGTTTACCCGCATATGAACGGCCTCGGCGGTGACGGCTTCTGGCTTATCGTTCCGCCGCAGGGCGAGCCGATCGCCATCGACGCCAGCGGCGCGGCTGGCTCTCTGGCAACCCTTGCCGCTTATGATGATGTGGCGCAGATACCCCATCGGGGTCCCCGCGCAGCGCTCACCGTCGCCGGAACGGTCAGCGGCTGGGACGAGGCGCTTAAGGTCTCACGTGAGATGACCGGTAAATCGCTGCCGCTGGCCCGCCTGCTGGCCGACGCCATTGAGTATGCGCAGCACGGCACGCCGGTCACGCCCTCTCAGGCTCACGCCACGGCGAGTAAATTCGACGAGCTGAAAGATATCCCCGGTTTTGCGGAAACCTGGCTGGTAAACGGTCAGTTGCCAGAGGTCGGGAGCCGCTTTTATCAACCGGCGATGGCATCCACCCTTAAGCGGCTGGCGGAAGACGGGCTGGACAGCTTCTATCGCGGTCCGCTGGCGGAGGTGCTGGCGCACGGTATGGAGGCGCTGGGCCTGCCCGTGACGCTGGCCGATTTACACGCCCACGCTGCCCGGCGCACCACGCCGCTGACGCTGCAGCATCAGCAGGGGGAGGTGTTTAACCTCGCCCCACCGACCCAGGGGCTGGTCTCGCTGGCAATCCTCGGCATTACCGACCGGCTGAACATGGCGGAGGCCGACGACGCCGACACCCTTCACCGCATTGTTGAAGCCACCAAGCTGGCCTTTGGCCTGCGCGATGCTTACATCACCGACCCGCGCGAGCTGAAAACCGATATTCAGCGCCTGCTGGACCCCGCTGCCCTTCAGGCGCTTGCCGACAGGGTTGACGACAGCCGCGCCGCCCCATGGGGAGCTGGCAAAGGCCCCGGCGATACGGTGTGGATGGGGGTGATGGACAGCAGCGGCCTGGCCGTGTCGTTTATTCAGAGCATTTATCACGAATTCGGCAGCGGCGTGGTGCTGCCCGATACCGGCATCGTCTGGCAGAACCGCGGCGCCTCATTCAGTCTCGATCCCAATCATCTGCTGGCGCTCGCGCCGGGTAAACAGCCGTTCCATACCCTCAACCCGGCAGCGGCACGTCTTAAGGATGGGCGGGTGATGGTCTACGGCTCAATGGGCGGCGACGGACAGCCGCAAACCCAGGCCGCCCTCTTTACCCGCTACGTGGTTCAGGGCGTGCCGCTGCAGGAGAGCATCTCCCGCCCGCGCTGGCTGCTGGGGCGCACCTGGGGACAAACCTCGGACACCTTAAAACTGGAGGGCCGTTTTTCTCCCGAGACTGTCGCACGCCTGCAGGGGCTCGGTCACGACGTGGAGCTGTTCCCGGACTTTAGCGAAGCCATGGGCCACGCGGGTGCGATAGTTCGCCACCCGAACGGGCTGTTTGAAGGCGCGTTCGACCCACGCAGCAACGGCGCCGCCACCGGATTCTGAGGAGAGAATAATGAATGACGTACAACCTGAGTGGCACGCCTATCTGGCGCAAATGGAGTCCGTGCTTGGCATTGCGCTGGATGAGGCCCGCCGCGCCGAGCTGCATCTGCAGTTCAGCCGCATTGCCGGCATGGCCGCGCCGCTGATGGCGCTACCGCTCGACGACCGTCTGGAGATTGCAGGAGTGTATAAAGCATGACGCTACACGAGATGAGTATCAGCGACATTCAGCAGGCGCTCAGCGCAGGCGAGCTGAGCGCCCGCGATATCGCCCGCCAGACGCTGGAGACGATTGCGAAGGTTAACCCGCAGATCAACGCCTGGACCACGGTGACGCAAGCGCGCATGCTCGCCGAGGCGGACAATATCGACACCCTACGCCGCGAAAAGCGTCCGCTGCCGCCGCTGGCGGGCGTGCCCTACGCGGTGAAAAACCTGTTTGACGTTGCCGGCCACACCACTCTCGCCGGGGCTGAACTGTTCAGCCAGCGCCCTGCCGCACCCGCTGACGGCTTCGCGGTGCGCCAGCTGCGCAGCGCGGGCGGGCTGCTGACCGGCATGGTGAATATGGACGCCTACGCCTACGGCTTTACCACCGAAAACAGCCACTACGGCACGACGCGTAACCCGCACGACCTGACGCGCATTGCGGGCGGTTCATCCGGCGGTTCGGCCGCCGCCGTGGCCGCCGGGCTGGTGCACTTTTCGCTCGGCACCGACACCAACGGTTCGATACGCGTCCCGGCCTCCCTGTGTGGGATCTATGGCCTGAAGCCCACCTTTGGTCGTCTGTCGCGATCCGGCAGCCATCCCTTTGTCGCCAGCCTGGATCATATCGGCCCCTTCGCCCGTCGGGTGGGCGATCTGGCCTCCGTGTACGACGCGCTGCAGGGGCGGGACAGCAGCGACGTTTTTCAGGCAGAACATCCGCGCGAACAGACGCGCCCCCTGCTCGACCGCGGCCTGGAGGGCCTGCGCTGCGCGGTGCTCGGCGGCTACTTCACCACCTGGTGTGACGCCCAGGCCAGAGATGCCGTGGCGCGGGTAGCGAAGGCGCTCGACGTGCAGGATGAACTGCACTTCCCGGAGGCCGAACTGGCGCGCGCCGCAGCGTTTATCATCAGCGCCTCCGAAGGGGGAAATCAGTACCTGCCCGCGCTTCGCCGCGAGCCGGAGCGTTTTGAGCCGCACTCCCGCGAGCGGCTGCTGGCAGGGGCAATGATCCCCTCAGCCTGGTACATTCAGGCCCAGCGGTTTCGCGCGCATGCCCGGCAGGCGTTTAAGACCCTCTTCGCGCAGGCCGACGTGCTGATCGCCCCGGCCACCCCGCGCAGCGCCACGCTGGCGGGCGAGCAAACCATGGAGATTAACGGCCAGCCGCTGCCGATTCGCGCCAGCATGGGGATGCTGACCCAGCCGATTTCGTTTTTAGGCCTGCCCGTGACCACTGTTCCGCTGCGCACCGCGCAGGGGATGCCCATTGGCCTGCAGCTCATTGCCGCACCGTTTAACGAGCAGGCCTGCCTGCGCGTCGCGAGCGTGCTGGAGGAGAGTGGAATCACCGATGCCCGCCCGGCGGAGGTGGCGGTATGATGAATCACGATGACATCAACCTCCCGTGGGTGGTGGCGGAAGTGACGGCCGCCTTTTACCGCTATGAAGACGCGCTGGTGAGCAACAACATTGCGGTACTGGACGAGCTGTTCTGGCACGACAAAAACACGGTACGGCTGGGGGCGGGTGAAAATCTCTATGGCATTGATGAAATCCGCGCCTTTCGCGCGGCGCGCCCTGCCGCCGGGCTGCAGCGGACGCTGCGTCACACCGTCATCACCACCTTCGGGGAGGATTATGCGGTGTGCAGCACCGAATTTACCCGCGAGGGCACGCAGCGCATTGGCCGTCAGCAGCAGACGTGGGTGCGGTTTGCGTACGGCTGGCGGATCGTGGCGGCGCAGGTGAGTTTGATGGCGTAGGGCCACCGGGCCAACGTTGTCCCTTAGGCCGGGTAAGGCGCAGCCGCCACCCGGCTAAACACGGCACACTTACTTCTGAAACGGATGAACATCCCGCCAGTGATCGGCAATCTGCTGGCGGGTACAGACCCACACCCGCTCATGCTGCTGCACGTAATCAAGGAACCGCTGCAGCGCGCGAAAACGCCCAGGGCGCCCCAGCAGGCGGCAGTGCATGCCGATGGACATCATCTTCGGCGCGCGTTCCCCCTCTTCGTACAGCACGTCAAAGCTGTCCTTCAGCCAGGTAAAAAACTGCTCGGCGGTATTGAACCCCTGCGCGGTGGCGAAGCGCATGTCGTTCGCATCCAGCGTGTAGGGCACAATCAGGTGCGGTTTGCGGGTACCGTCGCTGCAGGCCACTTCCGTCCAGAAGGGTAAGTCGTCACCATAGTAGTCGCTGTCGTAGTCAAAGCCGCCGTGCTCCACCACCAGCTGACGCGTATTGGGGCTGTCACGCCCGGTGTACCAGCCGGTGGGTGGCTTGCCGAACAGATCGGTCAGAACATGCACCGCTTTCTGCAGGTGTTCGCGCTCCTGGCTGATATCCATGTTCTGATAGTGGATCCAGCGCCAGCCGTGGCTGACGACGTCGTAATCCGCTGACTTAATCGCCTCAACGATTTCCGGATGACGCGCCAGCGCCATCGCCACGCCAAAAACCGTCAGCGGCAGGCCACGTTTTTGAAATTCATTGTGGATCCGC
This sequence comes from Enterobacter sp. WCHEn090032, assembly GCF_003986875.1. NCBI lineage: Bacteria > Pseudomonadati > Pseudomonadota > Gammaproteobacteria > Enterobacterales > Enterobacteriaceae > Enterobacter > Enterobacter sp. WCHEn090032. The sequence continues at coordinate 56,488 of NZ_RXRN01000003.1, forward strand.
CAGAACCCGGCGCGGCTGCCGTATTCGTAGAGGGAGTCCATCGACATATGTCTGTCCGGGTAGCTGGCCGCACCGATGATGTCCGACAGGAACTGCTCCGACCCGGCATCGCCGTGCAGAACGTGGTTTTCCGCCCCCTCTTCATAATTGAGCACAAACTGCACCGCGATGCGCGCCTGATTCGGCCACTGCGCGTGCGGCGGGTTGCCCGCGTAACCGCGCAGATCCCGCGGGTAATCCTGTTCAAATAGCGCCATCGCCTCTCCCCTCACCTTTAAAATGGATTCAATGCCTGAAATTGTCCGCTTAACGCTTTGTTTTCCGGGAACGCCAGGTCCCCGTGCTTGCTGGTCGACAGCCCCAGCGCCACCAGCGACTCCACCATCTTCACCGCCGCGCTGACGCCGTCGATCACCGGTACGCGCAGCTCGCGCGTCAGCTCCTGCGCCAGCGTCGCCATTCCGCCGCAGCCCAGCACAATGGCGCCGCAGCCATCCTCTTTCAGTGCCTGTATACAGCGGGCACGCACCTTCTCCTGCGCCAGACCGGAGCCGTCTTCCAGCGCCAGCACCGGAAGGTCGATGGCGTGCAGCGCCGCACAATGATCCTGAAAGCCATACTGGTGCAGGAGATGACGGGCAATGATCAGCGTGCGCGGCAGCGTGGTGACCACCGAGAAGCGCGTCGCCACCAGCGTGGCCATATGCATGGCGGCTTCAGCAATGCCGACTACCGGCCCCTGCGACAGCTCGCGCGCCGCCAGCAGACCCGGATCGCCAAAGCAGGCGATGACGTGACCGTGCACGCCCTGCTGCCTGCCGAGTTTGACCTGTTCGAGAACCCCCACCGCGGCGATAGCCTCATCAAAGTGGCCTTCTATTGAGGGCACGCCTGCACTGGGGCAGACCGCGAGGATTTCCGTGCCCGGTGCGGCCACCGCACGGGCCGCCGCGCCGATGGTTTCCGTCATCGCCAGGCTGGTGTTGGGGTTGATCACTTGTATACAGACTGACATTACGACTCCTTGTGGCCGGCGAACAGCCGGGCAAAATCAGGCAGGCACTCACCCGCCCGCTCGAAGCAGAGGCTGGCGACGATATGTTCAAAATGGTGCATTAAGGCATCACTTAGCGGCTGGAGCGCCTTCTGGCGCAGCAGATCCACCAGCTGTTCGTGATCGTTGCAGCGGCAGCCCTGACGCCACGGCGCCCCCCAGGTGGCAATCACCAGCGAGGAGCGCTGGCTCAGGCCGGTCACCATCTCCGTCAGCACCTGATTGCCGGAGATGGCCTGCAGCTGAATGTGAAAACGGGCGGAGTGGCGGATCGCCGCCGGACCGTCGTAGGCCTCGTGGGCCTGCTGCTCCTGGCGAATAATGGCCTCCAGCGCGGCAAGATGCGGCGGCTGACAGTGCGCCAGCACGTCCGGCAGGTTGGCAACCTCCAGCAGCGCGCGGGTGCGGAAGATGTGCTGCGCCTCTTCGACCGTCGGGCTGGCAACGTATGCACCACGCCTGGGCGTTAAGGTGACCATTTGCACAGCGGCGAGTCGCTGCAGCACCTTGCGGATGCCCGTACGACTCACGCCAAACACCTCCGCCAGCGCCTCTTCCGGCAATTTGCTTCCCGGCAGCAGCTGATGTTCGACAATCGCGGTCATCAGCGCCTGGAAGATGGATTCGTCTTTGTCATGCAGGTCTGGCGCGGTCTGCAGGGCGTTTATGTTATTCATTCACCACTCCGAATTTTACTTTCCGTTATCGAATCGTATACATAAAAATAAAATATTGCATACAAGATTTATTATTTTGGCCTGGATCCTGCAACACCGTTTGCACTCCCACTCAACGGGTTTTCATTCACAGGAGCAGGTTTCATGCCAAACAGTCAAAATACACCACAGGGTACGGCCGCTGATTCCGGTGCGGTTTACAGCCCACGTCTTTGCAATGAGGATCTGGCACCGACGCGTGACCAGAGCTGGAGCTGGTACAACATCTTTTCGTTCTGGATGTCGGATGTGCACAGCATGGGGGGGTATGTTGTCGCCGCGAGCTTCTTTACGCTCGGACTGGCAAGCTGGCAGGTGTTGCTCTGCCTGCTGGTAGGAATTTGTATTGTGCAGCTGTGCGCCAACCTGGTGGCAAAACCGAGCCAGATGGCGGGCGTGCCCTACGCGGTGATCAGCCGTCAGGCCTTTGGCGTCTTCGGGGCCAATATTCCGGCGGTGATCCGCGGGCTTATCGCCTTTGCGTGGTACGGCATTCAGACCTATCTCGCCGCCAATGCGCTGATGCTGGTGGCGCTGAAGTTCTGGCCGTCGCTCTCTTCGCTCACCACCGGCGCGTTCCTGGGCCTGTCGCATCTGGGCTGGATCTGCTTTGCCATTATGTGGGTCCTGCAGGCGATGGTCTTCTGGCACGGCATGAGCGCCATCAAACGGTTTATTGATATCGCCGGTCCGGCGGTCTATGTGGTGATGCTGGCTCTCGCCGGCTGGATTGTATACAAGACCGGTTTTGACGGTATCTCCTTTACCCTCGCCAGCAAGTCCCTGAGCGCGGGCGAGCAGACCTGGCAGATGATCACCGCGACGGCGCTGGTGGTCTCCTACTTCTCCGGCCCGCTGCTCAACTTTGGTGATTTCTCCCGCTACGGGAAGAGCATGGGTGAGATCCGCCGCGGTAACCGCTGGGGTCTGCCGTTTAACTTCCTGCTGTTCTCCATCGTCACCGTGGTGATTGTTTCCGGTACCCAGTCGCTGTTTGGCCGCATGATCACCGATCCGATTGAGACCGTCAGCCGCGTGGGTAACGATCTGGCGGTGGCGATTGGCCTGCTGACGATGATCACCGCCACCATCGGGATCAACATCGTGGCGAACTTCGTCTCCCCGGCGTTTGATTTCTCTAACTGCTCGCCGCAAAAAATCAGCTTCCGCACCGGGGGCATGATTGCCGCCATCGGCTCGATCCTGCTCACCCCGTGGAACCTGTTCAACTCGCCGGAGCTTATCCACTACACCCTCGACGTGCTTGGGGCGTTTATCGGCCCGCTGTTCGGCATTCTGATTGCCGACTTCTACCTGATTAAACGCGGCAAGGTGTCGGTCGACGATCTGTTCAACGACACGCCAGAGGGCAAATACTGGTACCGCAACGGCTTTAACCCGAAAGCCATTGGCGCGCTGATCCCCTCCGTTGCCGTGGGTCTGGTGATCAGCTTTATTCCGGCCCTGCATGAGGTGGCAAACTTTAGCTGGTTTATCGGCGTCTTCCTCGGCGGTGTCACCTACCGCTGGCTGGCGCGGGAAGAGCGCGAGACAGCAAAGGCAACGTCGTTCAGCTCCCGCGTGGCGACGCAAAAAGAGTAACCCTTCCCTTCCGGCCGCAGTTTATCTGCGGCCTGCTCATTCTGGCACCCTTCTTGCTGAGCCTTTTTACCCCGCTACGCACACACTAAGGCAGGAACCATGATGGATTACCAGACAGCGATCCGCGGTGCATTTTTTGACATTGCCCAGGTCTGTGACAGCGCAGACGCGATTGCCCAACACGCGCGCTATCTTGAGGACGGGGTGCTGTTTATACAGAACGGAAAAATTCTGGCGCACATGTCCTGGCAGGAGGGCGAGCAGTATCTTGACCCGCACAAAGGCTACACCGACCTGCGCGGCAAGCTGCTGCTGCCCGGATTTATCGACACCCACATCCATTACCCGCAAACGGAGATGATCGGCGCATTTGGCGAGCAACTGCTGGAGTGGCTGACGACCTATACCTTCCCGGTGGAGAGCCAGTTTGCCGATGAAGCCTACGCGAAAGAGATCGCTGAATTTTTCATTAACCAGCTGGTCAGCAATGGCACCACTACCGCGCTGGTGTTTTGTACCCTCCATCCCGAATCGGTCGAGGCGCTGTTTACCGAAGCCCTGCGCCTGAATATGCGCCTTATCGCCGGCAAGGTGATGATGGACAGGCACGCGCCGGACTACCTGAGTGAAGATCCCAAACAGAGCTACCGGCAAACGCGGGCGTTGATCCAGCGCTGGCACCACCGGGGGCGGCTGGGGTATGCCATTACGCCGCGCTTTGCCCCGACCTCGTCCCCCGAGCTGCTTGCCGCGGTCAGCCTGCTCAGAGAGGAGTTCCCGGATACCTGGCTGCAGACCCATCTGAGCGAAAACCCCAACGAAGTGGCCTGGGTGAGCGATCTCTGGCCGGAGCACGAGCGTTATCTGGATGTGTATCATCACTACGGCCTGACCGGCGAGCGCAGCGTGTTTGCCCACGGTATTCATCTGCACCACAGCGAGTGGCAGTGCCTGCATGACACCGGTTCGGCGGTGGCGTTTTGCCCCACCTCTAACCTGTTTCTCGGCAGCGGGCTGTTTCGCCTGCCCGCCTGCTGGCAGCACAGGGTGCGGATGGGCATCGGCACCGACGTGGGGGCGGGCACCACCTTCAGCATGCTGCGCACGCTGGGGGAAGCCTATAAGGTCGGCCAGCTCCAGAGCTACCGCCTGCGCGCCAGCGAGGCATTTTATCACGCCACGCTGGGCGGGGCGCACGCGCTGCGGCTGGACGATAAAATTGGCAACTTCGCCCCCGGCAAAGAGGCGGATTTCGTGGTTATCGACCCTGACGTGACGCCGCTGCAGCGCCTGCGCAATCGCCGCTGCAGGGATATTTACGAGCAGCTATTTGTGCTGATGACCCTGGGTGATGAGCGCAACATCAGCGAGACCTGGGTCAACGGCGAGCAGGTGTGGTCAACTGCCCCGGTAGGTTGACCATCCGCCGGGGGCAATCACAAACGGCAGATGAAAGTGTTCCTCTGCCGTTTCTCCCGTCACAAAATCAATTTGCGCGCAGGGCCAGATCGTGTCGCGACCGGTGTCGCGAAACCATGCGCCGATCTCCGCCACCAGCCGGTAACGGCCTGCGGGCAGCGAGGGAACGAACGCGGCGATGCGCCCCTGTGCGTTGGTCACGCCCGTGGCGAGCGTCTTCCCCTCCTGTTGAAGATGGACGGTCACGCCCTCTGCAGGTTTGCCCGTTGAGATATCCAGAATATGCGTGCTTAACGTACTCATTCGCTAATGACTCCTTCCAGCCGTAGCAGCGTAATTTCCCGTAACTGTTCCAGCGCGGCGCGGACTTCCTGTGCGTCACTGTTTTCCAGCCGCGCGTGCAGCGCCTGTAACATCTCCTCACCGCTGCGGCCTTTGGCGCGGATCAGAAAGACCCGTCCAAAACGAGCTTCGTAGCGGGCGTTGGCCTCGCGTAACGCCTGCGCAAGCCCGGCATCACGGTCATTCACCGCACCCTGCTCCTGGCGCGACAGCGCCGCCTCCGCCCCGGTGCCCGCGGGCTTTTCGCCAATGCGCGAATGCGCGCTCAGGGCGAGGGTTAATGCCGCGTCATCCCAGCGTTGCGTCAGGGCCTGCGCCGTGATGAACAACGCCTTCCGGCTCGGGTAAGGCCGCCCGCGAACCAGCGCGTCGGCCCAGCCGGGGATCGCCACGCAGGGGTGAAGCAGCGCCACCGCGTCGTGGGCCGGAAGATGATTAAAGTCGTGCAGTGCGATCATAGCGTCTCCTGTGGTGTCCTCTTCCAGGCTGTTGCACAAACCACGCCACAGTTGCCCCGGCGTGAAACAGTCGATTCCGGATGAGTAAAGCGGAAATTTTTGATTCAAAAAAAGGCACGCTCACCGCGTTTACGCACCTTAGCAGTGCAAGTACCGCTCTCACAACGCCGTTTTCGCCACGCTGCAGCCTGGTACGCAAATTGCTGAATAACCTTACCCCAGCAAAAGGAGAGAAGCATGAGAGCAATCGTCATTGGCGCGGGTATTGGCGGCCTGAGCGCCGCCGTCGCACTGAAGAAAGCGGGAATCGACTGTACCGTATTTGAAGCCGTAAAAGAGATCAGGCCCGTCGGGGCGGCCATCTCCATCTGGCCTAACGGCGTGAAATGCATGCAGCACCTCGGGATGGGGGAGATCGTTGAGACGTACGGCGGGCCGATGCGTTTCATGGCCTATAAAGATTACAGGCGTGGCGAGACCCTGACCCGCTTCAGCCTTGCCCCGCTGGTTGAGCGTACCGGAGGGCGTCCCTGCCCCGTCTCGCGCACTGAACTCCAGCGCGAAATGCTGGCGTTCTGGGGACGCGATAACGTGCAGTTCGGCAAGCGCGTCGAGCACGTCCATGAAGACGACGCTGGCGTGAGCGTGACCTTCACCGATGGCACCACGGCGCACGGGGATTTTCTGATTGCCGCCGACGGCGCCCACTCGGCGGTTCGCCCGTACGTGCTGGGCTATACCCCGGCGCGCCGCTATGCCGGTTACGTGAACTGGAACGGGCTGGTGAAGATTGACGAAGAGATTGCACCGGCTCATCAGTGGACCACCTTCGTTGGCGAAGGCAAACGCGTGTCGCTGATGCCCGTCTCCGGCGGACGGTTTTATTTCTTTTTTGACGTGCCGCTCCCGTTGGGCCTGGCGGAGGATCGCACCACCCTGCGCGCCGATCTCACGGGCTACTTCCGCGGCTGGGCGCCGCCGGTGCAAAAGCTTATCGCCGCGCTCGACCCGCAGACCACCAACCGCATTGAGATCCACGACATTGAGCCGTTCGACACGCTGGTGCGCGGCAACGTTGCGCTGCTGGGCGATGCCGCACACAGCACCACGCCGGATATCGGCCAGGGCGGCTGTGCGGCCATGGAAGATGCGGTGGTGCTGGGTCAATGCCTGCGTGAAAACCACAACGTGACGCTGGCGTTGCGACAGTACGAAGCGCTGCGCTGCGACCGGGTGCGCGACCTGGTGCTGAAGGCGCGTAAACGCTGCGACGTGACCCACGGCAAAGACATGGCGCTGACGGAGGCCTGGTATCAGGAACTCAAAGAGGAGACCGGAGAGCGCATCATCAACGGTCTGTGCGACACCATTCAGGGCGGCCCGTTAGGCTGAACGCAAGAGGGATAAGCATGAAAAGAGAACCGACCCCACCCGCCCACTGCACGTTTGAGCCAGAGGACTGGCTGCGTCTGGCGAAATGCTGGCATCCGGTCGCCCGGGCCTGCGACATCGGCCCGGCGCCGGTTAAAGCGACCCTGCTGGACGAACAGCTGGTGATTTACCGGATCAACGACCAGGTCGTGGTCGCCCGGGACGTGTGCCCGCACCGCGGCGTGCCGCTGACGCTCGGCTTTCACGATGAGCACGGGATTATCTGTCCCTATCATGGCCTGCGTTTTGGGGAGGACGGGCGCTGCAACCGCATTCCGTCCAGCCCCGACCAGCCCGTTCCGGCGAAGCTGAACCTGATTAATTACGCCGTGGAGGAGCGCTTTGGCCTGATCTGGACCTGCCTGGCGTTTGATCCGGACAACCCCGCGCCGCTGCCCACCCTGCCGCACTGGGATGACGACGGATTTCAGCAGATTAACTGCCCGGCGTTCGAAGTGAATGGCTTCGCCGGGCGTCAGGTGGAAGGGTTTCTGGACGTGGCGCACTTTGCCTGGATCCACACCGATACCTTTGCGGATCCCAATAACCCGCTGGTCCCTGACTATCAACCCCAGGAGACGCCGTTTGGCTTTGTTGCCGATTACTGGAGTACGGTGAGTAACTATCCTCCCGCTTCGGATGTGCAGGCCCCGGAGGGCTTCCGCTGGTTGCGCCATTTTGAAATGCATCTGCCGTTTACCGCCACCCTGACGATCCATTTTCCGGGGGAATCCCGGCTGGTAATCATGAATGCCGCGTCGCCCGTTTCCTCACGCGTGACCCGCATGTTCGCCCCTATCGCGCGCAATTTTGATCTGCATATTCCGGTGGAAGAGGTGCATGCCTTTAACCTGCGCATCTTTGAAGAAGATCGCCTGATGGTTGAAACCCAGCGCCCGGAAAGCCTGCCGCTGGATCTCACCCTGGAAGCGCATATCCCCGCGGATAAAAGCTCGATTGCCTACCGCCGGGGACTGAAGAAGATGGGCTTTGGCACATTTTTCCTGGTATGACGGAGGCCCGTATGTTGAGCGTGATTGTTGACGGACTGTGGCGCGAGGGGGACAAGAGCCTCGCCGTCAGGCTGGTGGCAGAAAACGGCGAAGCGCTGCCGGCATGGCAGCCCGGGGCGCACATCGACGTGCATCTGCCCTGCGGAGTTATTCGCCAGTACTCCCTGACCGGGGCGTGCGGCGATGAGGGGTATCTAATCTGCGTGGGGCGGGAAGCCGCCTCCCGCGGTGGGTCGCGCTACGTTCACGAAACGCTACGTCCGGGGCAGAAGCTGCTGATTTCGGCCCCGCGCAATCTGTTTCCGCTGGTGCAGGCAGAGCGGGTTTTATTGCTGGCGGCGGGGATTGGCATTACGCCGCTGTACGCGATGGCCCTGCAACTGAAGGCCGCCGGCACGCCGTTTACGCTGCACTACTACGTCCGGGACCGGCAACGCGCGGCGTTTGCCCGCGCGCTTTCAGCGTGCGATGCGTGCGTCATCCATACCGACAGCCCGCGCACCACGCTGGACGGGCATCTCCCGATGCCTGAGCCGGGGCTTCACGCCTGGATCTGCGGACCCGCAGGGTTTATGGAAAAAGTACGTGAGGTCGCCACGGCGAAAGGCTGGGACGACGCCCATCTTCACAGCGAGGCGTTTCAGCCTGCTGCGCCCGCCAGTGGCGGTGCAGCGGGTGAGATCTTTACGGTCAAACTGGCCTCCACCGGTGAGCGCTGGCCGGTCCCTGCGGATAAGACCATCGCCCAGGTACTGCAGGAACATGGCGTGGACGTACCGCTGTCCTGCGAGATGGGGATCTGCGGTGCCTGCCTGACGCCAGTGATTGACGGCGTGGTGGATCACCGGGATAGCGTGCAGTCGGAGGCAGAAAAAAACGCAACCGAGCAGCAGGTGGCGCTGTGCTGCTCGCGAAGCCATTCCGGGGAGCTGGTGATCGGGCTGTAAACCCCCTGCACACGCTTTCTTGCCGGGTGGCGCTGCGCTTACCCGGCCTACAATCCGTAACAAATCAAACGTATCGCATTCCGTCACCGGGCGAAACTCACAAATCGCACTTTGCCAGCCCGTAAACGGGCTCGCTATCCTGCCACGCGTAATCAATATGACTGGCCTGCTCGCGCGCCAGTGCTGCATCGCCCTGCAATCGCGCCGCCAGGGTAAAGGCGAAATCAAATACTTTACCCAGCCCACGGCCGCTCAGCAGATTGCCGTCTTCGACAACGTCGGCATCAACGCAGATGCCATCGCTGACTGTTTTCCACAGATCGCCGGAGCAGACATAGCGACGTCCCTTCAGCAGTCCATTGCCGCCCAGCACGCGGGCAGCGGCGGAGCAAATCGGGCAGATATATTTGCCCGCTTCATCGTGGCGGCGGACGAAGGCAATGACCTCCGCGCTTTTCGCCAGGTTAACACTGCCTTCCGGGCCGCCTGGTAACACCACGGCGTCAAAGGTCCTGTCGAGGCTGTCCTGCAGGGTGCTGTCCGCCACCATTGAGATGGCGTGATAGCTCACCACTTCGCGACGCTCGCCGCAGGCAATCGTCTGCACCGTAATATTCAGGCGGCGCAGGATATCGATAGTGACAATCGCTTCCCCCTCTTCAAAACCGGGGGCTAATAGCACGGCTACGCTTTTCATTTTGCTCTCCATTGCTTAAGGGTTACCAGTACGGGTGCCAGATCTGTCGCAGCCGCGCCAGCAGCTCAAGATAGAAATAGTCCCCCCAGCTACAGCACTGATCGACGCCTTTACCGCTGCCCATATGATAAACCGAGTGCTGCAGCAGCCCTTCGGTCGGATCGTCGTCGTGAGCAAGATAGTTATCGGTCAGCGACAGCGCAATACGCAGCGCCATCTCTTCATAATACGCACGGTTTGCGTCGAGCAACGGCAGCGCCTTGACCAGCTCCAGCAGTCCACAGGCGGCAATCGCCGCCGCTGAACTGTCGCGCATGGCGTCGGTACCGAGCAGCGCCAGATCCCAGTGGCAAACGTCATCTTCCGGTAGACGGTTGAGGAAGTAATGCGCCAGGCTGCGTGACAACTCAACCATCTGCTTATCACCGGTGTGCTGATAGCTGAGCAGGAAACCGTAAATGCCCCATGCCTGGCCGCGCGACCAGCACGAGGTATCGCTGTAGCCCTGATGGGTGTTGCCAAAGCGCGGCTCGCCCGTCTGCACGTCCATATACCAGGTGTGCCAGGTCGAGGCATCTTCACGCACGATATAGTTCGCCGCCTGTCCGGCGTGAGCCGTCGCCGCTTGCGCATAGCGCGGCTCCCCGGTCTGTTCGCTGGCCCAGTACAGCAGCGGCAGGTTCATATTGCAGTCGATGATCATTCGCCCCTGCTGCTCCGGGTCGTTTAAATCCCCCCACGCCTGAATAATGTTGGCCGTCGGGTTAAAACGCTCCATCAGGCGATCGGCCGCCAGCAGCGCCGACTGGCGAGCGGCTTCGTTGCCGGTGAGCCGCCAGGCGCTGACGCAGGAGAGCGAATAGAGGAACCCGAGATCGTGCGTTGCGGTGTCGATACGCTGCTCAATACGCCGGGCGAACGACGGTAAATAGCGCTCGGCGGCTTCGCGATAATGCGCTTTACCGGTCATCTCCCACGCCAGCCACAGCTGGCCTGTCCAGAAACTGGTGGTCCACTCCACGTTATCGGTGCGCGGCCAGACCCCCTTCTCACAGGCTTCGCCGGGGAACTTATCGCCGAAGGCGACAATATTGTGGTCGAGCTTGCGCGTGACGCGGGTTAGCGCCGCGTCCAGCTTCTGGCTCAGTGCCAGGCGATCGACCTGATGCAGTTCGATCGGCCGCAGCGCTTCGGTGATAACAGATTTGGTCATAACAACTCCTGAATTAATGTTTGGCCGGTTCAACCGGTGCGGTATCTAAAGCCGGAGCAACGGGGCGTGAGTCATCGCGCGTCGACTGGCAGCGCGACAGCGTAAAGGCGGAAATCAGCGTAAATACCAGGGCGCAGCTGCCCATCAGCAGATAGGTATGCTCAAAGCCTATCCTGTCGTACAGATAGCCGGCAGGTGGGGCGACCACAATCGAGCCCACGTAAATCATCGCCTGGTAGCCCAGCAGGTACATCGTGGCGTTAACCCGACGATGGAAATGTTCGGCGATGTATTTGAAGACAGAAATCAGCAGCAGCGCGATCTCGACGCCATAAAACGGTTTGATAATGGAGATAACAATCGGGTCACTGGTCAGTCCGGAGGCGATCAGCCGTGCGCCTACTACGCAGCCGCAGAACAGCAAGCCGCGCTTCGCGCCGTAGTGGTTCACCAGCCACGGGATAAACATCATCATCACGAACTCCATCCCCGACTGGACGGTGCTCAGGTAGCCGTACCAGGCATTTCCCTGCGCTTTGGTGGCAAAGAACGACACGAAGTAGCGCGGGAACTGCTGCTCGGCGATAAACATCATCCACGCCACCCCGGCGACGTAGAGGCTGAACATCCAGAACTTGCGGTTTTTCAACAGCATCAGCACATCGGCAAAGACGATCTTATTCGCGGAAATGACGCTGTTATTACGCAGTTGCTCCTCGCCGATTTTGAGGCTAATCAGCACCAGCAGCATCACTACCGAGGTCCCGCTGCTGAGCAGAAAGTTGGCCAGCGGCGTGACGTTAAACAACAACCCTGAGACCGACGCCGCCATCGCCCAGCCCAGTGAACCCCACATTCTGATGCGGCCAAACTCCAGGCCGTACAGGCGGCTAAAGCGGTCGGCGTAAGATTCAGACGCCGCCACCCCGGCGTACCAGCCCAGGCTCAGATACAGCGCGCCGATGATAATCCCCACCATCGCATGGCTTTGCAGCAGCGGCTGGTACACCAGCGCGAAGAACGGCGCCATCAGCGCAGAAATAGCGCAGACAAAATAGAGCAGCCACTTGCTCATGCCAATTTTGTCCATGATGTAGCCGTACACCGGCTTCAGGACCACCGCGAAGACGCCATTGATGGCGAACACGCTGCCTATGGTGACGCTGTCGAGGCCCACTTTCTGACTCAGCCACAGGGCGTACAGGCCAAAGCTGGATGACCAGGTGAAGAAGTAAAGGAAAATAAAGGTACTCATTTTGTACTGCGCGGCGCGTACGGATGATGATGTGCTCATAGCGATGCCTCCGGAGCCAGAATGAGCGTCGTTTCTTGTCGTGCCGTCACGAAGCGTACCGCGTCATCGCTCATGAAGGCCTGCGGGCAATGCTGCGGGTTGAAGTCGGCGGCATTTCCCGCCCACACCGCGCTGATGAACACATGCGTGCCGGGGTCGAGCTCGCCGCGCAACACCGGCACCGCCGCGCGCTCGGCGAACAACAGATTACTGTTTGGCGGCGTCACCACCGTCTCGCCGCGGCGGGTCTGCGGATGTAAACAGAAAATGGCGGAGACATCCCGGGTACTGCGTAACCAGCAGGCACTGTCACTCTCGTGTCCCTGCGGCTGTGGGCGGTTCACCAGGCTAAAGCCCCCTTCTGCGCAATCGAGCGCACGCCGGGTAGTGATACGATGGACGCGTAGCTGCCAGTCGCCCAGCGCCAGCAGCCAGCTGTCAATCACCACGTCGCGCCACGGCAGCCAGCGGCTGTAAAGGGTGCCGTCAGCGGTGACCACGTTCTGGCATTCGCGCCGGCCACGCCAGTAGTTATCCTTTTCGGCCAGCAGCAGCATCGAATCGGGTGCGGCATGGTTCAGTCCGTAGCGCCCGCGTTCAATGGTGAAGCCAAAGCGGGTGGAATAGGCAAATTTGCAGTATTTCGCTTCGGTATTCACAAAGTTGTTCAGCTCCAGCTGGCCGGACGTCAGCATCCACAGGTGATCGGCCTGATGCACCAGCACCTGATCCGCGTGGGCTATCGTGTGCTGCGCGGGTAACGGCGGCAGCGGCAGCTCAGCCGCCTGCCAGAAGGCGTCGCCCTCATCTAATGCCAGCACCAGCAGGGTCTTCAGGCCCCAGTACGGCGAACCCGGTGCGTTGTAGTCTTCCGCCATCGCCAGATTCGGGTAGCTGTAACCAACGCTCAGGACGCCGTCGCGGTCGAACATCGGCTGCTTCAGCCACCAGCGCAGATGACGCAGAACGATGCCCTTCATCACGCCAGGCGAAAAGACCTCCAGCCCGGCGAAGGCCGCCGCACTCCAGAACGCCGCCTCGGCAAAGCGGTAGGTCAGGCTACGGCCAAACGGGATCGCCGCGCCGTCTTCGGCAAAGAAATGGATGAAGTCAGAGGAGAAACGCGCGGCCCGCTGACGCAGTGTTGCACAACGCGTTGGATCGACATCGACCATGAGCTTCGCGTAGATCAGGCCATAGAAATGGAAGCCCATCGAGATGTAATAGTCGCGCGGCCGGCCCGGACCATCGGAGTACCAGCCATCGCCGAGATAGTAGTGCTCCATGGCAGCAAAATGGTCTTCCAGCGCCTGCGGGTTGGTGGGCATGCCGCAATAATGGAAGCCGACCTGCACCAGAATCGGAAAGAAGTGCCAGTTGTTATCGGGGATTTCCTGGGTCTCGCACTGCTTTAGCCAGCGCCATAAATTCACTTTCTCCGTCTCAGTGAAGTGTGCCAGTACGGTTTCCCCCGCCAGCGCCAGCAGCAGCCCGTAGGCCGCCATCTCGACAATTCGCTGATCGTAAGGCGCGACGTCGCCCCAGTAATCGGCATGCTGCGGATCAGTGCCGTTTTTTATCGCCTGTAAATAGAAAGAGAAGTGTTGTGGCTCACTGCCGCCAGCCAGCAATGGCGTCACGCCCCACAGCAGGCGGGAAAATGTTTCCATGCTCGCGACCTGCTGGCCGTAGTGAGCGGTAAAGTTCGCTAAATCAATGCGGCTGGCGTCTTTTTTAAAATAAGGCGCCACCGCGTTCAGCATATCGTTGACCAGCCGTAGTACCTCTTCCCGGCTTGTCAGTGGGTTATCCAGATGAATGTTTTCAGGTTGCACAGGGTCCTCCCGCATAACACGAGGGTAGAGATAAGTTATTGTTATTAGGCTTTTTATAGCCACGAGTGCGACGTCTGGATGAAGAGTAACTGCTTTTATTCACGGTGCTGAGTGAGCAGAATCACAAAATTGAACCGCCATTTCATTTTTTCTGGATTTTGTCGACCGCGAGGGGGATAAATTACAAATGGTGGCCTAAAAATTTAAATCTGTTGTCCTGGAGGTAAAATGGGTGAAACGCAGCTGCTGGAACGCATTATGCTCGATCAGCAGGCCATTTCTTTTAACCGCATGTACGCCACCAGCGCGATTTACTACCACTGGCATCAATGCGTTGAATTGCTCTATATTTCCAGCGGCTACGGCATCGTGGTGGTGGATAATCAACACTACACCGCCCGTCCGGGGCGATTATTTATCTTCCCGCCCTTTCGTCTGCACAAAGTGCAGGTCGATCATAGCGATAAGAACCCCTATCACCGCACCACCATGCACATTGAGCAATCGGTCGTCGAAAGCGCGCTCAGCGCCTTCCCGCGCCATCAGGCCCGGTTCGCCGCGCTGGCGGCCAGCAATCTGCCCGCGCAAATATACGATCTCAGCGAGCACGCGGCATTTATCGAGAGGATCCTGGAACAGTTTCAGCGCCTGGAGGGCAACGAGCAGACCGAGGCCTGCGAGGTGGCATTTCTGGTGATGCAGCTCATGACCTTTCTGCCCGAGCAGCCGCAACCCTACCCGCCGCGTCAGCAGACCGTCGCCTCGCGGATCATGAGCTGGGTTGAAGCCCACTATGCCAGCAAGTTTTCGCTCGACCAGTTAGCCCACGACCAGGGGCTTTCACGCAGCTATACCTCACGCATTTTCCGCCAGCAGACCGGCGGTAGCATCCAGGAATATTTGCTGACCCGGCGGATCAAAAGCAGTTGCGATCTCTTGCGGTACAGCGATGAGCCTGTTGACACCATTGCGCTGGCAGTCGGGTTTAGCGAAGTGACCTACTTCATTACCTGCTTTAAAAAGATGATGCGTCAGACACCGCTGCAGTATCGACGTAGCCTCCGCTGCAGCAGAACGTCTGACGGGATCACCTTGCAGTGATCGGACTGCAAGGTGGCTTTAACAAATCAAACGTATCGCATTCCGTCACGCCGGAACCGGCAACTCAATGCCGCTTTGCGCCAGTAGCCCCATCTCGCAATACATCGCGCATGCCGCACTGACGATAGACATTGCCAGCGCGGCACCGCTCCCTTCGCCAAGACGCATGTCAAGATGGATAAAGGGCGCCAGCCCAAGGTGCTCCAGCGCACGTCTGGCCCCTTTTTCGGCGGAAAAATGAGAGGGAATACAGTAGTTCTTAACCTCTGGCGCAATCTGGCAGGCGGCGATGGCTGCGGCATACGAGAGAAAACCGTCCAACACAACGGGCAGTCCGCATGCGCCAGCGCCTAATATCACCCCGGTCATACCCACCAGGTCATAGCCGCCAACTTTGGCCAGAACGTCAACCGCGTCGCGCGCATCCGGCTGGTTAATGCGTATCGCCTGCCGAACAATGGCTTCCTTATGCTGTACCCGGTCCTGCGGCAAATTTGCCCCAATCCCCACCACCTCATGCGGATCGCTGTCGGTCAGTACGCTGATGATTGCCGAGGCCGGCGTCGTGTTCGCAATACCCAGTTCGCCAACGCCAAAGACGGAAATCCCCTCCTGAGCGCGTTTTTTAACGAGGCTGGCGCTCGCCAGCAGCAGGTGTTCGGCATCCTGACGGCTCATCGCAGGCCCCTGGGCGATATTCCCGCAGCCACGAGAGAGTTTAAGGCTGAGCATATTGTCAACAGGCTCACCGTCAATGCCGATATCAACGGGGAGTACCGACGTCTGGCTAGTGCGGGCCAGCACACATACCCCGGTCAACCCCTTTTGCATATTGACGGCCTGAAGCCTGGTCACCACTTTCGGCGTCACAGCCACGCCTTCATCAAACACGCCATGGTCGGCGCACATCACGATAATCTCTTTTTGCAGATTATCGAGCCTGTCGATTCCCCCCATTCCCGCAAGCTGTATTGCCAGACTCTCCAGCCGACCGAGGCTGTTTGTCGGCTTGATTAAGCCATCAACATGCCGCGAGGCCGCCTCGATCTTCTGTTTATCAAGCGGTCTGATGGCCGCCGCCAGCGCCTTCACTGTCCCCATCCTCATCACCCTCACTCTTCAGTTTGCCAAACGCTTCTGCCATTAAATACGCGTAATACCCAATGCCCGGCCCGATTTTCAACGACCGTGTAGGCATCATGACTGAACGGGAAATGCCACATCGCTGCCGGGGGCATCCCTAACCAGGTTGCCAGCAGCAGGCTCAGCACACCCTGATGCGCCACAATGAGCATCTCGTCGTGCTGCTGCAGTTGACTCATCTCATCCGCCGCCGCCCTGACACGTGCGGCGAAATGCGGGAAGGCTTCGCCACCGTCGGGCGTGGCGTTTTGCCAGTCATCCAGCCAGCGCTGCCACGACGCGGGATTTTCTTTTTCAATGTCGCTGTAGTGCCGCATCTCCCATTTGCCAAAATCCAGCTCGTTAAGACGCGCATCCACTTGAACATCATGGGCAGTTGGCACGATAAGCCGCGCCGTTTGCTGAGCACGCTGCAGCGCGCTGACGCGCGTTTGCCCGAACGCGACCCCGGCCAAAAACCCGGCAACACGCTGGCTTTGCGCAATGCCCTGCGGCGAGAGCGACAAATCGGTACTCCCGTAAAATACACCGCTGAGGTTAGCGGTGGTTTGACCGTGCCGGACCAGAAAAATGCGCATACGTCAGACCCACAGAAGCGCCAGCAGGAAGACCATTTCGCCAATCTCCTCCATCGCGCCCAGGGTATCCCCCGTTAGCCCGTTCAGTCGGCGGCTTAAAAACGTCTTTACCGCGTTGACGACAATCCAGGCGATGGTGCTGGCGACAAGCCCCTGCATCCCCGCCATCAGCCCCACGAGCGCTACGCCGATGCAGAGGGTGATGATGGTCTCTTTGCCGCTGATATGGCCGAGATAGGCGTTTGCCATGCCTGCACCCTCACGCGCATAGTGCTGCCGGTACATGGCCAACACCATTCCCGTGCGCCCGACGATCGGCGCACACACCAGCAGTGCAAAGAGGGTATTAACGGGAAGCTGAGCCAGGGAGATCGCCGTAGCGACTTTGATAAGGATGCAGAATACGATGGCCAGACCGCCGTAAGTCCCCAACCGGCTATCGCGCATAATCTCCAGCATCCGTTCACGGGTGCGGGCAGAAAAAACGCCATCGCAAGTGTCCGCCAGACCGTCCAGATGAAACCCGCCGGTCAGCAGCACCAGCGCCAGCACCCAGGCAACCGCACCGATAATGATGCCCCCGCCGGTCTGGCTCACCGCCAGATAGCTTACGGCGGCCAGGCCGCCAACGATCAAGCCCACCACGGGGAACCAGGGAACGCCACGGCCATACTGCGAAAATTCAACGCCGTCGCTCCATTTTTGCGGCACCGGTATACGGGTAATAAATCCCAGCGTCGCCCACAACATTTTTAACGACATTTAATCTTTACTCCAATTCCCGAGACAATCAGCCACACGTCCTGCGCCGCCCGCGCCAGCTTCTGGTTCGCGCGCCCGGCAATATCAACAAAATGACGCGCCAGCCGATTCTCTGGCGTGATGCTCATACCCAGCTCATTGGTCACAATATAAACCGGCGCCGCCGACTGCTGACAGGCCGCAATCAGGTCGTCCACCTGCTCTTGCAACACCGCCTCAAGCGCGGAAAAATCGAGGGTTTCTGGCGACGCGCCGCCGCTGGCGTCATAGAGCAGGTTCGACAACAGGGTGGTGACGCATTCCAGAACAACGCCTTCGCCCGGCTGCACCTGGTGGCGAATCACATCGCCCAGATCGCGATACCCTTCCCAGGTTCGCCAGTGCGCAGGACGCTGGGCGCGGTGCTTGTCAACGCGCAGCGCCATCTCTTCATCGGTAATCACTGACGTCGCGATATACAGCACGCGTTCGCACTGCTGCGCCGCCAGTTGTTCGACGTGCGCACTTTTCCCGCTGCGCGCGCCTCCGGTGACTAATATCATGCGCCCTCCTCCTGATGCTCCCGCATTATTTGATAGATCTTTTCAATATCAATATGTTCTCGCATCGCGCTCGCCAGGATATCAAACTGTTGCGCTTTATAAGCCGCGTAATCTACCGCAACGTCTAATGGCGCCAGTCCTTTGCGCTGGCGTAAGCCATCCACCATGGCGCGCGTGAACGCATCGTTATCGAATAACCCATGGAGATACGTTCCTATCACCTTCCCGTCAGCGCTGATGGCACCATCGGCTATGTGCGTGCCCCCTTTTTCCAGAAACAGCGCCGGGTCACCGTCGGAGATCAGCCGGGTCTCTCCCATATGAATCTCATAACCCTGCACCTTCATGCCTGATAACGGGGCAAGCCACGTCTGCAGCGCCGACGCCATCCGCCCGGAAACCTGCGTCGTGGTTTTTCGCTGCGCAAAGCGAGTCACGGTATGAAGTAGACCCAGTCCTGGCTGGGTTCCCATTCCCGATTCCACCTCATCAATGATGGTGTCGCCAAGCATCTGGTAGCCGCCGCAAATGCCCATGACGGGCACGTTCTGTTGGTGGGACTGCAGCACCGCGTGCGCCATGCCGCTTTCCCGCAGCCAGGCCAGATCGCCCAGCGTATTTTTACTGCCGGGGAGAATCACGAGGTCAGCCCCCGCCAGCTCCTGGGGAGAGCGAACATAGCGCACGCGCACATCGGGCTGCGCCGCCAGGGCGTTAAAGTCGGTGAAGTTGGAGATATGCGGAACCTGCACCACGGCAATGTCGATATCACGCGGCGCGGTTCGCAGGTATTTTCCCTTTTGCAGCGCCACGCCGTCCTCATCTTCCAGATCCACATCCAGCCACGGCATAACCCCCAACACCGGCACGCCGGTCAGGTTTTCTATCTGTTCAATGCCCGAACAGAGCAGCGCAACATCGCCACGAAATTTATTGATGATGACCCCTTTCACGCGCGCCCGCTCGTGGTCGTGCAGCAGCGCCAGCGTCCCGTAGATGGCGGCAAACACGCCGCCTCTGTCAATGTCCGCCACGAGGATCACCGGGCACTGCGCCATTTCGGCCATCCCCATATTGACGATATCGCGATCGCGCAGGTTAATTTCCGCCGGGCTACCCGCGCCTTCCAGCACCAGCACGTCATACTCTCTGGCCAGGCTGTTGTAGACATCACGGATCTGCTCCCGCAAACGCGGTTTGTACGCGTGGTAGCTGACCGCGTCCATATCGGTCGCCACCTGCCCCATCAGCACCACCTGCGCTTTACGGTCACTGGTCGGTTTTAACAACACCGGATTCATCCGTACGTCCGGCGTGATTCCCGCCGCCTGGGCCTGAAAAATCTGCGCGCGGCCCATCTCTTTTCCCTCCGGGGTGATACCGGAATTGAGCGCCATATTCTGCGATTTAAACGGCGCGGTACGCAGGCCATCCTGATAAAAAATCCGGCACAGCCCAGCCACCAGGACGCTTTTACCGACGTCAGAAGCGGTTCCCTGCAACATAATTGCCTGCGTCATGAGGCCTCCTTCATTACGTTTTTTTGTCGCATACGGCTGAAAAATTCATCTTCGGTTTTGCATAACGGCAGGCCAAGTTGCGCATGCAGTTTGACGAGCCAGGGCTGCGTTAATCCGGCCCGTTCAATCAGTTCGCTGCGGGCAAACACCTCGCCCGGCGCACCGTGCGCCAGCACTTCTCCCTGACGCAGCACGTAGACGGCATCGCTGACGTCGTAAATCAGGTCGATATCATGACTGGAGATCACCACGTGGTTCCCCTGCGCCACAATACGTCTGATAATCTCGATCATCTGCGTGCGTCCTGAAGGATCAAGCCCGGCCGTGGGCTCGTCCAGCAGAAGATAGCGCGCCCCCAGTACCAGCGCCCCAGCGATGGCGACTCGCTTCTTTTGCCCATGGCTCAGGCACTGGATCGGCTGCTGACGAAAACGCTGCGCGTCGACCAGCGTCAGCGCATCGTCGACGCGCCGCGCGATCTCCGGCTCAGCCACCCCCAGGTTGCGCAGGCTAAAGGCGATGTCGCTATCAATATCGGTATAAAAGATCTGCTGATCGGGGTCCTGAAACACCGTTGCGACCTGTTGACGGAGCGCCAGCAGTCCGCGTTTGCTGTAGTCCAGCGGCTTCCCCTGCCACAGCACCGCTCCCTGCTGCGGCCTCAGCAGGCCGCTCAGGTTCATAAATAACGTCGACTTTCCGCAACCGTTAGCCCCGACCAGGCCGGTGACGGCATGGGTCGAAAAATCCAGCGTCAGCCCTTTAAGTACCTGCGCCTCCTGATAGCGAAACCAGAGATTGGCGGTGGTCAGCATGGTGTGATTCCTTACAGGGGAAAATCACCCTGGTAGAGTTTAATATCCAGCGTGGTCGCCATCTGCTGATAGCGAATCAACACCCGGGTAAACAGCAAACCGACCAGCATCGCCAGAGAGCGATAGCATTTTGGCAGGCTGCGATAGCCAAAACGCAGGGTCTGCGCGCGATGAATCGCCAGCGCTTCGTCCAGCAAAATAAAAATAAAGCGCCAGGTCAGCAGAATCTGTTCGGTAAGCAGACGCGGCACGCGCGCCCGCTTAAGCAGTACAATCAGCTGCGGAAACGGCAAGTTCAGTACCAGCCAGAACGTCGCCGCCAGCGCGGCAAGGCTGCGCCAGAAGGTTTCACTGGCGGCGGTCATCCCGGAAACGGTGATCCCCAGCCAGTAGTGCCCCACGGGGACGCTGACCACCAGCGTGTGCGGGTCTCGGGTGACGCTAAAGAGGATCGTCATTACCCCGACCAGCAGAAAGCCAAACGGCAGCGCCATCCAGCGGCACCAGCGCCAGAAGCTCATACGCAGCAGCCAGCAGGTCAGTCCCGCCGTCAACGCCACTACGATCCCCTGTCCCAGCGGCGGCAGCACAAACGCCAGCATCATCAGCGCCAGCCAGAGCAGAAACTTGCGTTCCGGCGCAACGTGAGCCCAGCGGCTCTGGTAGCTAAGCCTGTCAAGCCCGGTCATCACGGCGCTGTCTGCCTTTCGTGTAGCCCAAAATATAGAAAATCACCGCTGCGCCAATGGAGCCCTGGAGCGTAAACAACAGGCTTTCAATTTCGCCGCTGGCGGGTTCATAGAGCGGCGTGAACCATGGCGTGTACTGCGGCGCCACCACCTGGATTTGATTTTCGGCTTCACCATCCGAGCCGCCAAATTCCCCCCCGTGATCGATAAAAAATGGCAGTACGATCAGGGCAAGCACCATCGCCAACAGCATCAGCGTTTTTTTCATCTCAGTATCCTTGCGCGGTAATCAGCTGACGTTTGGTCAACTGGTCATAAATCATGACGGTTAACAATCCCTCTGCGATGGCGATGGGGATCTGCGTCAGGCAGAAAATGCCCATGAATTTCACCATCGAGCCCGTGGTACCCGTCACCGGGTCCGGGAACGCCGCGCCAAGCTGAACCGAAGTCACAAAATAAGTCACCAGATCCGCCAGCATCGCGCACAAAAATACCCCGACATCACGACGGAGTCCGGCACGGCAGGCCATCTTCCACACCATATACCCAACAACCGGCCCAATCACCGCCATCGACATGCCGTTCGCGCCAAGCGTGGTCAAACCGCCGTGTGCCAGCAGCAGCGCCTGAAACAACAGCACGATGGCACCGAGGATGGCGACGACCCCAGGCCCGAACAGAATCACGGCGAGTCCCACGCCGGTGGGATGCGAGCAGCTGCCGGTTACCGATGGGATCTTCAGTGCCGACAGCACGAAAATAAATGCCCCGCACAGCGCCAGCAGGACTTTCTGGTGGCTATCCTCCTGCACGATACGGCGCAGGCGCACCAGTCCGTACCACAAACACGGTAAGAAGAGCAGCCACCACGCCAGCGCCCACATCGGCGGTAAAAACCCTTCCATGATGTGCATTGCGAACGCCTGCTCCGGCACCACCATCAGCAATAGCGCCGCCGCCAGGCCACCAAATGACAGCTGTTTAAGCTGTTGTTCGAGTTTCATTCACGCGTACTCCCACTGTTTGTTGACCAGAATGGTCGAGAAATAGGGTAACGGCTGGTCATCAGCAACCTCATCCAGATGCCGCCAGCACTGCTCGCCAGGGAGCGTGGCCTCTGACATCATCAGTGCGCAATTCAGCAGCCCGGCCTGCGCCAGCAGCGCTTTGATGCGCGCAAACCGGCCATACACCTTCATCAGCACCAGACTGTCGTGCTGCTGCAGCGCCTGTGCAATCTCCGCTTCCGGCGCGGTACAGGCAATCACCGCCAGCGACTGCTGTTCCATCGCCAGCGGCGTTTTGGACCGCGCGGCAATTGCGGCAAACGACGTCACCCCGGGCACAATTTCCAGCCAGTCCGGATTGCCGATGCGTCGCAGTAAGAACACCCAGGTGCTGAACAGCATGGCGTCGCCCAGGGTGATAAAGCCAACCTGTTTTCCGTCGTTCACCGCCCTGACTAACGCGTCGGCCACCTCATCCCACACCGCCTCTTTTTCAGCATCGTCGGCGCTCATGGGAAAGTGGCAGCAGCGGATGTCGGTCTGTTGGCCGATAAACGGCCGGACGATAGAGAGCGCCAGGCTATCGCCGCCTTTGCGACCGGCCGGGGCATAGAGAATATCCAGCGAACCGAGGATCCGTGAGGCGCGCACGGTAATAAGGTCAGACGCGCCCGGGCCGGTACTCAGGGCGTACAGTTTGCCGCTCATGCTGCCTCCTCCATCGCGACGCTCAGCGCCTGCTGCAGATGGGCGACGAACATCGCGCGCACCGCCAGGTTTTCTCCCAGCCCGCTCAGCCACGGCGTCGCCGCGATCCCGGCTGCGTTAAACAACGTCTTCCAGGAATCCTCGGCATCAGAGGCCATATCATTAATGGCGTGATCGCCTGCCACCAGCATCAGCGGCATCAGATGCACGGCGGTGACGCCCTCTTTACCGAGGCTCTCAATCAGGATGTCGACTTCCGGGTAACTCTCCACCGCGCCGACGCGGGCAGGGAAACCCTGGACCATCATCATGTGGTCAAGGCAGGCATAGGCCGCAAAGGCGTGATGGCTGGCGCCGTGGCCCATAAACACCACTTTTTCCGTAGCCCCAAGCGCTGGCATCTGCTGTTGCAATGCGCGTATCAGCTGCGCGTAATCGTCGTGGCTGCTCAGGAGCGGTACCCCCAGCGTCAGGCGGGTGAACAGCGGGCGCAGGCTCTGCACTTCACGGACGATTTTCTCGTACTCATCGCCGTTGATGATATGCAGGGACTGAATCGCCACATCCTGATATCCCTGAGCCGCAAGCTTTTTCAGCGCCTGCAGCGGCGTATCGATCTCAATGCCGTCACGCTGTTTCAGCTTGCGAATAATCATCCCGGAGGTGAATGCCCGAAACAGCTCACGGTCAGGACAGCTTTCTGCCAGCGCACGCTCGCAGGCCACAATGTTCTTCTCGCAGGTATCGTGGTAGCTGGTACCAAAGCTGACCACCAGAAGCGCCTTTTTCATCACTATCTCCTTAAGCAACGGCCATCCAACGCGCTAAACGCCCGGCGAATGCGGCCTGACTTTCCAGTAACTCGTCTCCCGTCACCAGCGGTGCCGGGCGTGTAATCACGATGCAGGGAATGCCCGCATCCAGACAGGGTTGAACCTTTTCCCGATAACCGCCTTCCGCCCCGGATGCTTTGGTTATCATCACGTCAGCCCGGCACTGACGATAAAACGCCGCGTTAAACTCAGCGCTGAATGGTCCGCACAGGGCGAAAATCTCGGTTACACCAAAGCCAAGCCCGGCGCATTGCTCAAGGACCTCGGGCACAGGCAGTACCCGGGCCAGCAGCGTTTTCTCCGGCAGCGCGGTACGCCAGCGCGCCAGATCTTTACTCCCGGTTGTCAACAGCACGCGTTCGCCAAGACGCCGCGCGATGTCGCAGGCCTCTTCAATTCCCGGCACGCTGTAGAGCAGCGGATGCGTCAGTTCACTGAGCTGCTCGGGGCGCTGATAGCGGCTAAGCAACACGCCCACCGTCTCACAGGCCGTCAGGATGTTGCGGCTGACCACTTCAGCGTAGGGATGCGAAGCGTCAATCACCCAGCGGGTCCTGTTTGCCGTAAGCCAGTCAACCATCTGTTGCGGCTCCAGACGACCACAGCGCACGCGTCCCTTAATGTCGCCCGCCAGCCGCTGCCCGGTGGGCGTCGCCACCGACAGGGTGTAGGCCACGCCAGCCGCATCCAGCTGGTGGCAGATCGCGCGGGCATCGCTGGTGCCCCCCATGACCAGCACGTCGCCATATTTCACAGCACATAACCCCGCGGTGTGATCATCAGCCCCTCCTGCACATACGTGGCTTTATTTCCGACAATCACCAGACTCGTCATATCGACCGGCTCAAAGTCCATGTCACCCAGCGTGGTTAACCACTTCTCCTGCTTTTTACGCCCGGCAGATTTCACTACCCCTACCGGCGTTTGCGGACTTTTACTGGCGCGCAGCAGCTCAAATGCGCGTGCCAGATGGCCCTCGCGACCCCGACTGCGCGGGTTATAGAAACAGATGACAAAGTCCGCTTCTGCCGCGGCGACAATGCGTTTTTCGATGACGGGCCACGGCGTCAGCAGATCGCTTAAGCTGATGTGGCAAAAATCGTGCATCAGCGGTGCGCCAAGCAGAGAGGCAGCGGCGATACTGGCCGTCATCCCGGGGATCAGGCGAACCTCAACGTCCAGTTTCTGTTTGCTGACCAGCTCCAGCACCAGCCCCGCCATACCATAAATACCGGCGTCGCCGCTGCTGATAAGCGCGACATTATGCCCGGCCTGCGCCAGCTCAATCGCCGCCTGGCAGCGTTCAATCTCCTTACACATACCGGTTTTGATGACCTGTTTGTCACCCGTGAACGCCTTCACCAGATGGGTGTAGGTTTTGTAGCCAACGATGATTTCTGCCGCCTGTAACGCGTCTACGGCTTCCATGGTCATCATGGCCTGCGAGCCCGGGCCGATTCCAATTACGGTTAACATCAGTGTGAAACTCCCAAAGTGATAGTGACGCCCTGTTCGCGCAGGGTTTCTCCTCGTAGTTGCCCATGGCTCAGCAGCCACGCTGCCGGACCCGAGACGCTCCCCACCCCAACCGTCTGGCGTACAAAGGGTGAGGCCGCAAAGCGATGTTCGTGCTCACGCAGCGCGTCAGCGGTAAAGGTTTCAAAAGGAACACGCCAGCAGGCGGCAAGCTGAAGCAGGCCCGCTTCGTCTTTTTTAAGGGAGACGCTGCCAATCGCTTTCAGCGCCAGCGGATCGAACTGCTGCGCCTCAAGCTGACGCGACAGCAGCGTCGCCAGTAGCGAATACGGCGTGTTGCGTCGACAGCCGATGCCTGCCACAACCCGCTGCGGGACTAGCTTCCAGTGCGGCAGCGGCAGTTCCGGCAACGTATTTCGCAACGTAATACACACCAGCGCATCCAGTTCAGGGAGGTGCTGCAGGTCGCTCACGGTAATAAATCCGCGCCGATCGCACTGACTGACGTCGCTATCGAGTTCGACATCCCACCACAGCCCTACCCGCTGGTGGCTCACCAGCATCTGGTTGACGATTTTTACCGTCGTTCGGAAATCGCGCATTCGGGCATTGAGCTGAATGGCAAGGGTATCCAGCGCGGCCATCTCGTTGACGTCCGTGGCGGTGGTTATCACCGGGTCAGCCCCCAGTATTCCCGCCAGGTAGCGAGTCAGCGCATTCGCGCCGCCGGCATGGCCGGAAAGCAGGCTAATCACGTGCTGCCCACGCTCATCGATCACCACCACCGCCGGGTCGCTCAGTTTGTCGTCGATCAAAGGCGCCAGGACGCGAACCGCAATGCCGGTTGCGCCGATAAAAATCAGCGCCGGGTAGTGCGTGAACGCCTCGCGAAGCGCCGGGGCAAAGCCGCCGTTGAAGGAGACAAAGCCCTCTTCCTGCAAATGCTCGCTGGCAAAGCAGGTTACCGGCAGCATCAATGCCAGGCGTTTCGCCAGCTGCACGCCACCCGGCGTCAGGCAAAACAGCGCGATGGACTCAGGCCTGGCGGTATTCATGGCTAAAATCCGCAGCATAGAGTTTTGAGTAGTGATACTCCTCGCCCAGGAACTTCCCGACCAGAATGAGCGCCGTTTTGCGGATCCCCGCCTCGCGTACCCTGTCGGCGATATCCGCCAGCGTGCCGCGTACGGTGTGGCTTTCCGGCCAGGTCGCTTTATAAATGACGGCAACGGGCGTGGTGTCCGGGTAGCCACCTTCTATCAGACGTTCCGCCACCCGGTGAATACGCTGGACCGAGAGATAAATCGCCATGGAGGTCTGATGGCTGGCAAATGACTCCAGCTGTTCACGCGCCGGTACCGGCGTACGGCCTTCGAGGCGGGTAATAATCAGGCTCTGTGAGACTTCGGGAACGGTGTATTCGACCCCAAGCTCCGCCGCGGCGCCGAGGAAGGCGCTGACGCCGGGTACCACCTGCCAGGCAATGCCGCGTTTGGTCAGCTCTTCGCCTTGCTCACGGACGGAACCGTAGAGCGAGACATCACCGGTTTGTAAACGTACCACCGTTTTTCCGGCCTTCACGCCTGCCGCCATCAGGTTAAGGATCTGTTCTAAATGGAGTTCCGCGCTGTCGTGGCATTCGGCCTCCTGCGGGCAATAGGCCAACAGTTCGGTATTGATAAGCGAGCCGGCATAGATAACCACCTGCGCCTGCTGCAGCAGCCGATATCCCTTGAGCGTGATGAGCTCACGATCGCCGGGACCTGCACCGACAAACCACACACAACGGGAATCAAACGTCTCAGACATGGTGTTCTTCCTTCTGACAGGCGATAACATAAACAGGATTATTCGGTTTGAAATAGTGGCCGCTGCCGAGCGGGGTCAGCGCGGAGCTCTGCATTTGCAGGCAATCAATGTCCTGCACGCCGATCTGCTGCAAATGGGTCAGCGCGGTGGTGAGGTTTTCCATCAGGATAAACGTCATGACCAGACGTCCGCCTGGATGTAACTGGCGCATGGACCAGTCAATAAGCGATGTCAGATGGCCACCGCTGCCGCCCATAAATACCGCATCGGCCTTATCCGCCACCGGTAACGGTGCAACGCCCGGCAAAATCGTGATATTGCGACAGGCAAAATGCTGGCAATTTTCCGCAAGCAGTTGCAGAGCCGCAGGGTTACGCTCAATGGCCGTTACGCGCAGAGAGGGAAACAGCAGCGCAGCCTCTATCGACACGCTCCCGGTCCCCGCGCCTACATCAATCAGATGGCTGACGCGGTGCAGCTCCAGTTTCGCGAGGGCAAGCGCGCGTACCGCCTCTTTGGTCATCGGCACCGTTTCGCCGCGCAGAAACAGTTCATCTTTCATCGAGGATCACCAAAGCATTCATCTCATAGTCGGCACTGACCTCACTGACGGGAAGCCAGTGGAT
Organism: Enterobacter sp. WCHEn090032; assembly: GCF_003986875.1. Lineage (NCBI taxonomy): Bacteria > Pseudomonadati > Pseudomonadota > Gammaproteobacteria > Enterobacterales > Enterobacteriaceae > Enterobacter > Enterobacter sp. WCHEn090032. Next base: position 84,121 of record NZ_RXRN01000003.1, read on the forward strand.
CCGTTCGTTTGCCATCGCCAGGTTTTCACCAATCACCATCCAGCGATGCCCCTTACCGCGTGCGACCAGCTGCGCGGCAATCTCTTTCGGCCCGCACTGGCTATCGGTGACCATTGCCACTTTGCGATGCCGTACCAGTTCATCAATATTCACACTGCGACCATGGCTGCTGGTGAGCCATATCTCATTCATATCAATGCCCGTCTGCGCGCACAGGTACTGCACCGCGCTGATGCCGGGGATCACGCGCACGCGCGCAATACCAAAATGCGCCACCATCCGCGATCCGATGCCGTAAAACAGCGGATCGCCGGAGGCGACAATCACCACCTTTTTCTCCTGACGCGCCTCAACCCAGGCCAGCAGCTCCGGAATGTTGGCGCCGAGGACAAACGTCTCGCCGCCAAACGCTGGAAACGCCTGCAGGTGGCGTATTCCGCCAACCAGCGCATCGGCGCGCTCAACGGCGTCTCGCGCAGCAGGCGTCATCAGGGACAGTCCCGCTGGCCCCATTCCCACGACCGTTAACATTGCAGCTCCCGGGCTATCGCCTCGACCGGGCGGTTGCTGCCCAGCACCTGGTTATCAAAGGAAAACAGAATGGCGTCACAGGCCGGCGGATTTTTGGTAAAGCGCAGCATCTGCATCACGCGCAGGCAGATACGTTCGGCAAGGTGGCTGTAAAGAACCTGAAAACCCCAGGTTTCGATATGTTCCATCGCCGCTTCGGTGGTATCGCAATCGCTGACGGCGGTCAGTAATTCCAGCGGCGCGCCGAGTAGCGCCAGATGCGCCACCAGCGTTTCCATGCGTGCATCAGCGATATGGCTGTGGGTGTGGAAAATCCCGGCGGCAACTTTGATCAGTTTGCCAGGATGGCCGACCAGCACTATCTGGCGAAATCCCAGCCGCACCGCCTCTTCGATCATGTAGCCGACAAAATTGCTCATGGTGACCACGACATCTTCATCGATGCCCATCTGCTCACGCACAAAACGCTCGCCATGATTGCCCGGTACCAGTACGACCCGTTCCAGCCCGGCCGCGCGTTTAATCTCCAGATCAAGAGAAAGCGATCGTTTCCAGCTCTCCTCTGACATCGGAGTCACAATGCCAGTTGTGCCGATGATCGAAATGCCGCCCAGGATCCCGAGGCGTGAGTTGTAGGTTTTCCGGGCCCGTTCTTCCCCTTCAGGCGCAAAAATTGTTATGTCGGCCCCGCGGGTCGGGCCAATCGCCTCACGCACCGCGGCTTCAATGGTGTGACGCGGTGTGCGGTTGATCGCCGCGCTGCCGAGGGGCAGGCCAATTCCTTTGCGCGTCACGGTCCCTACGCCTTCGCCGCCCGACAGCGTAATCTCGCCGCTGTCGTTGAGCGTCACGCGAGCAAAAATCAGCATGCCGTGCGTGGCGTCGAGGTCATCACCGCCGTCTTTGCGGATGGCGGCAATCGCCTGCTGTCCTTCAATGTGCGGCGATTCCACGTTCAGACACAGCGTAACGCCGGAGGGCGTGACAATGGAGACCTGATGAATGAGGTGCTGGCGCAGCACCATCAGCGCGGCGACTTTCGCTGCCGCGGTCGCGCAGGAACCGGTGGTGTAGCCTTTGCGTAACGCCTTCCCGTTATGCCATACCGGGGCATCGAAGGTTGAATCGCTCATCGCGCCCCCTGCAGGTAATAGAGCATGGCGTTCACAATCGCTGCTGCCACATTGCTGCCACCTTTGCGTCCGAGTGCCGCAATAGCGGGCAAATGGCTGTGCGTCAGCGCCTCTTTCGACTCCGCCGCCCCCACAAACCCCACCGGTACCCCCACCACGCCGCTGACGGCAACATCATGCTCAAGCAGGCGAAACAGTGCCGTTGGCGCATTGCCAAAGACGAAGATCTTCTCACTCCCTTCCGTCACCGCGATATCAACGGCCGCCATCGAGCGGGTGATTCCCTGTGCTTTTGCCTGTGCTACCACCCGCGGGTCGCTGATATAGCAACGACATTCGCCCCCGAATGTGGCCAGCAGCGTTTTGTTGATCCCGGAGAGCGCCATCGTGGTATCGGTATAGATGACGGAGGGGCGACGGAGCGCCGCGCAAAGTTGCTCTATGGCGTCATCTGAAAACCAGAGAATATCCAGCCAGTCAAAATCTGCAGTGGTATGGATCACCCGCTTGACGATCGCCTCATGCAGCGGGCTGGCGAACCGGTACTCCGGCCGCGTTTCGCGAATGATCTCGCCAATGATGTCGAAACTTTTGGCTTCAATCGCCTGGGGTTGCTGGATGTATTGCATTGTCTCTTGTCCTCAGGCCACGCCAACCATCAGCCAGCGTGCTGCGATAAACAGCACCAGCGCCAGGGTGGAGGAAACCCACATCAGTCGAATCGTTCGGGAAATATCGTCTACCGCAATCGGGCGCAGCGCGTCGCCAATCCAGGGCTTTTCCACGCGCTGGCCAAAATAGGTGTTGGGTCCGCCAAGCCGGACGCCCAGCGCGCCGGCAACCGTCGCTTCAGCCCACGCGCAGTTGGGGCTGCTGTGGTTGTAGCGGTCGCGCCAGCCGACGCGCAGCGCGCGGGAGGGTCCCTCTCGGCATAGCCACGCCGCAATGCTCAGCAAGAGCCAGCTCAGGCGCGCGGGAATTGCGTTCGCCACGTCATCCATACGGGCGCTGACCATGCCGATCGCGCGGTATTTTTCGTGCCTGTAGCCCACCATTGAATCGAGGGTATTCACCGCTTTATAGGCCATCGCCAGCGGCGCACCGCCCAGCAGAAGGAAAAACAGCGGGGCGATAATGCCGTCGACCGTGTTCTCCGCGACGGTCTCTACCACCGCCCGGTTGATCTGTTCCGGCTGAAGCTGAGAGGTATCGCGCCCCACTATCCAGGAGAGTTTTTCGCGGCTTTCATCAAGGTCGCCCGCTTGCAAAGGGCGTTGAACGTCCCGTGCGGCGTTTGCCAGACTGCGTCCGGCCAGCACGGTAAAAATCATCCACACCTCAATGGCCCAGCCCAGCCAGGGATGCACCATCCGTCCGAGCGTCAGCACGCCCCAGGCCACGCCCCAGGTCAGCCCCACCACCGCCAGCCACATTACGCCGCCGCCAATGCGTAACGCCGCGTCACTATGGCAGCAGTGGCGTATGCCGCGCTGCACCGCATTAATCAGGTTGCCTATCCAGCGCACCGGGTGCGGCCAGTTTTGTGGGTCGCCGATGATGACATCAAGCAGCCACGCGACGCACCATGCCAGCAGAGTCATCGCGCCCCCCTCGCCGCCGCCAGCCAGCGGCTGAGCATCATGGGACGTTGGGCAAAGTGGAGGTGCAGGTAGCTTGCGAACGTGTTGCCAACCTGCCAGCCGCCCGCCCATTCCTGCATCGTCACGCCATCGCGCACTTTTCGGCACGCCAGCACCGCTGGGGTATCGGGGAAGAAGTCGGAATAGTGGAATTCATGCCCACGCAGCACCTCCCCGCCATCGGCCAGCAGCGTGGGCTGGCACGCCTGCGCCTCACAATAGCCAAAACGGGTCAGCCGTTTACCCATCCGGCTGTGGCCGGGGAGAATGTCGGCCATCCGGTGGGTCACCCCTTCGCTATCTTCCAGCGCGCTGCCGAGATACATCAGCCCGCCACACTCGGCATAGATCGCCACGCCACGCCGGTGCGCCTCCTGCAGGCTGGCGAGCATTGTGGTGTTTTCCGCAAGCCGTGCCGCATAAAGCTCCGGGTAACCGCCCCCGAGCCAGACCATCTGGCAGTCAGGTAAACGGCTCTCCCGGAGCGGACTAAAGCGGATTATCTCGACCCCGGTACGTTCGAGCAGCATGACGTTATCCGGGTAATAGAAGTTGAAGGCGTCGTCGTCAGCCATCGCGAGCGTTAACCCGCGCCCGGCGTCCCCATCAGGCAGCGCAGGCCAGGCACCCTGCGGCAGCGACGCCATCTGGCTGAGTGCGAGAAGTTGTTCGATATCCAGCGTACGTTCGAGAAGGGCGGCAAAATTCTGCCAGGTCTGCGAATCCGCAACCGACTCCCGGGCGGTGACCAATCCCAGATGGCGCTCGGGTAAACTGACACCCTCAACACGAGGCACATAACCCAGGACGGGTACCGTGCAGTAGTGTTCAATTGCCGCTTTGAGCAACTGATAATGTGATTCGCTGTTAACCCGATTAACAATCACCCCGGCAATATTGAGGGTGGGATCGAATCGCTGAAAACCCATTATGGTCGCGGCAATCGACGTAGAAACCGCCTTGCCGTCTACCAGCAGAATCACCGGACAGCCCAGCTGTTTTGCCATCGCGGCGGTGCTGCAATAATTCGGATCGGTGCCGTAGCCGTCATACAGCCCCATCACGCCTTCAATGACCGCGATATCCGCCTGCTGCATATGCTCGCAAAACAGCGCGTTGAGGATCGGTTCAGGCAGCATGAAGCTGTCGAGGTTGCGGGAGGCGGTACCGCTGACTTTGGTATGCCAGCCGGTATCAAGATAGTCAGGGCCCACTTTGTACGGCTGGACGCGTAACCCACGCTGTTTTAACAGACTCAACAGGCCAAGCGTCACCGTGGTTTTACCACAACCGCTTCCTGTACCTGCCAGAACAAACGCGTACTGCTTTGGCTCCATGACCCTGATCCTGTTCAGGGTGGATGAGTGGTATAGATACACGTCGCCCCAGTCTTTCGACTGTATGCATCAGTACAACCCACTTCCCACCGAAGTTGTTGAACGTTCCCGACAGGCAGGTCTTCTGGCTTAGCGTCCTCCTCGCCCGTCCTTCCCAATCTCACGATCAGTGGTCATTACGGGGTCGTCAGCATCACAGCAGCGGGGGCTGCGGGGGATTGTCACCCCCTTCCCTGCCACAAATGTGGCAAACCTGTCGGCTTACATTATGAGAAAGAAAACAGCAATGCTATTTACGGCGCTTCAATTCACCTTAGGTAATTACTTAACCGTAAAAAAAATACCTGCTGAGTAAAACGTGGCATCAGAGTAATTGACGCCTTTCTCAATAACTCAACGTTTTATCACAAAAAATAAAAAGCAAAGATAATTACGCTTAAAATCTCGATATTTATTGCGCTACGACAAGTTATTGCATCACTTGATATTTTTTCATTTTATCGTGATCAAAATTCATTAAGATATTAAAAACTGGCAATAACATAATATGGCTGTTAAACGTAAGCCCGTGCGATTTTATTGATGCATTACGCGTTCAGCGGGATCGCAGAATAATAGGTAGGTTATCCAGAAAGGGAATTTGCGGTATATCAAGGTAAGAGGATTATCCTCATGACACTATGTTTCAGAAATGACTGACCAGAAAGGTGAGAACGTGGCTGTTGCGCAATGCCCCGCGTCGTGCGGTGAGCTTATCCAGGGCTGGATTTTGGGCAGTGAAAAGCTGGTCTCCTGCCCTGTCGAATGGTACAGCACTGTTGAGGTGAGCCACGGCTCACCTCTGGCGGATGAACGCCCGCTGTCGCGCGCGATGGTTGAACGGTTATTGCAGTACTGGCACTACCCGGCGCAGTTGAGCCAGGAGATTCGCATTGATGTGCATTCGACCATCCCGATTGCCAAAGGGATGGCCAGCAGCACCGCAGATATTGCCGCCACCGCCGTCGCCACCGCCCACCATCTGGGGCATCAGCTCGACGAAAGCGCGCTGGCAACGCTTTGCGTTTCGCTCGAACCCACCGACAGTACCGTGTTTCGCCAGTTAACTCTTTTCGATCATAACGACGCCTCTACCCAAATTCCCTGCGACGCCCAGCCCACTCTCGACCTGCTTGTTCTGGAAAGTCCGCAAACGCTGCGCACGGCCGATTACCACCGCATCCCGCGTCAGGCGGGGCTACATGCCGGTGCGCCAGCGCTGAAACGCGCATGGGAAAAGGTACAGGAAGCCTGTATGACGCTAAGCCCTTACCGGCTGGGCGAAGCGGCCACCCTCAGCGCCATCGCCAGCCAGACGCTGCTGCCGAAACCAGATTTTGACGATCTGCTCTCACTGGTGGAGGAGTGCGGTATCTACGGGGTCAACGTGGCGCATAGCGGCAGCGTCGTGGGGCTGATGCTGGACAGAAATAAAGACGATGTCGATTATGTGAAATGGCTGTTAGCGAAAAAACAGCTCACCCGCCACTGGCCTGAACAACACCTGCTGCGGATGGTAAAAGGCGGCGTGACGCTACTCTGAGAGCAGCCTGTGCTGAATGAGCCACTCCACCTGCTGCCTGACCTCGTGTTCGTGTTCCTGCGCTAAGGCCTGTTGCAGCGGAACATGCCGGAAGAACGCGGCCCAAAATGCACGCTTGCGCTCCCGGTCACTGCACACACCGTTTACCCTTTCACGAAGCGCTCCCGCCAGCCGCACGCTTTCCTGCATACCTGGAGGAAGATGCGCGGCGACATGCGCTTTGAGGATCTTACTATACACCGGCGCGTTGCCCCCACAGCTGAGCGCAATAATAACCGGTGAATGGTCAATAATGGCCGGTGAAATAAAGGTGGCGGCAGAAAGGTCGTCTGTGACATTGCAAAACAGATGCCTCGCGCTGGCAGCCCCGGCGACCTGACGGTTCACCTGCGGATCGCTGGTCGCGGCGATGACCAGCCAGCAGGAGTGCAGATACTGCGGCGCAAACGTTGCCGGGAACCATTCGAAGTCACCGCACGCGTGCAGGCCGGCAAGTTCTGGCGTCAGGGTGGGGGCAACCAGACGCAGCACTGCCCCGGCTGCCAGCAAACTCTTCGCCTTATGCGTCGCCACCTGCCCGCCACCGACGATCAGGCAGCGTTTACCCTTCAGGTTGCAAAAAATCGGGAAATAGTCCATCGCCTTAGCCTTCCAAAACCTGACTCAGCGCGGCAATAAACCGGCGGTTCTCCGCTTCGGTACGCACGGCAATTCTATAGTAGTCACGATCGAGCCCTGGGTAGTTTTCACAGTGGCGGATAAGGATGTGATGGCCGAGCAGCGCTGCCTTCAGGTTGAACCCCTGACGCAGGCAGCGGAAGAAGATAAAATTGGCTTGCGGCTCCCAGACCACCAGCGATGAAAAGCGCGTCATCGCCTGCCACAGGAAATCCCTCTCCCGGGCGATACAGGCATGGCTGCGAGAAATATAGTCCTCATCCAGTAACAAATGCTGCCCCACCAGCGCCGATAACGCATTCACGGACCAGGGTTCACGGGTGCGTTTCATCTGGCGAATAGTGTGCGTATTCCCGCTCAGCAGATATCCCAGGCGCAGTCCGGGAATGGCAAAAAACTTGGTCAGTGAACGCAGCAGGTAAAGATAGCGTGACTCAGCCAGACGTGGGGCCAGCGACGAGCCCTGCGGCATAAAATCGATGAATGCTTCATCAACAATCAGCGCAATCTGCAGCGCTTCGCACAGCGAGGCCAGGCGGTCGAGTAGATCGGCATCAGGCATTAACCCGGTAGGGTTGTTTGGGGTCGCGATGAACAGGCAATCGGGCCGGTGCGCGCGAACGGCGTCCAGGAGGGAAAAATCCACCTGGAACCCGTTCGACTCACTCAGTACATAATCGATTATCTGGCATCCCTGCTGCTGCAATGCCCGGCGATACTCGGCAAACCCCGGCACCAGCAGCATTGCCCGGCGAGGGGCAAGCGTTCGCACCAGGCCATAGATCAACTCCGTTTCGCCATTCCCGGCAATCGTCTGGTCATAGTCACACCGACTGGCGCTGGCCAGCGCCTGGTGAAGATGGCGGTATTCAACGTCCGGATACTGCATGATGATATCCAGATGGGACACAATGAGCGACCTGACGCGCTCGGGTAGCCCTAACGGATTGATGTTCGCGCTAAAGTCCAACAGCAACCCGGGATCGATCCCCAACTGCAGTCCCGTTTCCAGAACGTTACCACCATGCTCACTCATTCGTTTCACTCGGCTATTTCGCTAGATGTGAGGATAACATCAGACAGCAACCTCATTCAGCGCAAGATGTGATGCGGTAAACGCCAGTATCTCCTGCAGGTTGACGACCTCACCGACGACAATAAGCGCAGGAGCATGCAGTTTTTGACGTTCAACCTCAAGATGGATATCGGTCAGCGTACCTTTGGCGATCTGCTGACGAGACTGGCTGGCATACATCACCACCGCTACCGGCGTCGTAGCGGACATGCCTCCCTCAATCAGCTGCTGGCAGATTTCCGTCAGCCGGGTCATTCCCATCAAAACGATCAGCGTTCCGTTGATTTTCGCCAGCGCATGCCAGTTTTGCGGGTCGTTCCCCTGGCACATATGACCGGTCACTATATGAAAACTGGAGGCGTAATGACGGTGCGTGACCGGGATCCCGGCATAGGCCAGCCCGCCAATCGCAGAACTGATCCCCGGCACAATTTCGAACGACAGGCCGTCTTTCGCCAGCTGCTCGGCCTCTTCACCCCCGCGACCAAAAACGTAAGGGTCCCCGCCTTTCAGACGCACCACCTGCCGTCCCTCCCCGGCATGCCTGACCAGCAGGGCATTGATTTGTTCCTGAGGTACCGGATGATGGCTCGGGGTTTTACCGACATCAATAATCAAACAGCCTGCCGGAGCCTGCGCCAGGAGTTCGGGGTTAACCAGGCGATCGTGGACAATCACTTCCGCGTGGCGGATACAGTGCAGACCTTTTACCGTTATCAAAGACGCATCGCCAGGCCCAGCCCCTACAAGCCAAACTTTCCCTTTACTCATCATTATATCCTCAGATTAAATATTCAAAGACGCAAGAAAACGGATAATTAAAATTAGCGCTGAATTATATATCCCCTCCACAGGTCAAAAAGTTGATGTGTTTATCACTCTCTCTTAATTGTACGAATGGTATTTATGACCAATATCAATAAAACCGCAAATAACCTCCCCGCCCTGCCCGCACGACAATATCGCGATACCTGTTACGCTTAAAAACATTATTAAACGCCTTCAGCAATAAAACAGGCGCGCGATCACAAATATTACAATGGTTTTGTCAGCAACGTTTACAGATAAATATCAAGATAAAAATAAACCACAGCCAATTATTTGATTTAAAAGGATATATAATAACAAAGCATCACCATCATCGTTTTAGGAAGGATTTTTTGAAAATAGATCAATTGCTTCCTTTTCCTCTTCCAAACACACTTCAACACCATTAGCAGACCCTGAGTACATTATTCATTTTTAATACCCATTGTATTTTCACAATCAGCCCTACAGAGGATTACCCATGAAGAAATCAACACTTGTCATTGGCGTCATTGGTGCTGACTGCCATGCGGTAGGCAATAAAGTTCTGGACCGCGTTTTTACTTCTCATGATTTTCACGTTATCAATCTTGGTGTCATGGTGAGCCAGGATGAATATATTGATGCGGCCATCGAAACAGGTGCTGATGCTATTGTCGTTTCATCCATCTACGGCCATGGCGACATCGACTGTCTGGGGCTGCGTGAGCGCTGCATCGAACGCGGTATCGGCGACATTCTGCTTTTTGTTGGCGGTAATCTGGTCGTGGGTAAGCACGATTTTGCCGATGTCGAAGCCAAATTCAAAGAGATGGGTTTCAACCGCGTGTTCGCCCCGAGCCACGACCTGGAAGACGTCTGTCAGCTGATGGCGAATGATATCCAGCAGCGTCAGCGCGTTGAAGAGCTCTGTCTTGAAGAGGGCTTCTGATGCAAATCGTCTCAGTCGACATTGGCTCGACGTGGACCAAAGCCGCACTCTTCACGCCGGAAGGTGATGCGCTTACGTTGGTCAACCACGTGCTGACCCCAACGACGACCCACCATCTGGCGGAGGGCTTCTTTACCAGCCTGAACCAGGTGCTAAACGTTGCCGATGCGCGACCGTTGCTGAACAGCGGGGACGTTACGCTGAAATACTCTTCGTCGGCAAAAGGCGGCCTCGCCGTTGCCGCAATGGGGCTGGTGCCGTCGATAACACTGGAGTCGGCCAAAGTCACCGCCCATTCAGCGGGCGCCAAAATCGCTCAGTACTACTCCTACAAACTGAATCGCCACGATATCCAGGCGCTGGAGGACTCCCCGCCGGACATCCTGCTGTTCACAGGCGGTACAGACGGCGGAGAAGAGAGCTACGGTCTTGCCAATGCCCGCGCGCTGGCAGCGTCCTCGCTGGATTGCGCCATTATTTACGCCGGAAATCGCGATATTCAGGACGACGTGCAGGCCATTCTTGGCCATAAAGATTTGATCACCGTCGACAATGTGTTGCCTGACCTCGATCACCCGAATCCTTATGCCGCCCGCAAGGCCATCTGCGATGTGTTTCTTTCCCGCATCGTGAAGGGGAAAGGACTGGACGTTATCGTCGGGGAAACCGGCGAAGAGCCGATGCCCACGCCGTGGACCGTCTACGAGCTGGTAAAAGCGATCAGTGAGGTCGACAGCGCGTGGAAAGAATTCATGCTGATCGACATGGGCGGTGCCACCACCGACGTCTATTCCGCCAGCGCCAACACGCTCTCGCCGGATACCGTTCTGCACGGCGTGCCTGAGCCATTTGTGAAACGCACCGTAGAGGGAGACCTCGGCATGCGCGTCTCGGCGGTCGTGGTCGGTGAAAGTACGCAGGAACTGGTGAACGCGGTGTTCGCCCATCAGCCTCAGCGCAAGGACGCGTTTTATGGCTATCTGCGTCATCTGGTCGCACATCCGGATTATCTGCCTGTCACCGAAGAAGAAAAACATTTCGACACGCTACTGGCCGGGCTGTGCGTGGGGTACGCCAGCGAACGCCATGCCGGCACCAAAAAACAGGTCTGTACCTGCGTCGGCAACGTCGATTTGCAGGTGGGGCGCGATCTCACCACCGTGCACAAAGTGGTGGGTTCCGGGGGATGGCTCTCCCGCGCCAGCCAGTTCGATGTGCACCGCTGGCTGAAGTACCGCGAGCTGGACGACAGCAGCAGACGCGTCCTTTTACCCGGGCAGTTTGATTATTACCGCGATGCAAAAGGTCTGCTTCCTCTGCTGGCGAATGTCGCCAGGCTGGACCCGCAGGCGGCGGCTCGCACCAGTATTCATTGTTTAACCCTATAAAACCTAAGGCAGCAACGAATGGAACTTCGAAATAAAAAGCTAACCCATGACGAATTCATGACTGAGCGGCAACAGGTCTTACAAACCTGGCATACCGGCAAGGACGTTGAGAACTTCGAAGATGGCGTGAAGTACCAGCAAACCATTCCTGAGCAAAAACGCTTTTCTCACGCACTACTGAAGGCCGACCAGGAAGGTAAAACCCTGAGCCAGCCGCGCGCAGGCGTAGCGCTCATGGATGAACATATCGCCCTGCTGAAAACGCTGCAGGAAGAGTGTGATTTGCTGCCCAGCACCATCGATGCCTATACCCGTCTGAATCGCTATGAAGAGGCCGCGGTAGGGATCCAAAAATCCATCGAAGCGGGCACCTCCAAACTGAACGGCTTACCGGTCGTCAACCACGGCGTCGCCGCGTGCCGCCGCATGACTGAAGCGCTGGAGAAACCGATTCAGGTACGTCACGGCACGCCGGATGCGCGCCTGCTGGCGGAGATCGCGATGGCCAGCGGCTTTACCAGCTATGAAGGCGGCGGTATCTCTTACAACATTCCGTACGCCAAGCGCGTCACTCTGGAAAAATCCATTCGCGACTGGCAATACTGCGACCGCCTGATGGGCCTGTACGAGGAGAACGGCATTCGCATTAACCGTGAACCGTTTGGCCCGCTGACCGGCACCCTGATCCCGCCGTTTGTCTCCCACTCGGTGGCGATTATCGAAGGTCTGCTGGCGCTGGAACAGGGCGTGAAGTCAATCACCGTTGGCTACGGCCAGGTGGGTAGCCTGACGCAGGATATTGCTGCTATTCAGGCTCTGCGTGAACTGTCCCACGAATATTTCCATAACCACGGTTTTGACGATTACGAGCTGAGCACCGTCTTCCACCAGTGGATGGGGGGGTTCCCGGAAGATGAGTCGAAAGCGTTTGCCATTATCTCCTGGGGCGCAGCGGTGGCCGGGATGTCCGGAGCGACCAAAGTGATCACCAAGAGCCCGCACGAAGCATTCGGTATACCCACCGCCGCCGCCAACGCCCAGGGACTGAAAGCCTCGCGTCAGATGCTCAACATGGTGAGCGATCAGAAATTCCCGCCGTGTGCCGCCGTCGAGCAGGAAGTCGAGCTGATTAAGAGTGAAGTCCGCGCCGTGCTGAAGAAAGTCTTCGAGCTGGGCAACGGGGATGTCGCGCGCGGTACGGTGCTGGCGTTTGAAGCTGGCGTGCTGGACGTGCCGTTTGCCCCCGCCTCCTGCAACGCGGGCAAAATTCTGCCGGTTCGTGATAACGCCGGTGCCATTCGCGTGCTGGAAGCCGGCGCGGTTCCGCTGCCGAAAGATATCCTCGACCTGCATCACGATTACGTCGCCGAGCGCGCGCGTTTTGAAGGACGTAAACCCTCATTCCAGATGGTTGTTGATGACATCAACGCGGTATCCCACAGTAAATTAATAGGAAGACCATAATGAAAATTAAACAGGCCCTTTTCACCGCAGGCTACTCCTCATTCTATTTTGACGATCAGCAGGCAATTAAAAACGGTGCCGGGCATGACGGATTTATCTATACCGGCAACCCGGTCACGCCTGGGTTTACGTCAGTTCGTCAGGCGGGTGAATGCGTCTCCGTGCAGTTGATTCTGGAAAACGGCGCGGTGGCGGTGGGCGATTGTGCAGCGGTGCAATATTCAGGTGCAGGCGGTCGCGATCCGCTGTTCCTGGCTGAACACTTCATTCCGTTCCTTAACGATCACATCAAGCCGCTGCTGGAAGGCCGCGACGTTGACCGCTTCCTGACGAACGCCCGATTCTTTGACGAACTGCGTATCGACGGCCATCTGCTGCATACCGCCGTACGTTATGGCCTGTCACAGGCGCTGCTCGACGCGACGGCACTGGCGACCGGTCGTCTGAAAACGGAAGTCGTTTGTGATGAATGGCAACTGCCGTGTGTCCCTGAAGCCATTCCGTTATTCGGACAGAGCGGCGACGACCGCTATATCGCCGTCGACAAGATGATCCTCAAAGGCGTTGACGTACTGCCGCATGCGCTTATCAACAACGTGGAAGAGAAACTGGGCCTGAAGGGGGAAAAACTGCGTGAGTATGTGCGCTGGTTATCCGACCGCATCTTAAGCCTGCGCACCAGCCCGCACTATCGCCCGACGTTGCACATCGACGTGTACGGCACTATCGGTTTGATTTTCGATATGGACCCGGTACGTTGCGCCGCCTATATCGCCAGCCTCGAAAAAGAGGCCCAGGGCCTGCCGCTCTATATTGAGGGACCGGTGGATGCGGGTAACAAACCGGATCAAATCCGCCTGCTGACCGCCATCACCCACGAGCTGATGCGTCTGGGCTCTGGCGTGAAAATCGTTGCCGATGAGTGGTGTAACACCTATCAGGATATTGTGGACTTCACCGATGCGGGCAGCTGCCACATGGTGCAGATCAAAACCCCGGATCTGGGCGGTATTCATAACATCGTTGATGCGGTGCTGTACTGCAACAAACATGGCATGGAAGCCTATCAGGGCGGTACCTGTAACGAAACGGAAATCAGCGCCCGCACCTGCGTGCACGTGGCTCTGGCTGCTCGCCCGATGCGCATGTTGATCAAACCGGGCATGGGCTTCGATGAAGGTCTTAACATCGTGTTTAACGAAATGCACCGCACCATCGCATTGTTGCACACTAAGGATTAAATGATGGCACGTACATTTAAGATCTTATCGCCAACGGCAATCCTGGGCTATGGCTTCCCGGAAGAGAGTTTTCGTAAGGCCATGGAAGCCTCGCCGGATCTTATTGCTGTCGACGCGGGCTCATCCGACCCGGGTCCCCACTACCTGGGGGCAGGTAAGCCTTTCACCGACCGGGCGGGGGTAAAACGCGATCTGCGCTATATGATTGTGGCTGGCGTTAAGCACAACATCCCGGTGGTGATCGGCACCGCCGGAGGGTCCGGTGCCGCACCGCATCTGGAGTGGTGCCGGCAGATAATCCTTGAGATTGCTCAGGAAGAGAAGCTCTCATTCTCGATGGCGCTGATCCCATCGGATGTCGATAAAGCCACGGTGCATCAGGCACTGGACAACGGGAAAATCACAGCTCTGGATTTCGTCCCGGAACTGACCCACGAGGCCATCGAAGAGAGCACCTATATCGTGGCGCAGATGGGCATTGAGCCTTTCCAGCGGGCGCTGGCGGCCGGGGCACAGGTGGTGCTGGGCGGGCGGGCGTACGATCCGGCCTGCTTTGCCGCACTGCCCATTATGCAGGGCTTCGATGAAGGTCTGGCGCTGCACTGCGGTAAGATCCTGGAGTGCGCGGCGATTGCCGCTACGCCAGGGTCCGGCTCCGACTGCGCGATGGGCATCATTGACGAGCACGGCTTTACGCTGAAAACCTTTAATCCGAAGCGTAAATTCACCGAAACGTCGGCCGCGGCGCACACCCTGTATGAGAAATCCGACCCGTACTTCCTGCCGGGGCCGGGCGGCGTGCTGAACCTGAAAGGGTGCAGCTTCAAAGCGGTCAATGAGGGCGAAGTGTACGTCAGCGGTTCCCGCCACGAAGAAACGCCGTATGCGCTGAAACTGGAAGGCGCTCGCCGGGTCGGCTTCCGCTGTCTGACCATTGCCGGTACGCGCGACCCAATCATGATTGCCGGGATCGATAATATCCTCGAAGAAGTGCAGGTCAGCGTGAAGCGCAACCTCTCGCTGAACGACGACAGTATCCGCATGACGTTCCACCTGTACGGAAAGAATGGCGTGATGGGCAACCATGAGCCGGTGCAGTCTGCCGGGCACGAGCTGGGTATTTTGCTGGACGTGGTGGCTCCCACCCAGGATATCGCCAACAGCGTCTGTTCGCTGGTGCGTTCTACCCTGCTGCATTACGGCTATGAAAACCGGATCGCCACAGCGGGCAACCTCGCGTTCCCGTTCTCCCCTTCCGACATTCAGAGCGGCCCGGTGTATGAGTTCTCAATCTATCACCTGATCGAAGCGAGCGACGCGCTGCGATTTGATTTCCACCTTGAGCAGGTCACGCCAGAAGGGGTTCGGTTATGAAACAGAGTATTCGCTCACTGGCACAGGTCATTCGCTCAAAAAACGCCGGACCGTATGAGCTGGTTCTGGATATTTTATTTAAAACGCATGAAGACTATCAGCGGGTAAAAGCCTCGAAGCAATTAACGCCACAGCTTATCGCCCGTTTATATAACGTGAAGCCTGACTTTATACATCGCATTGTCTGGTTCGACCCGGCCAATGCGGTAAAAATCGTCATGCCTCGCGATATTATCTCCGGCAACATTGGTGACAATGATGTTTATGGTGCCCAGCAGCATGCACCGTTATTAAGCATTGAGTTTGATCTGTAACACTACAAATACAACAACGTCCATTGGGATATAGATATTTGCTGTATCACTGTATTCCAGATAATTCATGCGGTTGGCCACAACAAACGTGCGCCTGAGCGGTTCGTCAGGGCTCAGGCGCACGCGACCCTACACCTTAACCAACCTTTATCCGATGGAGTAAACATGAAAAAAATAAGCTTAACAAAAATGATCATATTAGGTTTGATACTCGGCATGATAGCCGGGGTGGTCATTAATAATATGGCATCAGCAGATACAGCAAAATCGTACGCACAGGATATTTCTATTTTCACCACGATATTCTTACGCATGGTGAAAATGATTATCGCCCCGCTGGTTATTTCAACCCTGGTGGTCGGCATAGCCAAAATGGGTGATGCGAAAACACTCGGCCGTATATTCTCCAAAACCTTTTTCCTCTTTATTTGTGCTTCGCTGCTGTCGATCGCGCTGGGGCTGGTTATCGTCAATATCTTCCAGCCTGGCGCAGGCATTAACTTTGTCGCTCATGACGCCGGGGCCGTTGCGGCCGTTCAGTCCGAACCGTTTACGCTGAAAGTGTTTATCTCTCACGCGGTACCGACCAGCATCGTTGATGCCATGGCCCGTAACGAGATTCTGCAAATCGTGGTGTTCTCGATTTTCCTGGGCTGCAGCCTGGCGGCCATTGGCGAGAAAGCCGAGCCCATCATTAAGGTGCTCGACTCTCTGGTCCATGTGATGCTCAAGCTGACGGGCTACGTCATGCTGTTTGCACCGCTGACCGTGTTTGCCGCGATCTCCGGGCTGATTGCCGAACGCGGTCTGGGTGTGATGGTCAGCGCCGGTATTTTCATGGGCGAGTTCTACATGACGCTCGGCCTGCTGTGGGCGATTCTGATTGGCCTGTCCACCATGATTGTCGGTCCGTGCATCAGTCGTCTGACAAAAGCGATCCTCGAACCTGCGCTGCTGGCTTTTACGACGTCAAGTTCAGAAGCGGCTTTCCCTGGCACGCTGAACAAACTGGAAAAATTCGGCGTCTCCTCCAGGATTGCCAGCTTTGTCCTGCCGATCGGCTACTCCTTTAACCTCGTCGGCTCAATGGCCTACTGCTCGTTTGCTACCGTGTTCATCGCCCAGGCGTGCAACATCGAACTGAGCATTGGGGAGCAGATCACCATGCTGCTGATCCTGATGCTGACCTCGAAAGGGATGGCGGGCGTGCCGCGTGCATCAATGGTGGTTATTGCCGCCACGCTCAACCAGTTCAACATTCCGGAAGCGGGCCTGATTCTGCTGATGGGCGTCGATCCGTTCCTCGACATGGGCCGTTCCGCCACCAACGTGATGAGTAACGCGATGGGTGCCGCTATCGTCGGTCGCTGGGAAGGCGAGCACTTCGGCGTCGGCTGCCGCGGCAAGGTTCCGGCCAAAGAAAGTACCGCTTCAGACACTGAAATCGCCATGTATTGATTACAAAGGCCAACAGTCGTTGGCCTGTCGTTATTCGATTTACAGGATAGCCCATGAAGATAAACATTTTCGGCGTCAGCCTCTTATCCGTCAGCCTGTTTTTTAGCGCCGCCACGCTGGCGCAACCCGCGCCGGATTACGCGCAGCTGCTGGAGCAGGCTCATCAAAAATTTAAAGATAATTTTGAGGGAAAAGTCGCCGACTACATTCCCGCCCTGGCGACCTATAGCCCCAATAATTTCGCCATCACCCTCGCCACCGTTGACGGCAACATTTACCAGGTTGGCGATGTGAAAAAAGCATTTCCCATGGAGTCGCTGAGTAAAGTTTTCACCCTGGCGCTGGCGATGGAGCAGCGTGGCCCACAGGAGGTCCTGGATAAACTCGGCGCCAGTGCGACCGGTCTGCCCTTCAACTCCGGCCTGGCGGTTGAGCTGACCAAAGGGGCGCCGGAAAACCCGCTGGTCAATGCAGGGGCGATGAGCACGGTAAGCCTGATTGAGGCGAAAGATAAGTCCGACCGCTGGAACAAAATTCTCGATAACCTCAACGCGTGGGCGGATGCCTCGCTGACCGTCAACGAGCCGGTGTTCAAATCAGAAATGGAGACCAATCAGCATAACCAGGCGCTGGCGATGCTGATGGCGTCCTATAACAGCTTTTATGGCGATACCCGGGATGCCGTCGAAATCTATACCCGCCAGTGTTCTGTAGACATCACCGTTGAGCAGCTCGCCAAAATGGGCGCGGTGCTGGCGAACAGGGGCAAATCGCCTTTCAACGGTAAGCAGTTGCTGAATGAACGCTACGTGCCGCAGGTTCTGGCGGAAATGGCGATTGCCGGGCTGTACGACGGCAGCGGCAAATGGCTGTACACCGTTGGGATCCCGGCGAAGAGCGGCGTCGGCGGCGGCATGGTTGCCATCGTGCCCGGCCAATACGCCATCGCGGTCTATTCGCCACCGCTGGATGCCGCCGGGAATAGCGTCCGCGCACAGCAGACGATTGCGTATGTCGCTGAGGCGACGCAGGCCAGTCTCTTTTTAGCCCATTGATCCCAACCGGCTGTGATTCTGTAAGCCGGGCGCGGCAGTTGCGCCAGTGCCCGGTAAAAACAACCACAAAGTGAGAAGTACTATGTCTAAACCATTTGTCTGGCAGGACCTGTTTGTTCTGAGTGAAGATACGACGGAATATGAACTCCTCAGCGCGCAACACGTTACGGTGACGGAGCTGGAGGGCGAGGAGGTCATTAAAGTGGCGCCTGAGGCATTGACCTTGCTGGCCCAGCAGGCATTTTATGAAGCCTCATTTTTCCTGCGCGCCGGACATTTACAGCAGATAGCCAGCATCCTGCACGACCCGCAGGCCAGCAGTAACGATAAGTATGTCGCTCTGCAGTTGCTGCGCAACGCCGAAGTATCGGCAAAAGGCATACTGCCAAACTGTCAGGATACCGGCACGGCCACCATTGTGGCGAGCAAAGGCCAGCACGTCTGGACCGGTGGTGACGATGCCGAAGCGCTGAGCAGAGGGATTTACGCCACCTTTAGCGAGTGTAACCTGCGCTATTCGCAAAACGCACCGCTGGACATGTATACCGAGGTAAATACCCAGACCAACCTGCCGGCGCAGATAGACATCAGCGCCACACCGGGGAGCGAATACCGCTTCTTGTTTGTCAATAAAGGCGGCGGTTCTGCTAACAAAGCCGCGCTGTTCCAGGAAACGAAATCCATTTTGCAGCCGGAGAAACTCACCGCGTTCCTGATCGAGAAGATGAAGTCGCTCGGTACTGCAGCCTGTCCACCGTATCACATTGCCTTTGTGGTCGGCGGCCTCTCTGCCGACCAGGCGCTGAAGGTCGCGAAGCTGGCTTCAACAAAATACTATGACAATCTGCCCACCAGCGGGAACGAGCTGGGTCAGGCGTTCCGCGACACGGCGCTGGAAACCACGCTGCTCAACGCCAGCCGCGAATTCGGCATCGGCGCCCAGTTTGGCGGCAAGTACTTCGCCCACGATATTCGCGTCATCCGCCTGCCGCGACACGGCGGTTCCTGCCCTGTCGCCATGGCACTGTCCTGCTCCGCAGACCGAAATATCAAAGCGAAAATCAACAAGCAGGGTATCTGGCTGGAGAAGCTGGAACATAACCCAGGGAAATACATCCCGGACGCCTGCCGTGAGGAAAACGACGCCCGGACCGTACAGATCAACCTGAACCGCCCGCTGCGCGAGATTCTGCGCGATATGTCCACCCTGCCGATCGGCACCCGGTTGTCGTTAAGCGGCCCGATCGTGGTCGCCCGCGATATTGCTCACGCCAAAATCAAAGCGCGGCTGGATAACGGCGAACCGATGCCGGAGTATATGAAAAACCATATCGTCTATTACGCTGGACCGGCGAAAACACCGGAGAATCAGGCCTGCGGTTCCCTCGGTCCGACCACTGGCGGGCGCATGGATGGCTACGTCGATGCTTTCCAGGCCGCGGGCGGAAGCCTGATCATGCTTTCCAAAGGCAACCGCAGCCAGCAAGTCACCGATGCCTGCCATAAGCACGGCGGCTTCAACCTCGGCAGTATCGGCGGTGCGGCGGCTCTGCTGGCGCAGCAGTATGTGAAAAGCCTGCGCTGCCTTGAGTATCCCGAACTGGGCATGGAGGCAGTGTGGATGATGGAGGTCGAAAATCTGCCCGCCTTTATGCTGGTTGATGACAAAGGAAATAATTTCTTCAGCCAGTTTGAGCAGCAGCATCGCTGCGCATCCTGCCCTGCCGGACATTAAGGAGCCATTATGGAAGCGCGAGCTAACGCAGACAGACACCGCCAACGGCAGCAAAAGCGTAAAGAGCAGGTTGAGAGCCGCGTAGCGGCGGCAACGGAGAAGAGAGGCATTCTGATCGTCTTCACCGGCAACGGAAAAGGAAAGTCCACCGCCGCCTTCGGCACGGCGACGCGTGCCGTCGGGCACGGTAAAACCGTTGGCGTCGCGCAGTTTATTAAAGGTCAGTGGGATAATGGCGAATACAACACCCTGCATCCGCTCGGCGTCGAATTTCACATTATGGGCACCGGTTTTACGTGGGAAACACAAAACCGGGAAACGGATATTCAGGCCGCAACGGCGGTGTGGCAGGAGAGCAAACGCATGCTCGCTGACCCACGTTATGACCTGGTGGTTCTGGATGAGCTCACCTATATGCTGGCTTATCACTATCTGGACAGTCAGGAGGTGATCGCGGCGGTGGAGAACCGTCCGGTACAGCAGACCGTGATTGTCACCGGACGCGGCTGTCACTCGCAATTACTGGCGCTTGCCGACACGGTCAGCGAAATGCGCCCGGTTAAACACGCATTTGACAGCGGTATCCAGGCGCAGGAGGGCATCGACTGGTAAGCGTGTCTGCACCGGATGGCGCGCTGCACTGCCGCCATCCGGCATTATGACTCAACCGGGGATACCACTGATTTTTGCAACAGCCACTCGCGGAAGACTTGTAACGGCTGTGCCTGAGACTTTTCTTCCCGCCATGTCATGATAAAGCGGTTGCCGGTGCGGATAGGCACATCACAGGGGATTACCATCTCGCCGCAGTCCAGGTCATGCTGGATGGCGAAGCGGGGAAGCAGCGCAACCCCAAGATTCGATCGTACTGCGGCAATCAGCATCGAGAGGAGGTCAAAACGCGGGCCCAGATTCACATCCGGACTGGTAATACCGGAAAGCGCAAACCACTCCTGCCAGCCATTGATGCGAGTGCTTTGATGTAACAGCGGGAACTCCCTTAGCAACTCCTCAACCCCCAGCTTCTGCTCCGCATGAGGAAGCAAGCTGCGGCTGCAGACCGGCAGGATCTCCTCTTCAAATAAATAA
Organism: Enterobacter sp. WCHEn090032; assembly: GCF_003986875.1. Classification (NCBI taxonomy): domain Bacteria; kingdom Pseudomonadati; phylum Pseudomonadota; class Gammaproteobacteria; order Enterobacterales; family Enterobacteriaceae; genus Enterobacter; species Enterobacter sp. WCHEn090032. Next base: position 104,953 of record NZ_RXRN01000003.1, read on the forward strand.
TCGACTTCCGACCACGGAGAACAAAAATCTGCGCGCATAATAGCCGCATCATATTCACGATTCAAAAAATCGCCGATATTGGCCAGCGAGTGAATATTAACAATAATATCAGGATTTAATTTATTAAACTCCCATAAATTGGGGATCAGCCAATGCGTACTGAAGGTGGGATTGACCGCCAGCTCCACTACCTGAACAGCAGGCTGCCAATTCATTATCATATTGGTATCGCGTTCCAGCTTATTCAGCGTCTCTTTGACGATATTCAGATAATGCTTTCCTGCCGCATTCAGAAAAATCCGTTTTTTGGCATGGTTAAATAATGAGGTGTGTAAAAACTCCTCCAGGGCCGTCACCTGTCTGAACACTGCACTTTGCGTTAACGCCAGCTCTTCTGCGGCGCGGGTATAGCTTTCGTGACGTGCCACCACTTCGAACGTCACCAGCAACTCGCTCTTGGGGATTTTTCCTCTCATCATGTCTTCCATTCATGGTGGGTAACAGTATTTTTTTGAAGCGAATAAACCCTGCTTCAGAACGATACCGCCATTATATTTTAGTTAGGCTTTGTCGGCAGTGATCCATACCATGATTTAATCAGTTTTGCGGCTCAGGCCAAACTACTTGCAGAAAATGAAATGAAACATGAAAGATTATTAAGAACCTGTTCACTTTTGTGTCTCGGGTAATGGAGGCAGCGTTTTATTATACGAAAAAACGTATGGCCATTAAAATCAGGAATAATCAGGGACTGGATGTTAAAAAATATAAAACAAAACGTTGAGCTATAAATAGAGCAGGGTTTTGTGTGTCCTGCTGATAACGCTTTTCGCTCCCTGACAGCGCCAGCGTGACGGGCACCAGAACGCCGTTCCTGCGCCTCATCAGCATGCATGCTGAAACCGACAGAAAACAAAAAACCCAGGTCGCATAACGACCTGGGTTTCGAATTTGGCGGAAGCGTAGAGATTCGAACTCTAGAACCCTTTCGGGTCGCCGGTTTTCAAGACCGGTGCCTTCAACCGCTCGGCCACGCTTCCAAAGTGAGGCGCACTATAAACATCTATTAGCGCCTTGTAAAGCAGGAATTTTTCTATTTTTGACTACCGAGGGTTGATTGCTCAAAAAGCCACCGGAGCGGGGTCCCCGTTCTTTCTTCGCCCCCTTGTACATACCGTTACACAGCAACGCTCATCCTTTTAAAACACTCTGGTATAGAATGCCCCAAAAAATAGACCGCCATTTGTTGTGTAATTGTTATGAATTTGATTACCCACAGATTGTAGAAATTACTGCCATGTAGTCTTACTGGTTGATGATGAAAATCAAAAATACGCTTTGCTTACATATCCTGATGGCGACCCTGGCCATGTTGTTCCTTTGTGTTCATCCGTTCATGTCGGGCGTTAATCCGCCACTCACCTTCCAGCCGCTGATTAAATCAATGGCGGGCACGCCGAAAGAACAAGCGGAAAAAATAGCGACTATTTCCCATGCCTTAGAAGGGAATGCGATTTTTTTCATTGGTGCGTCTGAGGTTGCAACCTCGGAAGATGAACATTACGCGGTATATAATTACTTTAATAAGCAATTGCACCAACCCGTTGTGGCGTATGGCGATGCCTTTGTCGATGACGAAACGCAATTTTTGCTGCTCTCACGTTTTAAAAATAGCCTTAACGCAAACAGTAAAGTTGTTTTGCTTCTGGCACCGGACAGCTTTTATTCAAAAGGTTTGCCTCCTGCTATCTATGCCGATAATTTCCCGGCCTCTGTTTTTAATCCGCTGATGCAGGATCCGCAGGCGCGCCCGTTACTGGTAAATTACTTAAAGCATATTGATGCCAAAGAAATAAGTCATTTAACCTTTGGTCAAATGCGCGTCTTTGGCTGGCACCCCGGTCTGATGTGGGACGAGCTGAGTTACCAGTTTGCCAACGTCTGCACCCTGATTAAAAACGACTGGCTGGCGCTGCTCCACGTCACGCCCGGGACGGCGCAGCCCTGGCCGCAGCAGCCCACAACCCACATCACGCCGGACTGGGATAAAGAGCTGGCGAATGCCCGCGAGCTCAATAAAAAACGCCAGCAGAGCGCGGCCACCCTGTGGATGGACAAAACGATTTACGAGGAGGACAGTACGCGACAGCAGTGGGATGACACGCCGGTCGTACCTGCGCAAATCGCCGCGTTCAAAAAAACTGTCCAGTTGCTGAAAGACCGTCACGTGCAGGTGATTGCTATCGTCGACCCGGTTAACCCCTGGGCGCTTTACCATACCGATACCTTCCGTCCGGTGGATAAGCAAATTCAAACCATTCTGGAAGCGAACCAGATCCCCTATTTAGATATGTATTCCATGCCTTATCAGAATGGCTGGAACTGGGATCGTTTGCACCCTTCCGAGCTGGCCTGGGTTCCTATGATTCGCTTTATTGCGCAGAGTTTTAAATAATGAAAATCGCGATCCGTCTTTTTTTCCTTTATCTCCTGCTGGCGATCACCATCGTCGCGTGGACCTCTGTCGATGACAGCATGAGTATGCAGCTGCATTTTGAATATCAAAAGTTCTGAGGCCGAATGATGTATAGCTCAGGCATGTTTTTTGTCTATTTATTTTCATCCGCCCTGGCGTTTGCGCTGATCAATCGCGTATTACGTCATCGCCTGACGTATTTATCGGCGTTATCCGTCCTCGCCGCATTAGGCTGGGGCTATATTTTTCAGGGTGATTACCGTGTTCCCGCGGTCGTTTTTTTCAGTTTTTATCTTGTCGCCACGTTAAAAGAAAAAGGCTGGTTAAAAACCTGGCAGGCGATTGTGTTAACGCTGCTACCTTTATTTTTGGTGAAACTACATCTTAATCATCATCTCGGCATGATCGGCCTCTCTTTTATGACGTTCCGCGCGGTGGACGTGCTGCTCTATCGCAGTAAAAAAGAAGGACAGAATTTCCTGCATTATTTCTGTTATCTGTTTATGCCCTTTATTATTCTGGCGGGCCCCATGTATCGCTGGCGGACATGGATGAGCGACGTCAGTAAGCCCGTCTTTGCCCTTAACCGCGAACAGTTTTTAGTGGCGCTGGAGCAAATCATTACCGGCATTGTCCAGAAGTTCCTGTTTGCCATGCTGGTTGATTCACTTGTCGTGCAGCCCTGGAGCCATAAGCCGTTTACGCTGACCGTGGGCGTGGTGATGTCACTGGCCTATAGCGCCTATCTCTATTTTGATTTTGCGGGTTACAGCAATATGGCCATCGGTGCAGGCCGCCTGTTTGGGTTGAACATTCCGGCAAACTTCAATATGCCCCTTCTCGCCAAAAACCCGCAGGATTTCTGGCGCCGCTTCCACATCAGCCTGTCTGAATGGCTGCGTGATGTGGTGTTTATGCCCGTCTATATGAACCTGATGAAGTTTACTTTTTTCCGTCAGAACAAAACGCTGGCGCAAAATATCGGCATTTTTTGCACCCTGTTCTGCATGGGCGCGTGGAATGGTCTGGAACGCCATTATGTCATCAGCGGCGCGCTGTTTGGCGCGATTTCGGTGGCCCATAACATGCTGTTGTGGTCAGCCAAACGCAGCCCGGCATTACAACGCGGATTGCAGTATCCGGCTGTTGCTTTTTTGGGGCGAATTCTGACGCTGGGAAGCGCGGCAGGGTCCCTTTACATCTTTAGTGGAATGTCACCTCTATGAATAATCACGCCGACCTTCAGGCACTGCAGGATTTCTTACGTGCGGCATTATGCGATCCCGCGCGTCCGCAACAGCTGGCCATCAGCGGCAGCGACGAATCTCTAAGCTGGGAACAGCTTTCCGCAGCCGTGACGGACTGGGCGCAGCGCTATCAGCGTTGCCGGCCTGTTGCAGGTACGCCGGTCGTCTTGTACGGACACCAGCAGGCGGAATTTGCCGTGGCGATTTATAGCTGCCTGCTGCATAACATTCCATATATCCCGGTCGACTGCATCTATCCGCAGGAAAGGCTGAAGGAGATCTGCCATCTGGCCAGTGCCCCTTACTATTACGACGTGGCGACCCGGCAGTTCATCGCCACCGGTGAAACAAGCAAGGTGCTGGAGGAGCAGGATCTGGCCTATATCATGTTTACCTCGGGCAGCACCGGCAAGCCTAAAGGCGTGCAGATTGGACGTGAGAGCGTATGGCACTTCATGAAATGGGTCAGCAAAGATTTTTCACTGCCGGAACAACCGGTGCTGATGAACCACGCGGTATTCAGTTTTGACCTCTCCCTGATCCCGTTACTGGCGAATCTGGCGATGGGGGGACACATCGTACTGAACGCCAAAGAGGATATTCAGAAAGCGAACTGGCTGGCGCGGCTGAAAAGCAACGCGGTGTCCGCCTGGGTTTCTACCCCCTCTTTTGCTTACCAGCAGCTGCTGTCCCCGCAGTTCAACAGCGAGTATTTGCCAGCACTCAAGGTCTTTATCTTCATTGGTGAGGTGTTAAATAAAGCGCTGGTTAAGCAGCTACGCCGCCGTTTCCCGCAGGCCAACATCATTAACGCCTATGGCCCGACGGAAGCGACCATTGCGACAACCGTGGTGGAAATAACGGATGAGATCCTCAACAGCGACAGCGCCGTGCTGCCGGTGGGGGTCATGATGCCAGAGAGCAAAATGGAAATTACCGCCGAGGGCGAGCTGATTATCTGGGGTAAGAACGTTATGCGCGGCTACCTCGGCCTGCCGCAGGAGAACGCGGCAAAATTGCTCCACCGTGAAAATGAAGCCTTTCGTGGCTACCGGACCGGCGATCTGGGTTATGAAGCAGGGCTCATCTATTGTCAGGGCCGCAATGACAGCCAGATCAAACTGAATGGTTACCGTATTGAAATCAACGAGATCGAAAACCGCCTGCTGGCCATGTCCGGCATCAACGAAGCGGTGGTACTGCCGCTGAAGAAATCCTGTGGCAGCGTACTGCGCATTGCCGCCTTCTGCGTGACGGAGCTGGCACCGGATACGATCAAAACCGCCCTGTCGAAGGTGGTTCCACACTATATGGTACCGTCACAAATTATCGTCAAAGACGCTTTACCGTTGAATCCTAACGGCAAAATTGACCGCAAACTGCTGGACGCTTACGCCCGCACACATTAATGACACCAGGAAAAAATGATGGAACAAGAAATTCTCGCCCTGTTCGAAAACGTATTATCCCGTAAGGTCGGTTTCCACGATGAACTGATTGACTCAGACATTCTCGACTCCATTCTGGCGGTCGATATGGTACTGGAAGTGCAGGACGTTTACGGCTTTATGATCCCGCCAACAGACGTGGCGACGGTGCTGAAAACCCCGGCGGACCTGGCCCGCTATATTGAAGAACACCGTTAACCCGGCAGGTACAAAAAGTTATCTAAGGCTCCATAATGGATGAGTGCTTAACTTTTTGACAGGAAGAGAATATGCCGCCACGTACCGCCAGTGACCTGTGCTCAGAAATGAAAAAGATGTCTGTTGAAGAACGGATCCGCTTTTTCTCTCTTTCGCTTGAGGAAATGCACCGCGAACTGCAGGAGAGCATCCGCCAGATTGAGTCGATGAAGCGTGCGCTGGAAGAGAGTGAAGAGTACCATCGCCAGCTGGTTGAGACCGCCCAGGATGCTGTGATTACCATCGATCAGGCTGGCGTCGTTGTGAACTGGAACCAGGCCGCAGAACGCATGTTCGGCTGGACTGCCGGAGAAGCGATAGGCAACAGCCTTGGCGAGATGATTGTACCGCAAGCGTTTCGCGAGCAACACGCGCGCGGCCTGATGCGCTTTAAGGCCGCGCAACCGTCGAATATTCTTAACCGCACTATCGAGATCGCTGCGCTGCATCGCACCAAAGGTGAGTTCCCTATTGAACTGTCGATATGGCCGCATCAGCAAGGAGGGAAGCAGATATTTTCGGCATTTATCCGCGATATTACCGATCGCAAACAGCGCGAACACATCGCCTGGCTGCATGCCAACTTTGATGCCCTGACTGGATTACCGAACCGGAGATTACTCGTTAACCGTCTGGAACTGGCAATCACTCAGGCTATCGCCAACAGTAGAGAAGTGGCACTGCTGTTTATCGACCTCGATCGGTTTAAACCGGTGAACGATCTCCACGGTCATGCCGTCGGCGATGAACTGCTTCGGCTTGTGGCATTTCGTCTGCAAAGTCTGCTGCGCGAAGGTGACACGATTGCCCGCCTCGGTGGCGATGAGTTTGTCGCCCTCCTCCCCGATTTAGCTGCCAGCGATCCCTTACCCACACAAACGGCCGAAAAGGTCAGCGCTGCACTGACGCAGTCATTTTTGATTAACGAACAGGTGATTACTATCTCGGGCAGTATCGGTATTGCCCGCTTTCCTCACGACGCCGTAGATGCCGACACGTTGCTCAATAGCGCTGACAAAGCAATGTATACCCGTAAGCGGGTAGCGCCGGGGGATCGGTGATGGGTTTTATGCGTGCCGTTAACAAAAATGAAACCGCCTGCTTTTACGCTTTATCCTACACTTTAGGAGTACTGTCGGTACGGGAAACAGAAAAAAACCAACTTAATTAAGGCATTACTGATCTGCACTGCGTTCAGTCGGCACGCGTTTTGCCTTTAACAGAGGAGTCAGCGGTATGGCATTCGTTACCACGAAAGATGGCGTCAACATTTACTACAAAGACTGGGGTCCAAAAGAGGCGCAGCCCATCGTCTTCCACCACGGCTGGCCGTTAAGTGCCGATGACTGGGATAACCAGATGCTCTTCTTCCTCGCGGAAGGCTATCGCGTTATCGCGCTCGATCGCCGCGGTCATGGACGTTCGGATCAGGTGAGTGAAGGGCATGATATGGATCACTATGCGGCCGATGCGTCAGCCGTTGTTGAAAGCCTGGACTTACGCAATGCCGTGCACGTCGGTCACTCTACCGGCGGCGGCCAGGTCGCCCGCTATGTGGCGAAGTATGGTCAGCCGCAGGGTCGCGTCGCCAAAGCGGTGCTTGTCAGCGCCGTCCCTCCTCTGATGGTCAAAACGGACGCTAACCCCGGCGGCACGCCGATTGAGGTTTTCGATGGCTTTCGCCAGGCGCTGGCGGCTAACCGCGCCCAGTTTTACCTCGACGTCGCCAGCGGTCCTTTCTACGGTTTCAATCGCGATGGCGCCGAGGTTTCGCAGGGAACGATTCAGAACTGGTGGCGTCAGGGCATGATCGGCAGCGCCAAAGCGCACTACGAAGGGATCAAGGCGTTTTCAGAGACCGACCAGACGGAAGATCTGAAAGCCATTACGGTTCCCGTTCTGGTGATGCAGGGCGACGACGATCAGGTCGTGCCGTATAAAAATGCCGCCCTTCTGCAGGACCAGTTGCTGGCGAACAGCGTACTGAAAATTTATCCGGGCTTCCCACACGGGATGCATACCACCCACGCGGATACCATCAACGCGGATATTCTGGCTTTTATCCGCTCTTAACGCCGCGTTTCTTGCCGGGTGGCGCTGCGCTTACCCGGCCTACATTCCGTTCAATGTATGAACGCCACCCGAGGGTGGCGTGGTTTCTTCCGCTTAGCGATTGTCCAGCTGGGCGCGAACGTTATTCAGCCCGGTGGTATTGATGCGGTAAGGCTGCCCGTTCACGGAACGGATCAGCTTTTTAGTGCGGAGTTTTTTGAAGACGCTGAGCGTGCAGTCGCTCAGCACCAGCCCTTCACGGGTATAACACTCAACGGACGTGACGCGGCCAGAACTGTCGCGGACGTGCACAATACGTCCACCTTTGGCGAGAACGTGTAAGGTACGTTGTTCCTGACGGGATAAATTCATACTGGAAAACCTGTGTAATCATCATGCGTAAAAACAAGCCCACACCAGCAGGTGCGTGCGTAAGGTTTAAGCGCAGCGATAACCAGTCCGTCCTGAGAAGGGCGGGAAGCTGATTATCTGATGAAAACATTCTCCAGCATCAAAGCCTCGGTAAGAGATGAAAAGGTATTTACGGGGTGAATGATAACGCCAGTTTTTTACAGGGGAATAGCGGGAGGTTAAAAGTGTGAACGGGATCGGTCCGTAAAATCGTCTTTAGTCAATTTTACTGCCAGACTGAAGCCTTTTACTGAACACCGACTGGAGCTCTTCTTATGCCTGATAACTATACCGTGGTTGAAACCGTCCCCACTGCAGAAGCGTTTTGCCGGCTGCGCGAAATCTCGGGCCTTAGCCCTCGCCCGCTGGAGGCGGCCCGAAAAGCGCTGCCCGGCAGCTGTTATGGCATGCATATTCTGTGTGAGGGTAAACCGGTGGGTATGGGGCGCATCGTGGGGGACGGTGCGTTGAATTTCGATATTGTCGACGTCGCCGTTGATCCGCTTCATCAGGGGAGAGGACTCGGCAGGGTCATTATGGAAACGCTTGTTGCCTGGCTGGATAACCACGCCTGTAGAGGAGCCTACGTTTGCTTAATGGCCGACGTGCCTGAGCTTTATACTAAATTTGGTTTTACGCTCGTTCGCCCGGCAAGCGAAGGAATGGCCAGAATCTGGTGAAGGACAAACCTGCGTCAAGACAAAAGAAAAACCCCAGGTTACAAGTAACCTGGGGTTTATATCTGGCGGAAGCGCAGAGATTCGAACTCTGGAACCCTTTCGGGTCGCCGGTTTTCAAGACCGGTGCCTTCAACCGCTCGGCCACACTTCCTGAGTGAGGCGAACTATAAACACCTCACCGCGCGCTGTAAAGAGTCGCGGCATTCGTTCGCTGTAAAAATAGTCAAAACGTGTTTAATCGGTTGAACTGACAACACATCGACGATTTTATCAGCACAGGCTTAGTGTTTTTTGATGTACATGTCCTTCGTGTAATAGTACCCCAGCTTATCCGGCGTAAATCCGCCCACCCACGGTTTGACCAGATGCGTACGGACGTAGTGATACACCGGAATGGCGGGCACATCACGTCCCAGCAGATCTTCCGCCTGCTGGTAGAACTTACCCCGCTCTTCCGTTGTTTTGGCTTTTGCGGCATTCATCAGCGCCTGGTCGTATTCCGGATTGCTGTACTGACTGGTGTTTTCGCTGTCACCGGTGCGGAAGTTGTTCAGGAAGGTCGCCGCGTCGTCGTAGTCGGCAATCCAGGCGTAACGCACCGCGTCAAAGTTGTGGGTATGCATGGTATCCAGCATGGTTTTCCACTCCTGATTTTGCAGCTTCGCCTCCACGCCGAGGTTCTTTTTCCACATAGAGCTGGCCGCAATCGCAATACGCTGGTGCGATTCAGAGGTGTTATAAAGTAGGTTGAAGCGCAGAGGATGGCTGGCGTTATACCCGGCCGCTTCGAGCAATTTTTTCGCCTCAGCGATGCGCTTGTCCTGCGGCCAGCTGGCGTAATCAGGGTTCTGTAACTTAACTCCACCGATATCCGGCTGGCTGATGAGCCACGCCGGACGCTGCCCCTGCCCTAAAACTTTCCCGGCAATGATGTCTTTATCGAGCGCCATGTTCAGCGCCTTTCGCACGCGGACGTCGTTGAACGGCGGCCGGGTGGTATTGAATTCGTAGTAATAGGTTGCCAGCTGCGGAGAGACATCCAGCTCGCTGCCGAGCGTTTTTTTGAGCTGAGCGAACTGGTTGATCGGCACCGTGTAGACAATATCAATTTCGCCCGCTTTATAGCGGTTCACATCTGCGGCCTCGGAGGTGATAGGCAGATACGTCACCTTATTAATCACGGTATGGTCATTATCCCAGTAGCGCGGGTTGCGCTCCGCCACAATGCGTTCGTTGACCACCCACTGGGACAGCTTATAGGCCCCGCTGGTGACGATATGTTCAGGCTTGGTCCACTTGTCGCCAAAGCGGCCAATCAGCACTTTGTCCACCGGAACCAGTGACGGGTGCGCCAGCATGGCCAGGAATGCCGCATTAGGCTGCGTCAATGTGACTTCCAGCGTGGTGTCGTTTATCGCTTTAACGCCCAGCGTATCGGGGGCTTTTTTCCCCTGCGCAATATCCGCACCATTCACAATGTGCATGTTGCCTGGATAGCTGGCATACGGTGAAGCGGTTTTAGGATCAACCAGACGCTGCCAGCTCCAGACCACATCTTCCGCGGTGATGGCAGTGCCGTCGCTCCAGGTGATGCCCGGACGCAGATGGAACGTCCAGACGGTGTTGTCCTTGTTCTCCCATTTTTCCGCCAGCCGTGGCTGAATGTCCCCCGCCGGGGAGACACTGACCAGCCCATCGAATAAATCGCTGATAATATTGAATTCGACGTCGCTTTCGACTTTATGCGGGTCGAGCGAGGCCGGCTCATTACCGTTGTTCCTGACCAGTTCCTGCTTATCGGCCAGCTGCGTTCCTGCCGGCACGTTCGCCGCCCAGGTTGCCGTGCTGGCGCACAGGATCCCTGCGGTAAGTAAAGAGAGCGTAAAGCGCGTGCGTGTTTGAGGTTTCATTTCCTTCGCCTTATTGTCTGTTTTTGTGACGATCCGGAAATAACTCTTAGCGGCCTTATGGTAATAACGCAATAATTTTCAGTAACCTATAAGAGGTTGATCTGATTAATCGCGTCAAACCGCTGTTCATACTGGTGAAACGTATTTATGCAGAAGAAACAACCAGCTTCCGCCCTAACCTGCTGAGTAAAGATGGGTAAAACCACTTTGAGAGTGACGCGCCGTTTCCTATTCTTTCCGTTAATTACATCTGTCATAAGAGAGTGACTCATGGATCGTATAATTACTTCTTCCCGCGACCGCACATCGCTACTCAGCACCCACAAGGTGCTGCGCAATACCTATTTCATGCTCAGCCTGACGCTGGCGTTTTCGGCGATCACCGCAACCGCCAGCACCGTGCTGATGCTGCCGTCCCCGGGGCTGATCCTGACGCTGGTGGGAATGTACGGTCTGATGTTCCTGACCTACAAAACCGCTGACAAACCGGTCGGTATTCTCTCCGCGTTTGCCTTCACCGGCTTCCTGGGTTACATCCTGGGGCCAATCCTGAACGCGTACCTGTCCGCCGGCATGGGCGATGTGATTGGTATGGCGCTGGGCGGAACCGCGCTGGTGTTCTTCTGCTGCTCGGCCTACGTGCTCACCACCCGCAAGGACATGTCCTTCCTCGGCGGTATGCTGATGGCGGGTATCGTGGTGGTGCTGATTGGTATGGTGGCTAACATCTTCCTGCAGCTCCCTGCCCTGCACCTGGCGATTAGCGCGGTGTTTATCCTGCTGTCATCCGGCGCAATCCTGTATGAAACCAGCAACATCATTCACGGCGGTGAGACGAACTATATTCGCGCCACCGTGAGCCTGTATGTCTCGCTGTACAACATCTTCGTCAGCCTGCTGAGCATCCTGGGCTTTGCCAGCCGGGATTAAGCCGCAACGATGTGAACCTGGCCCCGCTTATGCGGGGCTTTGTTTTTTGGTACACTGCAGCGTTTTTGACTGACGCGTGAATGACTATGTTGAGTTTTGAAGGCAAAGAGATCGAGACCGATAACGACGGTTATCTGAAAGAAAGTGGCCAGTGGAACGAAGCGCTGGCAGAAGTCATTGCTGAGAAAGAAGGCATCGCCCTCTCCCCCGAACACTGGGAAGTGGTGCGTTTTGTGCGCGAGTTCTATCTCGAATTCAACACCTCTCCGGCCATCCGCATGCTGGTCAAGGCGATGGCCAATAAGTTCGGTGAAGAGAAAGGCAACAGCCGCTATCTCTATCGCCTGTTCCCGAAAGGCCCGGCAAAACAGGCCACCAAAATTGCCGGCCTGCCTAAACCGGTGAAGTGCATTTAATAGCGAATACCGAAGTTAACGTACTCCCGGCCGGGTTGATGCGGTTCCGTTAAGACCTTATCAACCCGTGCGCTGCGCGGCCCACCCGCTTTCAGCCACGCCACCAGCTTGTCGACCTGCTCCGCTTCGCCACAGGCGACTACTTCAACGCTGCCGTCATCCATGTTACGCGCGTATCCCGTTAACCCAAGCTGAACGGCCTCGCGCTGAGTGCTGTAGCGGAACCCCACACCCTGAACGATGCCGTGAACCCAGGCAATAGTGCAGACTTTTGCCATTTTTCTTCTCCTTAACGTAGCGTTTTCGGCAAACAGCCATAGTGTTGCCGGAAACGGGCGGTGAAACGAGAGCTGGAAAGATACCCACATTGTAATGCGATTTCGCCAATCGGTAATCGGGTTGACTGTAGCTGTGACAACGCCACGGCCATCCTTACCTCCTCCACAATCTGACGAAAGCTCTGCGACTCTTCGCGTAAGCGTCTGCGCAGCGTCGGCACGCTCAGGGCGAGACGACTGGCAATGTCCTGCGCGGTCCAGGCTCTGGCAGGCGACAGCATAATGAACTGTCGCACCTGCTCGGTCAGGTTATTACTTCGCTCGATAAGCAGCGGACCTGCCACGCCGTCATGCAGCAATGCCAGCAACAGACCGAAGGCCTGATGTTTTTGCAGCGCCTCCGGTAAATCCTGACGCACGGCGTGTAGCAGGTTATCCCACATAAACGCCAGCCCCTCGCTCAGCGGAGCGCAGAGCGAATGCAGCGTCGTGCGCGGCCAGGATTTCAGGTAATGCGCTTTAAACCCGGCAACGATTTCCGGCGATAACATCAGCAAGTCCGAGTGAAACAGACCGTTTGCAGGCTGATTGATGATCTCCATCGCCGTATTGGCAGGGATAATGATGAGTTCATCCCGGGTGGCCACCAGACGGTTGTCGTCCTGCACAATCACCTTACTGCCGTGCGTGATATGACAAATGGCCGGAAAAAAGAGTTTAACCTGGTGCAGGCGATGCATTTTGCTGGCAGTCACTTCACCCGCCGTGAGATGTTTATGTCGAAAATGAAACTCCTGCACCGGTTCATCCTTATCTGCTGTAGGTGGCGGTTAACTGCGCCTTTGCCAGAACATGACTATTGAGCATAAAGCCGACCAGCGCACCGCTGGCATTGTTGTCGACAGGCAGTTTATCCACGTCCAGCGCCCAGACGGTCATCTGATAGCGGTGAGGCTTATCTCCTGCGGGCGGACATGCGCCGCCGAATCCAGAATACCCGAAATCATTACGCCCCTGCACAGCGCCGGCAGGTAATTTTTCGCCATTTGGGTTACCGGCACCAGCGGGCAGCGTCATTGTCTTCGCGGGAATGTTGGCTACGGTCCAGTGCCACCAGCCGCTGCCGGTAGGCGCATCCGGGTCATAGACCGTGACGGCAAAACTTTTCGTACCCGCGGGCGGATTTGTCCACGCCAGCTGTGGCGAGGTATTCCCACCGTGGCAGCCAAATCCCTCAAACACCTGCGGTGACGCTAACCGCCGTTCGCCGGAAATATCCCGGCTGGTCATGCTGAAAGGCGTTGCGGCTAAAACCTGAAAACTCATTGCCGTCAGAGCAGCTATTGCTATCACACTGTGCTTTTTCATGGGGGATCCCTTTGCTGTACTGGAAGCCCCACTGTATATCCCTCGGCAATCGTGTAATGTGCCTAAGCGATTTGATTTTGTGCCGAAACGCTCAAGGGTATCCGCAGATGATTGCTGGAATGCTATGCGCGAAAGGAAAACGATATGAATGTTACTGATGAAGACCTGTTGCGTTCTGGTTTTACACTGTCTGATTTGCAGAAGATAAAAAATAACGTTGAGAGGTACGGTGGAACGCCTGAAGAAGCAGTTTACGATCTCGCCCGTCGATTCAATACCCTACTCTGGGTAATCAGCGTATGCTTCATGTTCCTGATTGTTCTTGTCGTTTTCAGTTCACCTGTCAGGGCATTGGCGTGGGGGCTGGCGATCATCGTAGGGGTTAGCATTATGACTCTCGCACAACCTCCTGTGCTGTCCTATAAATCCTGGCGTTATCGAAAAATCATCAGAGATTTTGAGAAGCTCTGATCCGTTTTGATGTGCTACTCTACGCGCCATTTCCCTGAAATCGACAGAACAGCAAATTATGAGTGTACGTTTAGTGTTAGCCAAAGGGCGCGAGAAGTCTTTACTGCGCCGTCATCCCTGGGTCTTTTCCGGCGCGGTTGCCCGCATGGAAGGCAAAGCCAGCCTCGGTGAAACCATTGATATCGTTGACCATCAGGGGAAATGGTTAGCGCGAGGCGCCTACTCGCCAGCGTCCCAAATCCGTGCCCGCGTCTGGACCTTCGATAAAGATGAAACCATTGATATCGACTTCTTCGTTCGCCGTTTGCAGCAGGCGCAGCAGTGGCGCGACTGGCTGGCAAAACGCGACGGGCTGGACAGCTACCGCCTGATTGCCGGTGAGTCTGATGGTCTCCCGGGCGTCACCATTGACCGCTTCGGCAACTTCCTGGTGCTGCAGCTTCTGAGCGCCGGGGCGGAATATCAGCGTGCCGCGCTGATTAGTGCCCTGCAAACACTGTTCCCACAGTGCGCCATTTACGACCGCAGCGACGTGGCGGTGCGCAAAAAAGAGGGCATGGAGCTGACGCAAGGCCCTGTGACCGGTGAACTGCCGCCTGCCCTGCTGCCGATTGAAGAGCACGGCATGAAGCTGCTGGTGGATATTCAGGGCGGACACAAAACGGGTTATTACCTCGACCAGCGCGACAGCCGCCTGGCGACGCGTCAGTACGTTGCCGACAAACGCGTGCTGAACTGCTTCTCCTACACCGGCGGATTTGCCGTTTCAGCGCTGATGGGCGGTTGTGCCCAGGTGGTGAGCGTGGACACCTCACAGGAAGCGCTGGACGTGGCGAAACAGAACGTCGAGCTGAATAAGCTTGATCTGAGCAAAGCCGAATTTATTCGTGACGACGTCTTTAAGCTGCTGCGTAAATATCGCGATCAGGGCGAGACGTTCGACGTTATCGTGATGGATCCGCCGAAGTTTGTCGAAAACAAAAGTCAGCTGATGGGCGCCTGCCGCGGCTATAAAGATATCAACATGCTGGCCATCCAGCTGCTGAATCCGGGCGGCGTCCTGCTCACGTTCTCCTGCTCTGGCCTGATGACCACCGATTTATTCCAAAAAATCATCGCCGATGCCGCAATAGATGCTGGTCGTGATGTACAATTTATAGAGCAGTTCCGTCAGGCAGCCGATCACCCGGTGATTGCTACCTACCCGGAAGGGCTCTATCTGAAAGGGTTTGCCTGTCGCGTCATGTAACTTGAAAAGAGAAATATTGCCCGCACATAACGTGTAAGTCGTATTTCCCGGGAGGTGACTATGATTGCCAGCAAATTCGGTATCGGCCAGCAGGTCCGCCACACTTTGCTAGGGTATTTGGGTGTGGTCGTGGATATCGACCCGGAGTATTCCCTTGATGAACCGTCAGCAGACGAGCTGGCGGTGAACGCCGAGCTTCGCGCCGCGCCATGGTACCATGTGGTAATGGAAGGTGATGACGGACAACCCGTTCACACCTATCTTGCTGAAGCGCAGCTCAGCAGTGAACTGCGGGAAGAACATCCGGAGCAACCTACGATGGATGAACTGGCTCAGACAATCCGCAAACAGTTACAGGCTCCGCGCCTGCGGAACTAAGCGTGTAAAAAAGCCCGATGAACGGGCTTTTTTTATTACTTCGCCAGCCCCAGACGGGGGATTTCAATGGCCGGGCAGCGGTCCATGACCACCTTCAGACCCGCCTCACGCGCCAGCACCGCGGCCTGCTCGTTAATCACCCCGAGCTGCATCCACAGCGTTTTTGCCCCAATCGCAATGGCTTCCTGAGCCACGCCCCACGCCGCCTCCGAATTACGGAAAACATCCACCATATCGATTTTTTCCGGTACGTCGTTGAGCGTGGCGTAGCCCTGCTGGCCCAGTAAACTTTTACCGGCCACTTTCGGCGAGACAGGGATAACGTGATAACCCTGATCGAGAAGGTATTTCATGACCCGATAGCTTGGACGATCGGGTTTATCGCTCGCGCCCACCAGCGCAATGGTGTGCGTGGATGTCAAAATCTCGGCAATATCGTTCTCTTTCATGGTTTTTCTCCTGGCTTTTTTCAAAGTGTACGCCAAAGGGCACATCTCAACCATCCATCCCATACAGATGTATGAGGGCAAAACGGCCAAATATGTCTATATGTTAATAAACGTGATTATCGAAAAATTTAGATACATTCATGCGCCGACAGAATTTCTGACAGGAGCCTTCTATGAAAACCGGTATTGCCACTGCTCTGATTGCATTAGTGATGCCGGTTTGCGTCTTTGCTACCACGCTTCGGCTCTCTGGCGATATTGATCTCCTGGTGCTGGATGGAAAAAAGGTCTCCAGCTCCTTATTGCGCGGTGCCGACAGCATCGAGCTGGATAACGGCCCGCATCAGCTGGTATTCCGGGTGGAAAAATCGATCGGCCTCGCCAATCATGAGCAAAGGATGTACATCTCCCCGCCGCTGATTGTCAGCTTTAATACCCGGCAAATCAGTCAGGTCAACATTACCCTGCCGCGTATTGAAACAGAGAAAGAGAGTGCGGCCTTTGACACGTCACCGCGTATTGAACTGCTGGACGGGGATGCAATGCCGATTCCGGTAAAACTGGATATTCTGGCGCTGACTACCTCACCGAAAGGACCGGATTACGAGGCCGCGGCCCAGGCCTATAACAAAGCAGGCAAACGCGCCTCGCTTCCGCAGTTTGCCACCATGATGGCTGACGACAGTACGCTGTTATCGGGTGTCTCTGAGCTGGACGTTATTCCCCCTCAGTCCCAGACCCTGACGGAACAACGCCTCAAATTCTGGTTTCAGCAGGCCGATCCCGATACGCGCGCCCGGTTTTTACAATGGGCAAAACAACAACCTTCCTCATAAGCCACATTTTTTACGCCTTGCTCTTGCAGCGTCAGGCGGTTCCCGTCATCGTGTAGTCAGTTAACCTGATGGATATGATTATGGAACTGACAACACGCACGCTACCGGAACGTAAACACATTGCTCTGGTTGCGCACGATCACTGTAAACAAATGCTGCTTAACTGGGTTCGCCGCCATCAGTCTTTGCTGGAAAAGCACGCCCTGTCGGCGACCGGCACAACCGGTAACCTGATTCAGCGCGAAACGGGTCTGGAGGTAAATGCCATGCTGAGCGGCCCGATGGGCGGCGATCAGCAGGTCGGGGCGCAGATTTCCGAAGGAAAGATTGATGTGCTGATCTTCTTCTGGGATCCGCTGAATGCGGTTCCGCACGATCCGGATGTCAAAGCGCTGCTGCGTCTGGCGACGGTGTGGAATATCCCGGTGGCGACCAACCTCTCGACGGCGGATTTCATTATTGAATCCCCGCAGTTTAACTCCCCGGTTGAGATCCTTATTCCGGATTATCAGCGCTATCTTTCCGAGAGACTGAAATAGTTTTTTTGCCGGGTAGCGGCTACGCCTTACCCGGCCTGCTCCTCTTTGCCCGTCGTCGTTATGGCTTTCTCGCCACCGGCACATCAATACTCTTCAGGATATCCACAAATACGGATGGCTCTTCTTTGTTGAACAGCAGCCACACGCGGTGGCGGGCACGGGTCATGGCCACATACAGCAAACGCCGCTCTTCGGCGTCCGGGAAGTCTTCCGGTTCAGGCAGTAAGGCCTCCTCCATCACCGACTCGCGAGCCGGAGCCGGGAACCCATCGCTCCCCTCTTTCAGCCCCACCACGATGACATAATCGGCCTGCTGACCTTTGCTGGCGTGAATGGTCATAAATTCAATCTGCAGCTTCGGCCAGCGGGTGGCGGCTTTTTCCAGCGCCGCAGGTTTGAGGTGATGGTAACGCGCCAGCACCAGGATACGTTCATCGGGCTTCGCATAGCCGCTGAGCTTGTCCAGCAGCGGCTCCAGCTGATCATCCGCCAGCAGGGTGACAGCTTTTTTATCACCAGACCGCAGGCTATTGAGCGGCTTGGCCAGCTGATGCGGGTTCTGCTGGATAAAGCGGTTAGCAATCTCACCGATTCGGGAATTGAAGCGGTAGGTCGTGTCCAGATCGCTGCGATCCCCTTCGCCAAAATAGTGGTGGAACGCGGTCGTCAGGGAGAGCTGCGCGCCGCTGAAGCGATAGATGGCCTGCCAGTCGTCCCCCACCGCAAACAGTGAGGTATGCTTATTCTGCGCCCGCAGCGCCGAGAGCAGTGCGGCACGCTGCGGGGAGATATCCTGAAACTCATCCACCAGAATATGCTTCCACGGGCTGACAAAACGCCCTTTCTCAAGAATGATAATGGCCTGGTGGATTAACCCGGAGAAGTCGACGGCGTTTTCCTCCTTCAGCGCCGTTTTCCAGGCTTTCAGCAGCGGCGCCATCAGTTTGACGCGCTTTGAAAACAGATCGCGGATCTCCTCCGGCGCGCTCTCAATCATCTCCGCCTGCGACCCACCGTGCATTCGCATCAGACTTACCCATCGGTCAAGCCGCGACCCCAGCCGGCGCGCCAGTTTGTCATCCTGCCAGAAACTGCCCTCTGGTACCGTCCAGTTGAGCTCGTCCTCCAGCCACTGACGCCATCCTTTCGCCTGCGCCTTTTTCTCGCTGCACTGCAGACGCCAGGTTTTGATAAACAGCGCCTGACGCGCCTGCGTATCGTTTTCCAGTTTACTGATGGAAGGCACTTTTTTACTGCCCTGCTGAATAATATGCAGCGCAAGCGCATGGAAGGTTCTGGCGGTGATATCCCGGGTATGCAGGCGCGCCTGAATACGCTCGTCCATCTCCTCAGCCGCCTTGCGGCCAAAAGCCAGAAGCAGAATTTGATCGGGTACGGCTTCTCCGGTCGTCAGCAGCCAGCCAGCACGCGCCACCAGCACCGACGTTTTACCGCTTCCGGCGCCCGCAAGCACCAGCAGCGATTGCTCACCATTCACCACCGCACGCGCCTGCGCCGGATTGAGGGGGGAAGATTCCACCGTACTGAAGAAATCAGCGTATTGGGTAAGCATGGCATCCGTCCAAGCCTGGTTATGGGCAAGCCGGCTTTTATCCACGTCATTCAGCCAGGCCTGACACTGGCGCCAGGCGTCACGACAATTGTCAAACTCATCGAGACGCGTCACGGATATCGGCAGCGCCGAGAGTGCCTGCCTGATCTTTTGCTGTAGCCCGGCCGTCTGCTGACGGGTCAGCCAGGTTTGCTGCGCGTTGCTTTGCGCGATGTCGTCCAGCACCTGCTGCAGCACCTGGGACGCAATCACGCTCATCTCCTGGCTCCACTGCTGCCAGAGCGCGTTCAGGTGATGGTGGAAGCGCTGGGTTTCCGCCCACTCGGTGCCGTGAAGTCGCACGACTTTATCGTCTGGCAGAACGAACTCCAGTTCGCCCCACACCAGCCCGCGTTTGCAGTGGATAGCCAGAAGCTGATTAAACGGAATAAGGTATTCGTGGCGTTCTCCGGAGACTTTCACCCCGGCATTAAGGAGAACCACCCTGTCGTAAGGGTGTTGCGCCAGGCGTTTGCCCATTGAAGTTGCTTTCAGTTCCATGTCCCGCCAAATCCACGAAGAGATAATTTGTCTGATAGTTTAACTGCCAGTTTTAAGGTGCTCCAGCCTAAAAAAACGTTACAATCATTGGGCGTTAATTTATCGAAAGGAAGTGAGGGTTTATGCGTACCGTTCTGAATGTGTTGAATTTTGTGCTGGGCGGTTTTGCCACCACCCTTTCCTGGCTTTTTGCCACGCTGGTGAGCATCGTTCTGATTTTCACGCTTCCCCTGACCCGTTCCTGCTGGGAGATCACCAAACTCTCGTTTGTCCCCTACGGGAATGAGGCCATCCACGTTGACGAGCTGAATCCGGAGAGCAAAAACGCCCTGATGAATACGGGCGGGACCCTGCTGAACATTCTGTGGCTGATCTTCTTCGGCTGGTGGCTGTGCATCATGCATATTTTTGCGGGGATTGCGCAGTGCGTCACGATTATCGGTATTCCGGTGGGACTTGCGAATTTCAAGATCGCCGCGATCGCTCTCTGGCCCGTCGGGCGCAGGGTGGTTTCGGTAGAAGTGGCCCAGGCCGCGCGTGAAGCAAATGCTCGTCGTCGTTTTCAGTAAATAAGGACTGGCCGCGTTTATGCTAAGCCCACTGCTTCGCCGTTATACCTGGAACAGTACCTGGCTCTATAACGTCAGGATTTTTATCGCCCTTTGCGGCACGGTTGCCCTGCCCTGGTGGCTGAATGATGTCAAACTCACCATCCCGCTCACGCTGGGCGTGGTGGCCGGGGCGCTGGCGGACCTGGACGATCGTCTGGCCGGGCGTTTACGTAACCTGGTCATTACGCTGATCTGCTTTTTTATTGCTTCCGCATCCGTTGAGCTGCTTTTCCCGTGGCCCTGGCTGTTTGCCCTGGGTCTTACGCTCTCCACCAGCGGGTTTATTTTGCTGGGCGGCCTTGGGCAGCGCTATGCCACCATCGCGTTTGGCGCATTGCTGATCGCCATCTACACCATGCTGGGCGTGTCGCTTTACGATCAGTGGTATCAACAGCCTGTCCTGCTGTTGCTCGGCGCCATCTGGTATAACCTGCTGACGTTAACCGGTCATCTGATCTTCCCGGTTCGCCCCCTGCAGGATAACCTTGCCCGCAGCTTCGAGCAGTTAGCCCACTATCTGGAACTGAAATCCCGGCTTTTTGACCCCGATATCGAAGAAGAAAGCCAGGCGCCGCTCTACGATCTGGCGCTGGCAAACGGTCAACTGGTCGCCACCCTTAACCAGACCAAAGCCTCGCTGCTGACCCGTCTGCGCGGGGATCGCGGCCAGCGCGGAACGCGACGAACCTTACACTACTATTTTGCCGCCCAGGATATTCATGAGCGCGCCAGCTCCTCGCACGTTCAGTATGCCGCCCTGCGCGAGAAGTTCCGCTACAGCGACGTAATGTTCCGCTTCC
The DNA here is from genome assembly GCF_003986875.1 of Enterobacter sp. WCHEn090032. Taxonomy (NCBI): domain Bacteria; kingdom Pseudomonadati; phylum Pseudomonadota; class Gammaproteobacteria; order Enterobacterales; family Enterobacteriaceae; genus Enterobacter; species Enterobacter sp. WCHEn090032. The sequence goes on from NZ_RXRN01000003.1 coordinate 125,852, forward strand.
AGCGCCTGCTCTCCATGCAGTCCCAGGCGTGTCAGCAACTCTCGCGCTCTATTCTGCTGCGCACGCCCTATCAGCATGACCCACGCTTTGAACGCGTATTCAGCCACCTGGATGCGGCGCTCGACCGCGTTCAGGCCAGCGGAACCTCACCGGAACACATCAAAGCCCTGGGTTTCCTGCTGAACAACCTGCGGGCGATTGATGCTCAGCTGGCGACCATTGAGTCCGAACAGGCGATGGCACAGCCGGGCAGTGAGGTCGATAACCAGCTCGCGGATGACAGCGTGCACAGCGTGAGCGATATGTGGCTACGGCTGAGCCGCAACTTTACGCCCGAGTCGGCGCTCTTTCGCCACGCGGTGAGGATGTCCCTGGTGCTGTGCGTAGGTTATGCGCTTATCCAGATCACCGGGTTACATCACGGTTACTGGATCCTGCTGACCAGTCTGTTTGTCTGTCAGCCCAACTATAACGCCACCCGGCACCGGCTGGCGCTGCGTATTATCGGTACGCTGGTGGGCGTCGCGATTGGCCTGCCGGTACTCTATTTCGTGCCGTCCATTGAAGGTCAGCTGATTCTGATCGTGATCACCGGCGTGTTGTTCTTCGCGTTTCGCAACGTGCAGTACGCGCATGCCACCATGTTTATTACGCTGCTGGTGCTGCTCTGCTTTAACCTGCTGGGTGAAGGGTTTGAAGTCGCCCTGCCCAGGGTGATCGATACCCTGATAGGCTGCGCCATCGCCTGGGCGGCAGTCAGCTTTATCTGGCCGGACTGGCGTTTTCGTAATTTGCCGCGCGTGGTTGAGCGGGCGTTGAACGCCAACTGTCGGTACCTTGACGCCATTCTGGAGCAGTACCACCAGGGTCGCGATAACCGCCTGGCCTACCGGATAGCACGCCGCGATGCACACAACAGCGATGCTGAGCTGGCTTCTGTTGTTTCGAACATGTCAACGGAGCCTCGCGCCACCGCAGAAATTCGTGAAACAGCCTTTCGTCTGCTGTGCCTGAACCATACCTTTACCAGCTACATTTCGACGCTCGGTGCCCACCGCGAGAAGCTCACCAACCCGGGTATTCTCAACCTGCTGGACGACGCCGTATGCTACGTCGATGACGCACTTCATCACCGACCGGCGGATGAACCGCGGGTGCAACAGGCACTGGATGAACTGGCTCAGCGCATTGCGCATCTTGATCCGGGTAACGACAGCAAAGCGCCGCTGGTTCTTCAGCAAATCGGCCTGCTCATCGCTTTGCTGCCTGAAATTTGCCGTCTGCAGCAGCAAATCGCTACCTGGAGGAGTGATTATCCTGTGCCTCAGGTAGCGCATTAAACCACTCCGTCAGCTCCCGGCGAATACCTGCCGGGAGCGCCGCCTCATGCAGCCCCTCAATCGCCCCTTCCAGCGCGAAGAGCACTTTTATACTCAGCGCTTTATTTTTCGCCCGCATCTTCAGCCAGCTGGCTCTGGCGCCCAGCGCCCGGAGTGTCTCTTCATTGGTGATACCGGCTTCAAACAGCAGGACTTCAAGCTGAAAAGTCAGGTTCGGCAGATCCTTAAGTCGGTTTCGTTGATGCCGCAGGTTGCGCTCTTTTCTTGCGGCACTGAGGGCAAACGAGGAGAGCTGAAGCAGCCGCTCTCTGTCCTGCCATAAGCCGTCGTCAACACGATAATAGTTGAGCAGTACCGGACGACCTCGCTTCATCAGCGTTAAAAACGAGGCGGCATTTTTTACACAGTATTTTGCACTTTCCTCACACGCACGAAGATAAAGTTCGCCGTCTGACACCATGGCAAAGACCGCATCATCCACCGCCAGGGTGTAACCGCCAAACAGCGCACGATGATGGATTTCGCCCAGCGGAGAGAGGTATTCCTGGGATTGATAAATCCGTTCATAAGATATCTTTTTCATGATATTTCCCTTGAAAATCATATGCTAACCACGACTTTTCTTACTAACGGATCCGTTAGCAGGAAAATAGGCAACTTGTCGCCGTTGAGCAAGATGATTTTTCGAGGGGCATCAAGATTGAATGAATTTTGCGAGTCGCTTTCCGAAAATGAGGTTGATCTTTATGCATACAGGGGTTACTGTATATCCATACAGTAACTACAGGGCTGGAATGAATATGTACACTTCAGGCTATGCAAATCGCTCAACCTCTCTCTCTTCTACCGCAGGCAATGTCGCGCAGAATTCCGTCGAGCGTGTGTCCACGGGGCTTATCAGTGAAGTGGTATATCGTGAAGACCAGCCCCTGTTGACGCAACTTCTGTTGTTGCCGTTATTGCAACAGCTCGGCCAGCAATCGCGCTGGCAGCTCTGGCTCACGCCTCAGCAAAAGCTGAGCCGTGAGTGGGTTCAGTCCGCGGGCCTCCCGCTGACAAAAGTCATGCAGATTAATCAACTCTCGCCTTGCGATACCGTTGAGTCGATGATCCGTGCGTTACGCACTGGAAATTACAGCGTGGTGATTGGCTGGTTGCCAGAAGAACTGACGGAAGAGGAACATTTCCGTCTGACGGAAGCGGCTGAAGAGGGGAACGCGATCGGGTTTATTATGCGTCCGGTTCGTTCGGATTCTTACCGCAGAGGACAACTTTCTGGGCTAAAAATTCACTCAAATTTGTATCATTGAGTGAAATTAAGATTATTCCTGGAATTTTTTTTGACAGCGAGATGGGATTTTAGTTCCCCACCTCAAAACTGCGGCAAGGCTTGTCTGGTGCGGTTCTCCTTAATTTTATTGCACAAAATTCGTTCAGAAAATGTTAAATATTAGGTATACGGAACTTTTTTTTTCATATGCCTGACGGACTTCACACTTGTAAGTTTTCAGCTACGTTGTAGACTTTACATCGCCAGGGGTGCTCGGCCTAAGCCGAAGATATCGGTAGATTTATATTTGACCACGCCCCCCGGTGAAGGATTTAACCGTGATTCTCTCTTGAGACTTTCATGGCGAATTTTGGATGATAACGAGGCGCAAAAAATGAAAAAGACAGCTATCGCGATTGCAGTGGCACTGGCTGGCTTCGCTACCGTAGCGCAGGCCGCTCCGAAAGATAATACCTGGTATGCAGGTGGTAAACTGGGCTGGTCTCAGTTCCACGACACCGGCTGGTACAACAGCGCAAACAACAATGATGGCCCGACTCACGAGAGCCAGCTTGGTGCAGGTGCGTTCGGTGGCTATCAGGTTAACCCGTATGTTGGTTTTGAAATGGGTTACGACTGGTTAGGTCGTATGCCATACAAAGGCGACAACACCAATGGCGCTTTCAAAGCACAGGGCGTTCAGCTGACCGCTAAACTGGGTTACCCAGTAACCGACGATCTGGACGTATACACCCGTCTGGGCGGCATGGTATGGCGCGCTGACTCCAGCAACAGCAACGCTGGCGACGACCATGACACCGGTGTTTCCCCAGTATTCGCTGGTGGCGTTGAGTGGGCTATGACCCGTGACATCGCTACCCGTCTGGAATACCAGTGGGTTAACAACATCGGCGACGGCAACACCGTTGGTGTTCGTCCAGACAACGGCATGCTGAGCGTAGGTGTTTCCTACCGTTTCGGCCAGCAGGAAGAAGCAGCACCAGTTGTTGCTCCAGCGCCGGCTCCAGCTCCAGAAGTACAGACCAAGCACTTCACTCTGAAGTCTGACGTTCTGTTCAACTTCAACAAAGCTACCCTGAAACCAGAAGGTCAGCAGGCACTGGATCAGCTGTACACCCAGCTGAGCAACCTGGATCCTAAAGACGGTTCTGTAGTGGTTCTGGGCTTCACCGACCGTATCGGTTCTGACGCTTACAACCAGAAACTGTCTGAGAAACGTGCTCAGTCTGTTGTTGATTACCTGATCTCTAAAGGTATCCCAGCTAACAAGATCTCCCCACGTGGTATGGGCGAAGCTAACCCAGTTACTGGCAACACCTGTGACAACGTGAAAGCTCGCGCTGCACTGATCGACTGCCTGGCTCCAGATCGTCGCGTTGAGATCGAAGTTAAAGGCATCAAAGACGTTGTAACTCAGCCAGCGGCATAAGTTATCGTCTTATAAAAAAACCCCGCAATGCGGGGTTTTTTATTGTCCGAAGAAAGTAAAATCTACTTTTTGCCCAACAGAGCCTGAAGATCATTCTTCAGTGACGACATCTGGTTGGCGTACTTCTCTTTATGTTCGGCATCCTCAATCAGCTGCACGATGGTTTCCGACAGCGTTTTGCCCCGGCGCTGCGCCAGCCCTGCCAGGCGTTGCCAGACAACAAACTCCAGATCGATTGATTTTTTGCGCGTGTGTTGATGCTCAGCATTAAAATGCCGTTTTCGTCGCGCGCGGATAGTTTGCTTCATCCGGTTTAACAGCGCAGGATTAATGTGTTTTTCAATCCAGCCGTTGACCTGTACCGGTTCATTTTCGAGGGTCAGCAAAATATCCACGGCTTCTTGCGCCGCGCTGGCTTCGATATAGCAGGTGATCAGCTCCCCTTCACGGTGCTTTTTGACCAGGTACTTCCATTTCCAGCCGCTTTCGAGATTTTCCAGTTGTTGATATTTCATTGCGATCTCAGTGTTACCACGTAACTCTGTTCAGAATATCAGTTTTTTAGCAATCTGCTGAAAAGAAATCATATCCTGTGATGGAATGCAGCCCGTCCCGCATTCGAAATCCCCAATCCTGCTTGGGTAGAGCCCCCCGCTTACGGTATACTCCCCCCTTTTACATCTGACTAAAAAACATCAACTTTGACCATTACGAAACTTGCATGGCGTGACCTTGTTCCGGATAGCGAAAGCTATCAGGACGTGTTTGCACAGCCAGATCTCGCAAAAGAACACGAATTCATCCTTAGCGATACGCAGCCACGTTTGCACTATGCGCTGGAGCAGGTGTTGAGCCCATGGGCAACAGCGCCCTTCATGTTGCTCAAAGCCCCGGAAGAAGCGGAATACCTGACGCTGATTGGGGATGCTGTGCGCCAGTTGCAGCCGGAATCGAACGCAGTCTTTGGCGGCCAATATCGTATCGCGGGACATGATGTCACTTTCGAACCCTCAACCCAGGCTGATGACCGTTTTGCCGCTAAGGGCGAGGTGATTACCGCTAACTGGGTCGAGGCTGAACAACTCTTTGGTTGTCTGCGCCAGTTTAACGGTGAGCTGTCCCTGCAGCCAGGGCTGGTGCATCGCGCAAATGGCGGTGTCCTCATCATCTCATTGCGTACCCTGCTCTCGCAGCCGCTGTTGTGGATGCGTCTGAAAACCATCGTAAACCAGCAGCGCTTCGACTGGGTTGGCTACGATGAGTCTCGTCCCCTGCCGGTCGCTGTGCCGTCTATGCCGCTGTCGTTGACCGTCGTGTTGACGGGCGACCGTGAATCGCTGGCGGATTTCCAGGAAATGGAGCCGGAGCTGGCTGAGCAGGCGGTGTATAGTGAATACGAAGATAACATCCAGATTGCCGATGCCGATGATATGACCCAGTGGTGTCAGTGGGTGCTGACGGTGGCGGAACGTTTTGCGTTGCCAACGCCTGCGGCCGACGCGTGGCCGGGCTTAATGCGCGAAGCGGTGCGCTATACCGGCGATCAGGAAACCCTGCCACTCTGCCCGCTGTGGATCAGTAAACAGCTGCGTGAAGTGGGTGTTATCAGCGGTAACGGTACGTTCACCGGAGAACAGCTCGCCCAGATGCTGGCGCAGCGCGAGTGGCGAGAAGGCTACCTTGCTGACCGTATGCAGGATGAAATCCTGCTGGAACAAATTCTGGTGGAGACCGAAGGCGAACGCGTCGGGCAGATTAACGCCCTGTCGGTGATTGAGTACCCTGGCCACCCACGCGCGTTTGGTGAGCCTTCCCGTATCAGCTGCGTGGTGCATATTGGTGATGGTGAATTCACTGATATCGAACGCAAAGCCGAACTGGGCGGGAACATTCATGCGAAAGGCATGATGATCATGCAGGCGTTTTTAATGTCGGAGCTGCAGCTTGAGCAGCAGATCCCCTTCTCCGCCTCGCTGACGTTTGAGCAGTCCTACAGCGAAGTGGATGGCGATAGTGCCTCTATGGCAGAGCTGTGTGCCTTAATCAGCGCCCTGGCGGACGTGCCGATCAATCAGAACATCGCAATCACCGGTTCGGTGGATCAATTTGGTCGTGCTCAGCCCGTAGGAGGCCTCAATGAAAAAATCGAAGGCTTCTTTTCCATCTGCCAGCAGCGTGGTTTAAACGGTAAACAGGGTGTGATTATTCCTGCGCCTAACGCACGCCATTTAAGCCTCAGTCAGGATATTCTGGATGCGGTTGAACAAGGGCAATTCACGCTCTGGGCCATCGAAGGGATTGAGGATGCACTACCCTTACTGACAAACCTGGTTTGGGATGGCGAAGGGCAAACAACCCTGATGCAGACCATCCAGGAGCGAATTGCTCAGGCGACACAACAGGATGCTCGTCATCGTTATCCATGGCCGTTACGCTGGTTAAGCTGGTTTAGTTCGAACTGATCGGACTTGTTCAGCGTACACGTGTTAGCTATCCTGCGTCCTTCACTAAAATAAGGCTTACTGAGAACATGGTAGATAAACGCGAATCCTATACAAAAGAAGATCTTCTTGCCTCTGGTCGCGGTGAACTGTTTGGCGCAAAAGGCCCGCAGTTACCGGCCCCGAACATGCTGATGATGGACCGTGTCGTGAAAATGACCGAAACCGGCGGCAACTTCGATAAGGGTTACGTAGAAGCAGAACTCGATATCAATCCGGACCTGTGGTTCTTCGGTTGCCACTTTATTGGCGATCCGGTAATGCCTGGCTGTCTGGGCCTGGATGCTATGTGGCAGCTGGTTGGCTTCTATCTGGGCTGGCTGGGCGGCGAAGGTAAAGGCCGCGCGCTGGGCGTGGGCGAAGTGAAATTCACAGGTCAGGTGCTGCCTACCGCGAAGAAAGTGACCTATCGTATTCACTTCAAGCGCATCGTGAACCGCCGCCTGATTATGGGCCTGGCAGATGGCGAAGTGCTGGTAGACGGTCGTCTGATCTACAGCGCGAGCGACCTGAAAGTGGGTCTGTTCCAGGACACCTCCGCGTTCTGATAGTGCGTTTCGCAACGCCAGACCAGAAAGGCGAAACCTCCGCATTGCGGAGGTTTCTTTTTTTTAAAGAGACGTTATCAGGCTATGAGTGCCCTGTCGCCGATGGCTTCTCGCCAGCCTCCAAGCCATTGTGACCTTTGATTTATCGTCTGATAAGGACACATTTCTTTAGAACGTCCAGCGATGCCGGCCTGATAACCACGTTGATGAGCCCGTTCCAGGCGATCTCGTTTCTGTCTCTTCATGCCTCGTTTCCCTCATTCTTTTGTCTGGTGGAAAGAAAACAGTGTCTGCACTCTATGTACAGGCACAGATAACGAATACCCCGAATTAGTCGCAGCGTCAATGTTCAAAATTCATACGGGTGTCATATTTGTGAGCTAGCCAGAAGATCATTTGTACAAAAAATGTGATACGGCACAAGTAACAAACTGAAGTGAAAACGAAAAAAAAACCGCAATCAGCGACGGGCCGGTTGCGGTTTTTGATGATGAATTTTACTTATGGCAGCCGGGATATTTCCCTGGCGATACTGGCCGACTCCTGTGCCCAACCCTGAGCCAGGACTTTCACCATTTCGTCATAACCATCTTTCTGCTGTTTCAGCTCCAGATGGAAAGGACGCTTGATCAGTTGCCCCTGATGATTCAGCAACCACTCCCCGCTGATCACCACCGCACCGTCATAACGGCCATGGAAGCCCGTTACCGTAACATTCAGCGTATCCTGATCGTTACCCAGCGGCTGCGATGCGACAACCCAACCCGGAAGCTGGCTGCCCAGATTGGCCACTAGCGTGTTGCGCAGCTGCTGATCCAGCGGGCTGGCCCAGAGATTGTTCGTCGCAATCACGTATTTAACGTCGCTGGTCTGATAAACCACGCCGTTTCCGGCGAGGTAATCCGGCACGTTAACCTGCTCAACCCACAGCTGGCGGCTTCCCAGACTGGCCGTGCTTTGCCCGCCACTCTGGGTCGCCACAGGAAGCTGATAGTAGCTTTTGTTATCTACGCCTGAACTGCATGCCGTTAACAGCAGAGCACTCACCATCACTAGCCACTTATTCATTCTTTTGCCCTCTTCGGCTCAGGATCCTTTTTATCTTTCGCTTCGAACACCAGCGCGTTGCTCTTCTCGTTGAGCGTTTTCAGAACGGGCTGCAGTTCACGCAAGACCTGATCAAGACGCTGCATATCTGCCACCATCTTGTTATAGGCCGCAGAGCCAGGCTGGAAGCCCTGCATACTGCGGTTCAGCTCACGCAGCGTTTTCTGCATGTCCTGCGGCAGCTGCTGCATACTCTGGCTGGCGGTGATCTTGTTGATATTATCCAGCGTGGTCTGCAGACGTTGCATTGTCTCCTGGCTCTGGTGTAACGAACCGGTCGCCGCTTCAATCATCGGATTCAGTGGCAGATTGTTAATCTTATCCAGGGTTTCCATCAGACGCTGCTGGATCTGAGCCAGACCGCTGCTCACCGTTGGGATAATTTTGTAGCCACCAAATTCACGGATACCGGTAATCGGCGGCGCTTTTGGATAGAAGTCCATATCCACATACAGCGCACCGGTCACCAGGTTACCGGTTTTCAGCGATCCACGCAGACCGCGTTCCATCAGCTGGGTGATATGGGTAGCAATATCCTGATTTTCGCCAATCTGGTTAAGCAGTCGTTCCGGTTCAATGCGGATCAGCACCGGGATGCGGTAATCATCATCCAATACCTGCTGAAGACCCGGGACGAAGAACGGAACTTGCCCCACCGTACCGAGACGAATGCCGCGGAACTCAACAGGCGCCCCCGGCTGAAGGCCGCGGACGGAATCTTTAAAGAACATCAGGAAGTCAACGTGATCGGTATAGAGCGCATCCTGAATACTTTTTTGATCGTCAAAGAGTCGGAAGGCGGTGTTCTCTGTAACCGGCTGCCCCAGATCAAGGCCTTCCGGAACGTCAAAGCTTACACCTCCGCCAAACAGCGTGGTCAGCGAGCCCATTTCAACGCGCATGCCTGCCGACGTCAGATCCACCGCGATCCCGCTGTCTTTCCAGAAACGGACATTGCTGGTGACCAGTCGATCGTTTGGCGCATTGATGAAGAGCTGATAGCTGATCGCTCTTTTCTGCGGATCAAAGGTGCTTTTCTCAACCGACCCGACGCGATAGCCACGGAACAGTACCGGGTCGCCCGCCGTGAGCTGGCCTGCTTTCTTGCTGTCGAGGATCACGCGGATACCCTTGGCATCAGGCGGCGCAAGCGGTGGTGAATCCAGAAGCTGGTATTTGGCTGGCTGGTTACCCTTAGCGCCGGGCTGCAGCTCAATATAGGCCCCCGACAGCAGCGTCCCTAAGCCGCTGATCCCTTCACGTCCCACCTGCGGTTTAACGACCCAGAACACGGAATCGCCATGCAGCAGTTTTTCCATGCCGGCATTAAGGCGTGCCTTAATCTCCACATGGGTTAAATCGTCGGTCAGGGTTGCGCTTTCAACCACCCCCACATCCACGCTACGGCTTTTGATGGTCGTTTTACCGCCCTCAATCCCCTCGGCATTGGTGGTTATCAGCGTCACTTCCGGTCCCTGATGACTGTAATGATAAAACAGGATCCAGGCACCGATCAGCGCAGTCACGATGGGAAAAATCCACACCGGTGACCAGTTTTTGACCTTCTGCACTTTCGCCTCTCCACTCTTATTTTCCATGCTCTTACTCTTCCTCATGGCTTGATTCAGGCTCACGATCCCACGATAAACGAGGGTCGAAGGTCATGGCCGCAAACATGGTCATAATCACAACCAGCGCAAACATTAAAGCCCCCATCGCGGGATAAATACTCATCAGACCGCCCATCCGCACCAGCGCAGAGAGAACGGCAATCACAAACACGTCAATCATTGACCAGCGTCCGACAAACTCGACCACTTCATAAATCAGATGCATGCGTTCACTGTCGCGTTTTCCGTGGCCTTTCGCATCCCAGCAGAGCCAGGCGATGGCGATCATTTTTAACGTTGGCACCATAATACTGGCGATAAAGATAACGCCGGCGACCGGGTAGGAACCCTCCCCCCACAGCAGTATGACCCCGGCGAGGATCGTCGAGGGCATTTTATCCCCGAGCAAATCAGTGATCATGATCGGCAGAATATTGGCCGGCAGATAGAGCATGATGGAGGTCACCAACAGCGCCATCGTCCACTGCAGGCTATTTTTACGGCGTACATGACCTTTCGTTTCACAGCGCGGACAAATGTCAAGATCGGCGGGCAGCACAGCGGTACAGCACGGGCACGAACGCAGCCCCTGCCGAATACCCGGTACGCCAACTTTCACCGTCTGCGCAAGCGTCGGTGCCGGCGCGATATCGTCCCACACCCAGCGCCTGTCGACGCACTGGAAGGCGCGCAGCTGCAGGACGCAGTACAAACACCAGGGAATAAAACTGCTGCCGATCCCCACGTCACCGTACGCCATCAGCTTCACGAAACTGACCAGAATGCCCGCCAGGAAGATCTCGGCCATCCCCCAGCTTTTGAGCTGAAAAAGGATACGCGCGAGTTTGATTTTCAGTGATGGCGGCATCCTGACGCGGTTTACCAGCATCAGGATAACGACCAGACAAAAAGCCGGGACTATCTGAACGAAGAGCAGAAAAAAGGTGCCGAGGCTGGCGTAATCTTCTGAGAACATCACGCCCGGAATTTCAAGCAAATCCACCTGGCTGGTCATCCCCCCCACCTTCATATAGATGAACGGGAAGAGATTGGAGAGCAGCAGCATGAACAGTGCCGCCAGTGCGTAAGCGGTGGGACGCTGCCGCGGCGCGTCCCACTCGGTTGTCAACGTCGTCCCGCAACGTGGACACAGGGCTTTATGTCCGTGACCAAGCTCTGGCAACGCCACGAGCATATCGCATTGCGAGCATAATATATGCCTGTCGGCATGGTGCTGGTCACACATATGTTATCCCTGTTTATGCGCCGTTTTTCAGAGACTCAAGGTACTCCCAGCGCTCAAAGGCGTCTTCCAGGGCTTTTTCAGCCGCGGAGAGTTCAGCCAATACTTTCTGAGTATAGTCATGCGATTGGGTAAAGAATGACGCATCAGCAACCTGTTTTTGCAGATCCTCAAGCGCGGCCTCCAGCTCTTCAAGACGCTGCGGTAGCCCCTCCAGTTCGCGCTGCAGGTTATAGCTTAGTTTAGCCGAGGTTTTCTTGACAGTTTCTGCTTTTGTTACAGCAGGTTCAGAACTTATTTTGGACTTTGCCTGTTTCTGCGCCAGAGACTGCGACTGCTGCCCTTTTGCGTCGTGATAGCCGCCGACATATTGTCCAATTCGACCTTCACCTTCGAAAATCCAGCACTCGGTCACGGTGTTATCAACAAACTGACGATCGTGGCTGACGAGCATCACGGTTCCCTGATAGCCATCAATCAGTTCTTCCAGCAGTTCCAGCGTTTCGACATCCAGATCGTTGGTCGGTTCATCGAGGATCAGCAGGTTGCTTGGCTTCAGGAACAGACGTGCCAGCAGAAGACGATTTCGCTCACCGCCTGACAGGGCACGTACCGGCGTCATCGCACGTTTCGGATGGAACAGGAAGTCCTGCAGGTAGCCCAGCACATGGCGCGGCTTGCCGTTCACCATCACCTCCTGCTTCCCTTCGGCGAGGTTATCCATCACCGTTTTGTCCGGATCCAGCTCCGCGCGGTGCTGATCGAAGTAGGCCACTTCGAGTTTCGTACCGCAGTGAATGCGCCCGCTGTCGGCCTGAAGCTGTCCGAGCATCAGTTTCAACAGCGTGGTTTTACCGCAGCCGTTCGGGCCAATCAGGGCGATTTTGTCGCCGCGCTGGACCTGAGCCGAGAACTCTTTCACCAGGACTTTACCGTCAACCTGATAGTTCACGTTTTCCATTTCGAAGACAATCTTGCCGGAACGGGAGGCCTCTTCCACCTGCATTTTGGCGCTGCCCATCACTTCACGGCGTTCGCTACGTTCACGGCGCATGGCCTTCAGGGCACGCACGCGGCCTTCGTTACGGGTACGTCGGGCTTTAATCCCCTGGCGGATCCACACCTCTTCCTGCGCCAGTTTGCGGTCAAACTCGGCATTCTGCAGCTCTTCCACGCGCAGGTTTTCTTCTTTCTCCAGCAGATAGGTATCGTAATCGCCTGGATAAGTCACCAGCTTACCGCGGTCGAGATCGACAATACGCGTCGCCATATTGCGAATAAACGAACGGTCGTGAGAGATGAAGATGATGGTGCCGCTGAAGGTTTTCAGGAACCCTTCCAGCCAGTCAATCGCTTCGATATCCAGGTGGTTGGTGGGTTCGTCCAGCAGCAGCACCTTCGGCCCGCTGACCAGCGCGCGACCCAGGGCCGCTTTACGCAGCCAGCCACCGGAGAGCGCGGACAGCTCCATATCCGCTTCGAGACCAAGCTGCGCCAGCACCTCATTAATGCGGTTTTCAAGCTGCCACAGGTCGTGGTGATCGAGCATCTCCTGCACTTTCGCCAGCTCGTTGAGATTCTTGTCGCTCGGGTCGGTCATCACCAGATGCGAAATCTCATGATAGCGCTTCAGGTATTCAGCCTGCTCAGAGATGCCTTCCGCCACGAAATCGTACACGCTGCCGGTCACGTGGCGCGGTGGATCCTGCTGCAGACGGGAGACAATCAGATCCTGTTCGTAAACAATCCGCCCGTCATCCAGGCCCTGTTCACGGTTGAGGATTTTCATCAGCGTGGATTTACCCGCGCCATTACGGCCCACCAGACAGACGCGCTCGTTATCTTCGATGTGCAGTTCGGCATTATCGAGAAGCGGTGCGTCGCTGAAGGAGAGCCACGCGCCGTGCATACTAATTAAAGACATTTATTTTTCCTTTCAGACCGCGGTAATCAACCAGCAGTTATGGATTTGACGGTTACGGGCAAAGTCCTGAGACAGCGTTTTTTGGCTGATTTCTTGTGCTTTCAGTCCCAGGGCTGCTAAGCCGTCATGATCCATACGGAAGCCGCGTTTGTTGTTCGAGAACATAATCGTGCCGCCTTTACGCAGCAGGCGTTTCAGGTCGGTCATCAGGCGCAGGTGATCGCGTTGTACATCAAAGCTATCTTCCATACGCTTGGAGTTCGAGAAGGTCGGCGGATCGATAAAGATCAGGTCGAACTGCTCATCGGTATCACGCAGCCAGCCCAGCACGTCGGCCTGCATCAGACGATGCTGACGTCCGGTTAAGCCGTTCAGGCGCAGGTTGCGCTCCGCCCACTCCAGATAGGTGCGGGACATATCGACCGTAGTGGTGCTGCGCGCGCCGCCCAGTCCCGCATGCACGCTGGCGCTGCCGGTGTAGGAGAACAGGTTGAGGAAATCTTTACCCTTGCTCATCTGGCCCAGCATACGGCGGGCGATACGGTGGTCAAGGAACAGGCCGGTATCGAGGTAGTCGGTCAGGTTAACCCACAGACGGGCGTTGTATTCGCCCACTTCGATAAAGTCGCCCTTCTCGCCCATCTTCTGATACTGGTTTTTCCCTTTCTGGCGTTCACGGGTTTTTAGCACCAGTTTGTTTGGCGCAATCCCCAGCACGGCGATAGTTGCCGCAATCACGTCCAGCATGCGCTGACGCGCTTTTTGCGCATCAATGGTTTTTGGTGGCGCATATTCCTGAATCACCACCCAGTCCGCGTAGCGGTCAACCGCCACGTTGTACTCCGGCAGATCGGCGTCATACAGGCGATAGCATTCAATGCCTTCCTGCTTCGCCCATTTTTCAAATTTCTTCAGGTTCTTACGCAGACGGTTGGCGTAATCTTCCGCCACGCCCGACGGTTTGCTGTCAGTCGCCTTTTCCGCCAGATGGTAGTTTTTCTGCACGCAATCCAGCGGGCCATTCTTCGCCTTAAACTGGCGATCGGCGCGCAGCTGCAGGCAGCTCAGCAATTCCGGCGAGGCGCTAAAGAGGGAGAGATTCCAGCCGCCAAAGTAATCTTTCATGTTGCGGCCGAGCAGGCTGTGCAGGGCAATCAGCGCCGGTTCGCTGTCGAGACGCTCACCGTATGGCGGGTTGCTGATAACCGTACCGTAAGGCCCTTTCGGCAGCGGGTTGGTCAGGTTGGCGACATCTTTCACCTCGAAGGTGATCAGCTCGCCGATACCCGCACGACGGGCGTTGCTGCGCGCACGTTCAATCACGCGCGGATCGCTGTCCGAACCGTAGAAGTGGGAGGTGTACTCCGCCAGGCCTTTACGTGCCCGGGCCTGAGCGTCCGCTTTCACCTCTTTCCAGATAGCTTCATCGTGCTGCGCCCAGCCTTTGAAGCCCCACTGGCCGCGGTGCAGTCCCGGCGCGCGGTCGGTGGCCAGCATAGCCGCTTCAATCAGCAGCGTACCGGAGCCGCACATCGGGTCGAGCAATGGCGTGCCTGGCTGCCAGCCGGAGCGCATCACGATGGCGGCGGCCAGGGTTTCTTTGATCGGTGCCATACCGGTGCGATCGCGGTAGCCACGCAGATGTAAGCCCGCCCCGCTCAGATCGAGAGAGATACTTGCTGTGTCGCCATTGAGCCAGACGTTAATGCGCAGATCCGGGTTTTCACGATCGACGTTTGGTCGTTCCTTATTTTTACGCGTAAAGCAGTCCACAATGGCGTCTTTGACGCGCAAGGCACCGTACTGGCTGTTGCGGATCTCGTCGTTCACGCCGTTGAAATGCACCGCGAAGGTGGCATCTGGAGTGAAGATCTCTGTCCAGTCGATCATCTGAACGCCGGTATAGAGGTCAAGGTCACTGTAAACCTTACACTCCTTCATCGGCAGCATGATGCGCGATGCCAGACGGCTCCACATCAGGCTCTGGTAAATAAGCCGTGTGTCGCCCTCAAAATGGACACCACCCTGAACTACCTGGCACTCTTGCGCGCCCAGGGCTTCCAGTTCAGTTTTTAACAGCTCTTCCAGCCCACGGGCCGTACTGGCAAACAGAGAATTCATATCGTCACTTTTACTCTAAGAAAATTGTCGCGCATTATAGCTAATATGGCGTGTATGTCATAAAGTTGAAGGCTTATTTTCATTCGAGGGACTGTGCAGTGGCGACCTTATCCAGGCTTTTTATTCATCCGGTGAAATCCATGCGCGGCATCGGCGTTTCTCACGCCCTGGCCGACATGAGCGGATTTGCCTTCGATCGTATCTTCATGGTCACCGAGCCGGACGGGACATTCATTACCGCACGCCAGTTCCCGCAGATGGTTCGCTTTACCCCTTCCCCGCTTCATGACGGTTTGCACCTGACCGCACCGGATGGTGAAAGTCAGGTGATCCGCTTTGCTGATTTTGCGCCTGTCGATGCGCCAACGGAAGTGTGGGGCAATCATTTTACCGCGCGCATTGCCCCGGAAGAGATTAACCGCTGGCTGAGCGGCTTTTTCTCCCGCGACGTGCAGCTTCGCTGGGTTGGGCCGGAACTGACGCGTCGCGTGAAGCGTCACGACGCGGTTCCGCTCTCCTTCGCCGATGGTTTCCCGTTCCTGCTGACCAATGAAGCCTCGCTGCGTGATTTACAACGCCGCTGCAAAGCCAGCGTTCAGATGGAGCAGTTCCGTCCGAACCTGGTGGTGACGGGAGCAGACGCCTGGGAAGAAGACACCTGGAAAGTGATCCGCATTGGCAGCGTTATTTTCGACGTGGTGAAGCCCTGCAGCCGCTGCATTTTCACGACGGTGAGTCCGGAGAAAGGCCAGAAGCACCCTTCCGGCGAGCCGCTGAAAACCCTGCAGTCCTTCCGTACCGCGCAGGATAACGGTGATGTCGATTTTGGCCAGAACCTTATCCCGCGCTCCAGCGGCGCGATCCGTGTCGGTGATGAGGTAGAAATTCTTGCCCGGGGACCCGCACGCGTTTACGGCGCAGGCCAGGAAGAAGAGTCTGTCGATATTGAGACGCCAGTCAGCTCGGCGGTGGATATTCACTGGCAGGGCAACGTCATTCGGGGGAACAATCAGCAGGTTTTACTTGAGCAACTGGAACAAGCGGGGATCCGCATACCCTATTCCTGCCGCGCGGGGATCTGTGGCTGCTGTCGAATCAAACTGGTGGAGGGCGAGGTCAGTGCGCTGAAAAAATCAGCGATTGCCGAAGACGGGACCATTCTGTGCTGCAGCTGTATCCCAAAAACGTCGGTACAGCTGGAAGTTTAAACCGCCTGCTCGAGGCTGAACGAGTCCATACGCAACTGCGGTTTCAGCCTGTCGTTCATCACTTTTATGGCGTCCCCAAGCTGCATCGTCCGCCCGGCAATGGTCACGCCGGGCTGGGCCAGCAGACAGAGCGCGGCATTTTCGCCAGGCTCAACCACCAGCAAACTGACCTCTTCTGCCGTATCGCTCAGATTGACGCAGGCCGCGTCACCCGTTGCCGGGGTCCAGTTCATGTTGTGCGCAAGAAAGTGCCAGCTTTTCGGCATCTGTGGTTTCAGGAAACGGATCGCGACCAGCGCATTTAATACCAGTTCGGCACGCTGCTCTTTAGAGAGAACCAGATCGCGACATTTCTCCTCAAAGGAGAAATAAAGCGCAGCGTCATCCACGCAAAAGCCAGACGGGGAAAACGCATCCGGGGTTAACATTCGGCGGGCGAAACGAGAACGAAACAACATGCCATTGGCTAAATCGAGCATCATTCGATCGTGCTCGTCGCAAAAATACCAGCGCCAGTTATCGTCAGGTTTAATTCGCATGTTTCTCTCCCGTACCCAAACGTCCTGTACTAAAAATGTCCTGATTGCCGCTTCGTTTATAACACCATTAATAAAAGACCATAATGTCTAAATAAGCAACAGTGACGGAATATAAAACAACCAGGGCTGGAAATAAAGCCCTGGTTGTCTGATTAGGAGAAAAGATTAGATATGAGTAACGATTTCTTTAATCAGCGGCGGCCCTTTAAAAATAAAGCCGGAATAGATTTGCACCAGTGAGGCACCTGCCGCCATCTTCTCGCGCGCAGCTATCACGGAGTCAATGCCACCGACGCCAATAATCGGCAGGCGTCCTTTTAATTCCGCAGACAGGGCACGAATAATTTCGGTGCTTTTTAATTGTACCGGACGACCGCTTAACCCACCCGCTTCATCACAGTTTTTCATTCCCTGTACGAGGGAGCGATCGAGGGTGGTATTGGTCGCAATCACGCCATCAATATTATGGCGAACTAAACTGTCAGCAACCTGGATCAATTCTTCCGCAGAAAGATCCGGGGCGATCTTAACCGCCACCGGAACATATTTATGGTGGATCGCCTGCAGGGCATTTTGTTTATTTTTAATGGCGCTCAGAAGATCGTCCAGCGCTTCACCATATTGTAAGGATCGCAGGCCCGGAGTATTGGGTGAAGAAATATTCACCGCGATATAACCGGCATAGGCGTAGACTTTTTCCATACAAATCAGGTAGTCATCTTTACCCTGCTCGACTGGCGTATCTTTATTTTTGCCGATATTGATGCCTAATACCCCATCAAAATGGGCTTTTTTTACGTTCTCCACCAGGTGATCCACACCGTGGTTGTTAAAGCCCATGCGGTTGATCAACCCTTCGGCTTCGACCAGGCGGAACAGGCGCGGCTTGTCATTTCCCGGCTGCGGACGCGGGGTGACGGTACCAATTTCGATGGAGCCAAAGCCCATCGCGCCCAGGGCATCAATGCACTCGCCATTTTTATCCAGACCTGCCGCCAGACCCAGCGGGTTTTTAAAAGTCAGTCCCATGCACTGCACAGGTTTTTCCGGCACGTTCTGGCGCACCAGCGCCGCCAGCGGCGTTCCGGTAATACGACGTAATTGCTGGAATGTAAATTCATGAGCGCGCTCAGGATCGAGCTGGAAAAGGGCTTTACGAACGAAGGGGTAGTACATGAACTCTCCTGGATTCCCGGTGTGCAAACCGGGAGGGGATTATGGGCGATCCCGGCGCGAAAGGGAATTGACCTGTGGCAAAAAAAGCCGCGTAAAACGCAATCGTTTACCTGCCCGGGGATTTCTTATGCTCTTTTTCGCATTTTAATTGCAGATAAATCATTTAGTGGAATAACCGCGCGATGTCACACTCCTGAAAATTGTTATGAATGTTAGATAAAAGCAAACAATTGGTTATAAGGAGGAAGTATGCGCGTCATTACTCTGGCCGGAAGTCCACGATTCCCTTCGCGCTCCAGCGCCCTGCTGGAATATGCCCGTGAAAAGCTCAATGCCCTGGATGTGGAAGTGTGCCACTGGAACCTGCATAACTTCGAACCTGAGGATCTGCTTTACGCCCGTTTTGACAGCCCCGCGCTCAAAACCCTGACAGAACAACTTAAAGACGCGGACGGCTTAATCGTCGCCACGCCGATTTATAAAGCCTCTTTTTCCGGCGCACTGAAAACCTTGCTTGATTTGCTTCCTGAACGCGCACTGGATGGCAAGGTGGTGTTACCGCTGGCCACAGGCGGCACAGTCGCCCATTTACTGGCGGTGGATTACGCCCTGAAGCCGGTCCTGAACGCGCTGAAAGCGCAGGAGATCCTCCACGGCGTCTTTGCGGATGACTCCCAGGTCATTGACTATCAGCACAAACCACACTTTACGCCTAATCTGCAAACCCGCCTCGATAACGCTCTGGAAACCTTCTGGCATGCCCTGCATCGCAGGGATATTCAGGCCCCGGCGTTTGGTCAGCCTCAAGGAGTCGCTCATGTTTAAAATCTTATCCCGCGTCGGACTGGCAGGTCTGATGGCACTGACGTCGCTGGCCCATGCCGCAGATAACGCCCCTGAGAGCTTACGCATCGGTTACCAGAAAGGCAGCGTGAGTATGGTGCTGGCCAAAAGCCACCAGCTTCTGGAAAAACGCTTCCCGGACACCAAATTCTCCTGGGTTGAGTTTCCCGCTGGACCTCAGATGCTGGAAGCCCTGAATGTCGGCAGTATTGATCTGGGCAGTACAGGCGATATTCCGCCAATATTCGCCCAGGCCGCCGGAGCGGACCTCGTCTATGTGGGCGTTGAGCCGCCCAAACCGAAGGCCGAAGTGATTCTGGTACCGGAAAAGAGCGACATCAAAAGCGTCGCCGATCTTAAAGGACATAAAGTTGCGTTCCAGAAAGGTTCCAGCTCGCATAATCTGCTGCTGCGTGCCCTGCAGGAAGCCGGGCTGAAGTTCACCGATATTCAGCCCGTCTATCTGACCCCGGCTGATGCGCGCGCCGCCTTCCAGCAAGGGAATGTGGATGCCTGGGCCATCTGGGATCCATACTACTCCGCCGCACTGCTGCAGGGCGGCGTGCGGGTACTGAAAGACGGTACCACCCTGAAACAGACCGGCTCGTTCTACCTTGCCGCAAAACCATATGCGGAAAAAAACGGCGCATTTATTCAGAACGTACTGGATACCTTTACCCAGGCCGATGCCCTGACTCAAAGCCAGCGTCAGGAGAGTATTGCCCTGCTGGCAAAAACCATGGGCTTACCTGAACCGGTGATCGCGAGCTACCTCAGCCACCGTCCACCGACCACCATCTCCCCCGTAGATGCACACGTTGCCGCACTTCAGCAGCAAACCGCTGACCTCTTCTATCAAAATCACCTGGTTCCTAAGCAGGTGGATATTCGTGAACGTATCTGGCAACCCGCAGGCAAAGAAGGAACAAAATCATGAGTCTGAATCTTTTCTGGTTTTTACCCACCCACGGTGATGGACACTATCTTGGTACAGAAGAGGGTTCACGCCCGGTTGACCACGGCTATCTGCAGCAGATAGCGCAGGCGGCGGATCGCATCGGTTTCACCGGGGTACTGATCCCAACCGGACGATCCTGTGAAGATGCCTGGCTGGTCGCCGCCTCGATGATCCCGGTGACTCAGCGGCTGAAGTTCCTGGTTGCGTTGCGCCCGAGCGTCGTCTCCCCCACCGTGGCGGCGCGTCAGGCGGCAACCCTCGACAGACTGTCCAACGGTCGCGCCCTGTTTAACCTGGTGACGGGTAGCGATCCCCAGGAGCTGGCGGGTGATGGCGTGTTCCTCGACCACACCGAGCGCTATGAGGCCTCTGCCGAGTTCACCCGCGTCTGGCGACGTCTGCTGGAGGGTGAGACCGTGACCTTCGAAGGCAAGCATATTCACGTTCGCGACGCGAAGCTTTACTTCCCGCCGGTGCAGCAGCCGCGCCCTCCCCTCTATTTTGGTGGTTCGTCAGATGTGGCGCAGGACCTGGCGGCAGAGCAGGTTGATCTGTATCTCACCTGGGGCGAACCGCCTGAGCTGGTAAAAGAAAAAATTGACCAGGTCCGCGCCAAAGCGGCCGCCCATGGCCGCAAGGTGCGCTTCGGTATTCGTCTGCATGTGATTGTGCGTGAGACCAATGAAGAAGCCTGGCAGGCGGCCGACCGTCTGATTTCTCATCTGGATGATGAGACCATCGCCAAAGCGCAGGCCGCGTTTGCCAAAACTGACTCTGTAGGACAGCACCGGATGGCATCCCTGCACAACGGCAAACGCGAGAATCTGGAGATCAGCCCGAACCTGTGGGCAGGCGTGGGTCTGGTGCGCGGCGGTGCGGGTACGGCGCTGGTCGGCGACGGTCCAACCGTGGCCGCGCGGATAAATGAATACGCAGAGCTTGGGATCGACAGCTTTATTCTCTCAGGCTATCCGCACCTTGAAGAGGCGTATAAGGTGGGCGAACTGCTGTTCCCGCATCTGGATGTGGCCATCCCGGAAATTCCCCAGCCCCGCCAGCTGCAGCTGCAGGGCGAAGCCGTGGCCAACGAATTTATCCCGCGAAAAGTTGCGCAAAGCTAAGGAGTAACCATGTCTGCCACCTCACAAAAATGGTTGCTGCGCGCCGCGCCGTGGTTTTTACCCGTCGGTATTGTGGCTATCTGGCAGCTCGCGTCGTCCACCGGCTGGCTGTCGAGCCGCATTCTGCCCTCCCCGGAGGGCGTTATCGAAGCGTTCTGGTCGTTAAGCGTCAGCGGCGAGCTGTGGCAGCATCTGGCGATCAGCTCCTGGCGCGCGGTGATTGGTTTTTCCATCGGCGGCAGCATCGGCCTGGTGCTGGGGTTGATCAGCGGTCTGTCCCGCTGGGGTGAGCGGCTGCTGGATACGTCCATTCAGATGCTGCGCAACGTGCCGCATCTGGCGCTGATCCCGCTGGTGATTTTATGGTTTGGTATTGATGAGAGCGCCAAGATTTTCCTCGTGGCGCTGGGCACGCTGTTCCCGATTTACATCAACACCTGGCACGGCATCCGCAACATCGATCGCGGTCTGGTGGAGATGGCGCGCAGCTACGGCTTATCAGGTTTCGCGCTCTTTACCCATGTCATTCTGCCCGGCGCCCTGCCCTCCATTATGGTCGGGGTGCGTTTTGCGCTCGGCCTGATGTGGCTGACGCTGATTGTCGCGGAAACCATCTCTGCCAACTCCGGCATTGGCTATCTGGCGATGAACGCCCGCGAATTCCTGCAAACGGATGTGGTCGTGGTCGCCATCATCCTTTACGCCCTGCTCGGCAAACTCGCCGATGTCAGCGCCCAGTGGCTGGAACGCAGCTGGCTACGCTGGAATCCAGCCTATACCACTTCGGAGGCGAAAGCATGAATACAGCCCGACTGACTCAGGGTACCCCGCTGTTGCTCAGCGGTGTCACCAAACGCTACGGTGAAAACACCATTCTTAACGGACTGGATCTGCACATTCCCGCCGGGCAATTTGTGGCCGTTGTCGGCCGCAGCGGCGGCGGCAAGAGCACACTGTTGCGTCTTTTAGCGGGGCTGGAGTCCCCCAACGGCGGCGACATTCTGGCGGGCACGACGCCGCTGGCCAATATTCAGGACGATACCCGTATGATGTTCCAGGACGCGCGGCTGCTGCCGTGGAAAACGGTTATCGACAATGTCGGGCTCGGTCTTAAGGGCAACTGGCGGGATGAAGCCCGCCAGGCGCTGGCCGCCGTCGGGCTGGAACATCGTGCAAATGAATGGCCTGCGGCGCTGTCGGGTGGACAGAAGCAGCGTGTGGCGCTGGCGCGGGCGTTGATTCACCGTCCGGGCCTGCTGTTGCTCGATGAACCGCTGGGCGCGCTCGATGCCCTGACGCGAATCGACATGCAGGATTTGATTGCATCCCTCTGGCAGGCGCACGGCTTTACGGTGCTGCTGGTGACGCATGACGTGAGCGAAGCCGTCGCAATGGCCGACCGGGTGCTATTAATAGAAGACGGGAAAATTGGTCTGGATCTGACGGTAGACCTTCCACGCCCTCGTCGCGTCGGTTCCGCAAGACTGGCGGAGCTCGAAGCTGAAGTGCTGGATCGGGTGATGAAACGGGGGGGGAATGAGCGCGCATTGATCAAAGCTAATGCCTGATGCCCTCTCCCACGGGGAGAGGGAGGAAACCTATGTAGGCCCGGTAAGCGTAGCGCCACCGGGCTTTTACATCAGGCCAACGCTTTAGCAATCTTCTCGTACAGATCGCCTGACAGATTTTCCAGCCCTTTCAGTTGCTCAAGCGCGGCACGCATCTTCGCCTGACGCTTCTCGTCGTAACGTTTCAGACGGATCAGCGGCTCAATCAGACGTGACGCCACCTGCGGGTTACGGCTGTTCAGCTCAGTCAGCATTTCCACCATAAACTGATAACCGCTGCCATCTTCGGCGTGGAACGCCGCCGGGTTGCTGCTGGCAAACGCGCCAATCAGGGAACGCACGCGGTTGGGGTTGCTCATGGTAAAGGAGCGATGCTTCAGCAGGCTGCGAACGGTGCTGAGGGCATCGGCCGCCGGACTGGTCGCCTGCAGAATGAACCACTTGTCCATCACCAGACCATCCTGATGCCATTTGTCGTCGTACTCCTGCATCAGCGCATCACGGCAAGGCAGTTCAGCTGCAACGCTTGCCCCCAGCGCGGCCAGCGCGTCGGTCATGTTATCCGCGTCGTGATACTGCTTGCTCACCAGGGTGTTCGCCAGCCCGGTTTCACCAAACGCCAGATAGCGCAGGCAGGTGTTACGCAGAGAACGTTTACCGATATCCGCATGCTCCACGCGATACGCGTCAAGCTTATTGGCGTTGTAGACCGCCAGGAACTCATCGGCCAACTCGGTCGCCAGTGTGCGGGTCAGCGCTTCACGCACCGCCACGATGGCGATCGGGTCAATAATGTCAAACAGCTCCGCAATTTCCGTCGCGGACGGCAGAGTCAGGATTTCAGCCGCCAGTGCCGGATCAATCTTCTCGTCCAGCAGGATGGCGCGGAACGCGTCAGCCACATGAACCGGCAGCGTCAGCGGCTGGCCCTGCTGATAACGGTTCACGTTCAGCTTGATGTAGGTTGCCAGCAGGCTTTGTGCCGCATCCCAGCGGGAGAAGTCGTTGCGCGCGTGACGCATCAGGAACGTCAGTTGCTGATCGCTCCACTTGTACTCCAGCTTCACTGGCGCAGAGAATTCACACAGCAGCGCAGGTACCGGCTGGAAGTAGACGTTATCGAAGATAAAGGTCTGCTCGGCCTGGGTCACGTTCAACACGTGGTGCACCGGGTGGCCGCCCTTCTGCAATGGGATGACTTTGCCTTCGTTGTCGTACAGCTCAATACTGAACGGAATATGAAGTGGATATTTCTCTTCCTGCTCTGCCGTCGGCGGCGTGCGCTGACTGATGGTCAGCGTGTACTGCTCGGTTTCCGGATTGTAATCGTCTTTGACGGTCACAATTGGCGTACCGGCCTGGCTGTACCAGCGGCGGAAATGAGAGAGATCGACATTGGAGGCATCTTCCATCGCCTGCACAAAGTCGTCGCAGGTGGCCGCACTGCCGTCATGACGCTCAAAGTACAGCTGCATCCCTTTCTGGAAATTCTCCTCACCCAGCAGGGTGTGGATCATACGGATAATTTCCGCCCCTTTTTCATACACCGTCAGGGTGTAGAAGTTGTTCATCTCAATGACTTTATCCGGGCGGATCGGGTGCGCCATTGGGCTGGCATCTTCCGCAAACTGCAGGCCACGCATAGTGCGCACGTTGTTGATGCGGTTTACCGCACGAGACCCCAGATCGGAGCTGAACTCCTGGTCACGGAAGACGGTCAGGCCCTCTTTCAGGCTCAGCTGGAACCAGTCGCGGCAGGTGACGCGGTTACCGGTCCAGTTATGGAAATACTCGTGGCCGATGACGCGCTCGATATCAAGATAATCTTTATCGGTGGCGGTATCGGTGCGCGCCAGCACATATTTGGAGTTAAAGACGTTAAGGCCTTTGTTCTCCATTGCGCCCATGTTGAAGAAGTCGACGGCGACGATCATATAGATGTCGAGGTCGTATTCGAGGCCGAAGCGCTCTTCGTCCCACTTCATGGAGTTGATGAGCGAGGTCATCGCCCATGGGGCGCGGTCCAGGTTGCCGCGATCAACAAACAGCTCCAGCGCCACCTCGCGACCCGACCGTGTTTTGAAGGTGTCGCGCAGCACGTCGAAATCTCCCGCTACCAGCGCAAACAGGTAGCACGGTTTCGGGAACGGATCCTGCCACTGAACCCAGTGACGGCCATTTTCCAGCTCGCCTTCACCGACGCGGTTACCGTTGGAGAGCAGGAAGGGATAAAGCTTTTTATCGGCGATGATTTTGGTGGTGAAGCGCGCCAGGACGTCCGGGCGGTCCAGATACCAGGTAATGTGACGGAACCCTTCCGCTTCGCACTGGGTGCACAACGCCACGCCAGACTGATAAAGCCCTTCCAGCGCCGTGTTGGCGGCCGGGCTGATTTCATTCACGATGCGCAGCGTAAACTTTTCAGGCAGGTTGTCGATGACCAGCTGGTTGTTTTCTTCTTTATAGTCAGACCACGCTTCATCATTAATCTGCAGGGAGACCAGCGTCAGGTCTTCCCCGTCCAGACGCAGCGGCACGGCCGTTGCGCTGTGGCGCGTCACCTGGCTCACCGCCGTCACAACGGTTTTAGTGGCATCCAGGTCAAAAGTCAGATCGATATCGCTAATCAGGTAATCCGGCGCACGGTAGTCGTGGCGGTATTTGGCTTGTGGCTGTTGTGTCATAGAAAACCTTATGCATCGTTTGTCGAGTAACGTTTCAATATATTCCTGTTGTGTAAAACGCGCTATGCAGAATGTTCATCTTTTCAGGAACAAAACCCTTTTTTGCTACATTTATATAACACGGGGCACAAAATGCCCTCGACCCTTAAACGCGCTTATGTTGTGATCGGGGTTCAATAAATCACTAAACAAGGTATACTCCGGAGTTGTTTATTGTACTAAACGCTCCTGTGAGAGGATGCTACTGCGCACCTATGACTCAATTCGCTTCTCCTGTTCTGCATACGTTGCTGGATACCGACGCGTATAAACTGCATATGCAGCAAGCCGTTTTCCACCATTACTATGACGTTCATGTCGCGGCGGAATTCCGCTGCCGTGGCGACGACTTGCTCGGTATCTACGCAGACTCCATTCGTGAACAGGTCGATGCTATGCAGCATCTGACGCTGCAGGACGACGAATATCAGTGGCTTTCTGGCCTGCCTTTCTTCAAAACCGACTATCTGAACTGGCTGCGCGATTTCCGCTATAAGCCGGAGCAGGTGACCGTGGTTAACGATAATGGCAAGCTGGATATTCGCCTTGAAGGCCCGTGGCGGGAAGTGATCATGTGGGAAGTGCCGCTTCTGGCGGTTATCAGTGAGCTTGCCCACCGCTACCGTTCGCCGGAAACAGGCGTCGCCCAGGCGGTTGCCTCTCTGGAAAACAAACTGGCTGGCTTCGCCACGATGACTGAAGGGCTGGATATGTCCCGCTTCCGTCTGATGGACTTTGGCACCCGTCGCCGTTTCTCCCGCGACGTTCAGGAGGCGATTGTAAAACGTCTGCAGCAGGAGCCGTGGTTCGTGGGCACCAGCAACTACGACCTGGCCCGTCGTCTCGACCTGACGCCAATGGGAACCCAGGCGCACGAGTGGTTCCAGGCGCACCAGCAGATAAGCCCCGACCTGGCTAACAGCCAGCGTGCGGCACTGGCCGCGTGGCTTGAGGAGTACCCGAATCAACTCGGGATCGCCCTCACCGACTGTATTACGATGGATGCTTTCCTGCGCGACTTCGGTCCCGAGTTCGCCGAGCGTTACCAGGGGTTACGCCACGATTCCGGAGACCCGGTTGAATGGGGCGAGAAGGCGATTGCCCATTACGAAAAGCTGGGCATTGACCCGATGAGCAAAGTGCTGGTCTTCTCCGATAACCTCGATCTTGCGAAAGCCGTTGAGCTCTACCGTCATTTCAACGCCAGAGTGAACCTGAGCTTTGGGATTGGTACCCGTTTGACCTGCGACATTCCCCAGGTGAAACCGCTGAATATCGTCATAAAACTGGTGGAATGTAACGGCAAGCCGGTGGCAAAGCTCTCCGACAGCCCGGGCAAAACCATCTGTCATGACAAAGCGTTTGTTCGCGCGTTACGCGAAGCGTTCGATCTCCCCCAGGTTAAAAAAGCCAGTTAAGCGCTCACGGGAGCCTTAACTGGCTCCCCTCTTCTTATTTATTTCTTAAATCTTCTCTTTTGACTGCGAAATTTACTTGTCTGATAGCGGATGGCAGGTAACATAGATATCCCCCATAAGGGTGGACAAGTGTTTATTTTTTCCGACTATTAACAGAGAGAATATTATGAGCGTTGTGCCTGTAGCCGACGTACTCCAGGGCCGTGTCGCCGTTGACGCCGAAGTCACCGTGCGCGGATGGGTGCGTACCCGCCGAGATTCTAAAGCTGGCATCTCCTTCCTTGCCGTCTATGACGGTTCCTGCTTTGATCCTGTACAGGCCGTCATTAATAATTCTCTGCCCAATTACAATGATGACGTTCTGCGCCTGACAACTGGTTGTTCCGTAATTGTGACCGGCGTTGTGGTGGCATCACCGGGTCAGGGCCAGAGTTTTGAAATTCAGGCCACGTCCATTGAGGTGACCGGCTGGGTTGAAGATCCGGACACCTATCCGATGGCGGCAAAACGTCACAGCATTGAGTACCTGCGTGAAGTCGCGCACCTGCGTCCGCGCACCAACCTGATTGGTGCGGTGGCCCGCGTGCGTCACACGCTGGCGCAGGCGCTGCATCGTTTCTTCGATGAGCAGGGTTACTTCTGGGTTTCGACTCCGCTGATCACTGCGTCTGATACAGAAGGTGCAGGTGAAATGTTCCGCGTCTCTACGCTGGATCTCGAAAACCTGCCGCGCACGCCAGAAGGCAAAGTGGACTACGACAAAGACTTCTTTGGTAAAGAAGCCTTCCTGACGGTCTCTGGCCAGCTCAACGGCGAAACGTACGCCTGTGCGCTGTCCAAAATCTACACCTTCGGCCCAACCTTCCGCGCCGAAAACTCCAACACCAGCCGTCACCTGGCGGAATTCTGGATGCTGGAGCCGGAAGTGGCGTTCGCTAACCTGGACGATGTCGCAGGTCTGGCAGAAGCGATGCTGAAGTATGTCTTCAAAGCGGTGCTGGAAGAGCGTCCGGACGACATGAAATTCTTCGCTGAGCGCGTAGACAGCGATGCGGTGGCTCGTCTGGAGCGTTTCGTCTCCGCTGATTTTGCACAGGTAGACTATACCGACGCGGTGGCAATCCTCGAGAAGTGCGGTGAGAAGTTCGAAAACCCGGTTTACTGGGGCGTTGACCTGGCGTCTGAGCACGAACGCTATCTGGCTGAGAAACACTTCAAGGCTCCGGTTGTTGTTAAAAACTACCCGAAAGACATTAAGGCTTTCTATATGCGCCTTAACGAAGACGGTAAAACCGTGGCAGCGATGGACGTGCTGGCGCCGGGCATCGGTGAAATTATCGGTGGTTCGCAGCGTGAAGAGCGTCTGGACGTGCTGGACGCGCGCATGGAAGAGATGGGTCTCAACCCTGCAGACTACAGCTGGTACCGCGATCTGCGCCGCTACGGCACTGTACCGCATGCCGGTTTTGGTCTGGGCTTCGAGCGTCTCATCGCTTACGTGACCGGTGTTCAGAACGTTCGTGACGTGATTCCGTTCCCACGTACTCCGCGTAATGCCAGCTTCTAATCGGTAAAACAGAAAATGGCCAGCTCATGCTGGCCATTATTTTATTCTGCATTGTCAGTTTTCGTCAGCGTAAAGTCAGCATCTTTAAACCTTCTCCCCGTCACAACCACTACCTGTTACGTTTTGTTTCCGTGAAATATCCAGCCACAAAAAATAAACCCCATTCTTATTGCGATTAATACATCCTCAAGCAATAGCACAAATTTCAACCACTTTTTAAGCCATCCAGACGTCTTTACTGCGCCATAAGAAAAAGTGAGTCGTTTAAGGTCTGTTTATATGAAATGCCTTTATCCAAATTAATCATAAGGAATTCATATATATAGGAAACGCCCTGTTGTTTAATTCGCCAGCGAGTTCTGAAGTTTGAGATGGTTCACAAAGTTCCGAAAAATACATATTTAGTTACACATATTTTCTTGTTGTTACTTAATCTTGAGATTTGTAGCACTTTGAGGCTAGCGAAACGCTTCGGTGAATGGAAAGATGCCTGTCAGATACATAAAGACACCAAACTCTCATCAATAGTTCCGGAAATATTTATTGACAGAATTTATTGACGGCAGTGGCGAGTGTCATAAAAAAACCAATGAGGGTAATAAATAATGATGAAGCGCAATATTCTGGCAGTGGTAATCCCTGCCCTGCTGGTAGCCGGTGCAGCTAACGCTGCAGAAATCTATAACAAAAACGGCAACAAACTGGATCTGTACGGGAAAGTGGTTGGTGAGCACGACTTCGTAACTTCAGGTGACAACACTGACAGCAGCGACGCAACCTATGCTCAGATCGGTTTCAAAGGCGAAACTCAAATTAATGACCAGCTGACCGGTTACGGTCAGTGGGAATACCGTGCGCTGGCAAGCCAGGCTGAAAGCAACCAGACTCAGCGTACCCGTCTGGCGTTCGCTGGTCTGAAAGCCGGTGATGCGGGCTCCATCGATTACGGCCGTAACTACGGTATCGTATACGATGTAGAATCCTATACCGATATGGCCCCATCCTTCTCTGGTATGACCTGGGCTAACTACTCTGATAACTTCATGACTGGCCGTAACTCTGGTCTGCTGACCTACCGCAACTCTGACTTCTTCGGTCTGGTTGACGGTCTGAGCCTGGGCCTGCAGTATCAGGGTAAAAACGAGCGTACCGACGTGAGAACGGCTAACGGTGACGGCTTCGGTACCTCTCTGGGCTATGAATTCGGCGAAGGTTTCGGCCTGATCGGTGCTTACAGCAACTCTGACCGTACTAATGCGCAGAGCGCAGACGGCAAAGGCGAGAAAGCTGAAGCATGGGCAGTTGGCGCGAAATACGACGCGAACAACATCTACCTGGCGACCACCTATGCTGAAACCCGCAACATGACCCGTGAAGCTGACGGTTCATTCGCGAACAAAACTCAGAACTTCGAAGTGATCGCTCAGTACCAGTTCGACTTCGGTCTGCGTCCGTCCGTGTCCTACGTTCAGTCTAAAGGTAAAAACCTGGCACAGCGTGGCACCTTCTCTGGCGGCGATGCTGACCTGCAGAAATTCGTTGAACTGGGTGCGACTTACTACTTCAACAAAAACTTCAACATCTATGTTGACTACCAGCTGAACCTGATCGACGACACCGACTACTCTCGTAACGTCGGCATCGTGAACGGTAAAGACGACCAGGTTGCAATGGCTGTGACCTACCAGTTCTAATCAGAACACCACTATGTTATATGCTTAATGAACAGGGCTTCGGCCCTGTTTTTTTATGCCCGACAGAAAATAATAGCGACTTTTGAAAAGCCGCACGCTTTTCGTCGCAAACGGTTGGCATTTTGTAAATCTACCGTTAACCTGATAGCGGATTTCACTTCTGTAATCACAATGGAACTTCGTCATGTTTGAGAACATTACCGCCGCTCCTGCCGACCCGATTCTGGGCCTGGCCGATCTGTTTCGTGCCGACGACCGCCCTGGCAAAATCAACCTGGGTATTGGTGTATATAAAGATGAAACCGGCAAAACTCCGGTACTGACCAGCGTCAAGAAAGCTGAGCAGTATCTGCTGGAAAATGAAACCACCAAAAACTACCTCGGTATTGATGGTATCCCTGAATTTGGTCGCTGCACCCAGGAGCTGCTGTTCGGTAAAGGCAGCGCAATTGTAAGTGACAAACGTGCCCGTACAGCACAAACCCCTGGCGGTACCGGTGCTCTGCGCGTGGCGGCGGATTTCCTTGCGAAAAACACCTCTGTTAAGCGCGTCTGGGTGAGCAACCCAAGCTGGCCAAACCACAAGAGCGTCTTCAACTCTGCGGGTCTCGAAGTGCGCGAATATGCTTACTATGATGCGGCAAACCACTCTCTTGACTTTGACGGCCTGCTGGCAAGCCTGAGCGACGCGCAGGCAGGCG
Organism: Enterobacter sp. WCHEn090032; assembly: GCF_003986875.1. Lineage (NCBI taxonomy): Bacteria > Pseudomonadati > Pseudomonadota > Gammaproteobacteria > Enterobacterales > Enterobacteriaceae > Enterobacter > Enterobacter sp. WCHEn090032. The sequence continues at coordinate 156,482 of NZ_RXRN01000003.1, forward strand.
ACGTGGTGCTGTTCCACGGCTGCTGCCACAACCCAACCGGCATCGATCCAACGCTTGAGCAGTGGGAACAGCTGGCTAAGCTTTCTGTTGAGAAAGGCTGGCTGCCGCTGTTTGACTTTGCCTACCAGGGCTTCGCCCGTGGTCTGGAAGAAGACGCCGAAGGTCTGCGCGCGTTCGCAGCCGTCCATCAGGAACTGATTGTCGCAAGCTCCTACTCCAAGAATTTCGGTCTCTATAATGAGCGTGTAGGTGCCTGTACGCTGGTTGCGGCGAACGAAGAGACTGCCGATCGTGCATTCAGCCAGATGAAGTCAGTTATCCGTGCGAACTACTCTAACCCACCAGCACACGGTGCCTCTGTTGTTGCCACTATTCTGAGCAACGATGCGCTGCGCGCTATCTGGGAACAAGAGCTGAACGATATGCGTCAGCGTATCCAGCGCATGCGTCTGCTGTTTGTGAACACGCTGGCGGAGAAAGGTGCTGACCGCGACTTCAGCTTTATCACCAAACAGAACGGTATGTTCTCTTTCAGCGGCCTGACCAAAGAGCAGGTTCTGCGTCTGCGTGAAGAGTTTGGCGTGTACGCCGTGGCGTCTGGCCGCGTGAACGTTGCGGGTATGACACCTGACAACATGGCGCCACTGTGCGAAGCGATTGTCGCCGTACTGTAAAATGCGCCCATAAAAAAGCCTGCGTTATGCAGGCTTTTTTTATTTCGGGTTACCAGACAGGCATTTCATCCTGAAGGAACGGGTTGTGGAGCCGTTCATAGCCCAGCGTCGACATCGGGCCGTGTCCAGGGATAAACGTCACGTCATCACCCAGCGGCAACAACTTCTGTTTAATCGACTGAATCAACTGCCCGTGATCGCCGCGCGGAAAATCGCTGCGTCCTACGCCACCTTTGAAAATCACGTCGCCGGAAATCAGCAGACGGGACTGGTCATCAAAGAAGACAATATGGCCTGGCGTATGCCCAGGACAATGCAACACCTGTAAAGTCACATTCCCTACGTTAACGCGCTCTCCTTCGTTTAGCCAGCGATCGGGCGTCAGAGGCTGACACTCATCAAGGCCAAACATGCGGCTTTGGGCAGGTAACCCCTGCAGCCAGAACTCATCTTCTTTTTCCGGACCAATCACCGGCACACCATAATGTTGTGCCAGCTCCGCCGCTGCGCCAACATGATCAAGGTGACCATGCGTCAGCAAAATTTGCATCGGCGTCACACCGCTGTCGGCGACTTCCTGCTTGATTTTCTCAGCGTCGCCGCCGGGATCGACAAGCGCGGCCAGTTTAGTTTGTTCGCACCAGATAAGTGAACAATTCTGGGAGAACGCGGTAACCGGAATAATACGATAGTTCATACTGCTCCTGTGTTTCGTTATTACCAGTGCCGGACCGGACCGGTATCAATATGCACAAAGTTGCTGCTGGGGTAATATCCTACACCACCTGCGCGCATAGATAACGCAGCTTTGCGAATATTGGCTAACGAAACGCCCTCAATATGGAAATCCATTGCCTGTCCCTTCGTGTGGTAGCTTTTTTTCGCTACCCCGCGACTGTGGGCGCGCAGCTCATTATTGGTATCAATGGAACGATAACCCGAAATAAGCTGCACCGGCTTGCTGGTACCCAGCAGGCCCTGAAGGCGGAAAAGCTGGTCAAACAGTCCTGGATCGATGGCTTTTACTTTATTCGCGCGGAAATCACGGAAAAAATGGTTAAGTCTTGCTAATTCATCCTGAATATAGCCTCTGCCATCGAAGAACTCCGCTTTTAGCGACTCACCGGTGTGAAGATTGTTGAGCGTTAAAACTCGCGGACGAGGTGTCGAGAGGGTGGCAAATGCTGGCGTCGGCAAGATGGCCGCTGCGCCAAGCGCAACACCACCTAACGCCAGCAGTTTGCGGCGATTAGCGTCAAATTTGTCCATGATAATCAGATCTACAGGTCAAAGAAATCGTAATATGCTTAGCGCACGAAGGGCACCATAACTGGCAAAACCGGGTACGTCAAGGCGCCCAACCCCAGTGAACACGCGGCTTACAGCGATATCGCCCCGTGTTCACCATAACTTACGACAATCATTTTTCCCGAACTGCTTCATTTACCTGATTAATTGTTCCGCTTTTGGCAAAATTTGTGCACCGGATCGCGCGGTGAGATCATAATTGTAAATATCTGTACGGTACTGGGTACGCCCGTCTTCACCAACAAACGCCGTCAGGTAGTAGAGATTGACCGGAATATTGTGTCGGATATTCACGTAACGCGTATCCCCCTGTTTCAGGGCATCCGAAATACGGGTGTCGTTCCAACCCGCATCCTGCAGCAGCATATTGGCCAGCTCCGAGGCTTTGTTCACGCGTACACAGCCAGAACTTAGCGCACGGGTCTCTTTCTGGAACAGTTTGTGATTCGGAGTATCATGCAGATAGATCGCTTCTGAACTCGGCATATTGAATTTGTAGCGCCCCAGCGAGTTATGCGCGCCGGGAGCCTGCTGGAAACGGAACGGCAGATTCGACGGCGTGATCGTCGACCAGTCGACCATATAAGGATCAATCGCTTCTTTGCTGTTCCAGCCGCGCATCACCGTATAGCCATGACGTTCCAGATAACCCGGATCGTTCCACACCTTCGGCAGAATGTCTTTACGCGCCAGCGTCGGCGGCACATTCCACGGCGGGTTGACCACCACGTTATTCAGCGCGCTGCTCATCAGCGGTGTTTTGCGATCCGGCCGCCCAACAATGACGCGCGACGCCAATACTTCGCTTCCGTTCTGGTAATAGACCAGCGAATACGCCGGAATGTTAACCATTATCCCGGTGGAGAGCGTGCCCGGCAGCAAGCGCAATCGCTGGATATTCAGCGCCAGCACCCCGGCGCGTTGCGCAGGTGAAACGTTCAGCCAGTCACGCGTTGATTTGCCGATTACACCATCCGCGCCCAGCCCCTGAGCCGCCTGGAATTGTTTAACTGCCGCAACCAGTTCCCGATCGTAAGCCGCGGGCTTATCACTCAACGTCTTCTCTTTTACGGAGGCTGACGGGCTAACCACCGCGTCTTGCGCCTCATCGCCTGGAAGGGCTATCTTCGGTCCGCTTTCCAGCAGGCCGGAGCGTTTCAGAATTTCACGCAGGGCGGGAACATCGCTGCTCCATTGTCCCGGACGCAGCGTCGCGGTACCGCGCATTTGCGGCCACGGGCGGGAATCCGCCACCAGCGTAAGCAGCGACTGATGCATCGTGGCATATTGCGGATGCGCCGGTGCGAGGCTGGCAATAAACTGCGGCAACTGGCCGTTGTCCAGGGCCAGTTGCCACTGATTAATCACTGACAGGGCTGGCGTCGCCAGCTTATAAGGCTTATCACTGTACAACCAGCGGTTGCCGTTGACCGGAATACCTGCCACAAACTGCAGGTAGCCCATCATGGCGTCAGACAACACCACATCCCGTGCCTGACCGGTAACCGCCGGGTCGGTTAACAGTTCCACCCACTGCGTAAACTGAGGCTGGAAACCTGCTATCGCCACTTCCGCCAGCTGTTGCTGGAAGGCACGCACGGCATCCCGGTTTTCCCACATGGGTTTCATATCGCGCGCAGCATACAGCAGCGTAAGCTGGTTAATATAGACAGGTGTGTATCCGGCAGGAAGCCCGGAGCGCAGCTGCTGACTAAGAGACGCTGCGTCGATACCTTCCGGTAACGGTCTGATGCCAGCCATAATAGCCGTCGCCGGAGATTGATCCAGCGGTTGCGACAGCGACGTCGGCTGTGCGCCGGTCGTGGCGGAGCTGTCAGTCGGCACGATTTCAGGCTCATCGGCCTGAGCGGTTAACAGTGGAGCAAACATCACTGTCAGGCACAAACCGAGTGCTGACAGCTGACGACCACATTTATTCTTTAGCAACATCCCTTGCCCCCTGTTTTCTCACGACATGCCCATCACTCTGGGGCTTTTCTTCATTATAGAAAGGCTTAAACAGTGTTGCCTTACCTTATGTAAAGAAGCTTAAAGATAACGCAGCGGAAGAAAGAAGTTAAGTGATAAGAGAAAACCCCCGCAGCAGGAAAGCTGCGGGGGAAGACATTACTCTACGGTTAAGAGAGTATTGATGTGATAACTTAATAGCCGGGTCCGGGTATTGTAGTCCTGCCCCTCAAACGTTATCACGCCCTGATAACTCCCCTCAGGTAACGACGGATTGTCGCTTGCGTAATAATCCAGTTGCGGTTTATTACGTGAAGTTTCGCAGACAACTGCGTTGTTAAACGGAACAGTGACACATCCCTCTGTCTGTCTGACACCTTTAAATACCACACGATAAACTACACCGTTCTCATCTTTCATCGGCACGGTCAAGGTCGTGGCTGGCTGATTTGAACGTCCGCTTACATATAAAGATGTTGGGCCATCCGTATCACCTGTGGCAATAAATCCGACCGAGATATAATCCGTAATAACGTCACCTTTATAGCGTCCTGATGCCCCTGTGATATTCCAGTCATAAGAGACAACATCAAAGAAAGTCACACTGCTGTCTTTCAGCGTGGTACCGCCTGCCGTAGCCGTTACCGTCACCGCCCCCCGGGTTCCGCCTTTCAGGGTGATGCTTGTTTTACCGGAACTGTCAGTCGTGCTTTCCGTTGCAGACAATGTATTCATAGTGGTTGTCCAGGTGACAATTCCCCCCTGTACCGGGTTACCATTAGCATCATTTACTACTGCGGTATAGGTAACCCCAGTCCCGTTTATCATCACACGGGTGGAAGACGGCGTCAGAGAGACCAGCGCTGCTGTTTTAACATCCCCGATAAATGTCACCGCACCGTCGGTTTTCTTACCGCCGGGATTCATCGCGGGCGTTGCCGTCACCTTCACCGTGCCCGCTTTCACTGAGGTTCCCGCAGTGGTCGCCGTGCCATTTACATCTGTATTGCTGCTGGCTGGCGCAAGCGTCACGCCGTCCTGAGAGCTGCTCCAGTTCAGGGGGGCCCCCGTCAGTACATTATCGTTCGCATCCGTCACCGTGGCTGTCCAGACGATCGCATCGGCACCGTCAGCCACCGCCTGCGTTTTATCTGCCTGGATGTCGGTGACCTTCGCCGTCGCCTGGTTACCCATGACCTGCAGCGTCTGCTCCTTATGACTGGTTCCAGTGGTGGCCGTTACGTCGATACTGCCCGCCTTCAGGATGGTAAAGGTGACAACCGCCTGACCCAGCGTATCCGTCACAGACGAGTTGGCGCTAAAGTTGCTGCTGGATTCACTGCTGCTCCAGTTCACCGTCGCGCCGGCCACCGGATGATTGTGCGCATCTCTGATCTGCGCCGTCAGCGTCACGGTATCTTTCCCGGCAACAATATCCGTCAGTTTGTCTGCCGTCAGGTCTCTAACCTGCGCCGTGCCGCTGTCCGCCGTAAAGCTCAGATCGGCAAGTGACTTAGTGGTCCCGTTAGAATCCGCTATCACGGTATATTTCGCCACCTCCTCTGAAGTGAGTTGAACCTGCGCTACGCCGCGGGCATCCGTTTTACTGCGATTGACCGACAATTTCCCTGTGGCGGGTGACACCTGCCAGTTCACATCCGAATCGGCCAGCAGGTTACCGTTTTTATCGGTAACCGTAGCGCTGACGATAATGGCATCCGAACCGTTGGCCAGTGCAGAAGGTTTATCGCGGGTCATGGAGGTGACATGCGCTGTCGCAGCGTCCGCCATGAAGGTCACCTTATCCGCCGCCTTCGGCGTCGCCTCGCTGGTCTGTGCCGTTACCACCACATCGCCCGCCTTAACGGAGGTTATCGTAATCTGCGACGTGCCGTCTGAGGCGCTGAGGGTCTGTGCGGCACTGAGCTTCACCTCGCGGTTATCCGCCGACCAGTTCACCGTCGCGCCCGCGATCGCGTTCCCTTTCGCATCTGTCACCGTGGCTTGATAGGTGATGCTGTCCGTGCCGTTTGCCAGCGCCTGCTTTTTATCAGTGATAATCTGGCTGATCACGGCCGAGTGGATATCCGCCACAAAGGTGATCGGGTTCGTTTCCTGCGTGGTCCCGTTGACTTCTGCATTCACCGTAATGGTGCCGGTTTTTGGCGATGTCAGGGACAACACCGCATTACCGCTGCTGTCAGTGGTCGATGTTTTTGTGGTAACCGGGGTATCGTCCATTTTCTGCACCGTCCAGTTCACCGTCACGCCGGAGAGCGGGTGGCTGTAGCCATCCGTGACCTGTGCCGTTACCGTGTTCGTGTCAGCATTATTCGCCACTACCCTGTCTTTTTCACTGTCAACCGCCACCACTTTTGCCGAGGACATATCAGCGGTGAACGTCATTGATGATGAACTGAGGGCATTGCCGCCCTGTAATTGCGCCGTCACCACCGTGGTGATGACATCCTTACTGGACACCTGGATTTGCGCGGCGCCGGACTCATCTGTGCTGGTCTGAGAAGCAGACAGTACCGCCTGAGCACTGTCGGCAGACCAGTTCACCACGGCGTCTTTCAGCACCTTGCCGTACTGATCTGTCACGTGTGCCGTCAGGGTGATGGGCGCGTTGCCGCTCGCCAGCGCGCTGTTTGCGGAGGTTTCGAGCGTTGCCAGCTGCGGTAAAACGACCGTCGCCTCTTCAATCAGCTTCGCGGTAGCCAGTGTTATGGCGCCATCAATTAGCGGTTGAATGGTCAGGGTGTCCGGCGTAGTGCCGCTGGTCAGTGTGGCCGAATAAATGCCTCTGCCGGATTCCGTAAAGGTCCCTATCGTCGGCGCCTTCCCGGTCGTTGCCTCCACGGCTTTCGCGGCAGCGGTGACCGATGAGGTCAGCGTGGCCGTCAGCCGTGAAGCCAGGCCCGTTGCAGCTTCTCCCGCGCTGGTTTTAAGCGTTACGCTCACCACGGCAGGGCTTTTCCCGTCTGCCGGCACCTTCACCGGCGAAATGGTCGTTGTGGACTGCAACGTACTGATATCAATGCCGTTCACCGTGACGCTCATCTTCTCCGGCGACGAGGCATTGCCCTTTTTATCCCACGCGGTGGCGCTCAGGGTGTAGCTGTTACTGCCACTGCCCAGCCAGGCTGGCAGCGTCATGATAACCTGTTCCGGGCTGCTGCCCGCTGTGATTTTCCCGCCGTGGCTGAAGAAGCTGTCACCCTGCCATTCAATGCGGTCGAGACCGTGCTTCGCTTTCACTTTTGCCGTCATGACCTGCTTTGACTGCTCCGCCCCTTCCAGTTTCGCTGGCAGTGAGAGGGAAATCAGCTCCTGCTTGCGGTACTCCAGCACGATGTTGTTGTTGCGATCGACCAGATCCATTCGGCCCCCCTGCAAGGTGCGGCGCAGTGCCACCTGCGACGGGTCGAACTGAGCACTCAGGGGCACACCCGGTGTCCAGGTCAGGGCCAGATTCACCTGGGTGTCATTTCCACCGCTCTTGCCCATCTTCTGGTTAAGCCCCATCGTCACCAGCGGTACCGGGGTGTAGTTCACGCCAAGCGTGACGGCATACGGATCTTTTTGTCTGTCGTCTTCGTCATCGCCAGACAGCCCGACGCTGTGACCAAAATATTGTTCGTACATAATATTCGCACCCAACTGCGGATATGCCGGTAAATAACCGGTGGCACGAATATCAAATCCGTTTGCAGCACGCTCGTCGTAATCGTCATAGCGGGAAGAGGAGATCCAGTCGCTCAGACGGAAATAACCGTTCGCGGACAGTTTCAGGTAATCCCATCCCAGTTCGGTACCAACACCAAGACGCTGATGCTGATTACCGGAAACCTGCCGGTCGTAGAAAATATTGGTTCCCCACATCCATTCCTCGTTAAAATGGCGATAGCCAAAACCGCCATTGATACTATTACGGTCATCGTGACGACGACCACCCAGTTGGGTGAAAAGCAGATTTTCTTTTTCGTTATATATCGGAACCAGTAAATCCAGTTCGGAATCATTAAGCGTGAAATGTTCGTCAGTACTGATATTCACCCGGGCGGTACCAAACTGGCTCAACCACGCCTGCACGCTGGAGGCCGCTTTGCCGGTAGCGGCGTTGACCACTGTGTTGCCCAGCGCGTCGGAGGCGTTGTCACTGCTGAGCAGAGAACCAGCCTGCACTGCAGCCTGCGCGACGTTGTCTGCTCGTTGCGCTGAATTTTTTTCCGTTTCTTTTTCAGGGGAGGAACGTGTTTCCTGGGCGCTGGCATTAAAGACCGGAGAGAGATAAAACAATGAGGAGGGCGGGAGTAACTGCAGTACAATCTGTATGCAGGCAAATAGTTTCCTGACGTTGGGTTGCATATAACGGGGTCCATGAATTATATAGTCCATATTAATCCCGAATCTTACCGTTCCATTAACGCCTCATTCAATCAACTCAGGGCGTAACCCAAAACAATAAAACACGGCTTTAATTCATGGGGAAAATATCAGCATGCCGCTTCCGTTTAAAATTGCTTTAAGACATTAATATAAATAGATAGCATGAATACAAATAAACAATAAACTCATTTTTTACTGGGCTTATTTTTTCTTATTTTAATTTTCAGTACATTTAAATAAAAAACGCAACCCCGAAAGGTTGCGTTAAAAGAGAACGTATTGATTACGATGCGTCAGCCGTACCAGGCAATGATTCCGGCGGCTGCGGCGCAAAACCGCGCAACCCGACAACGTGTACGTGCTCACTGTTCTGGAACACCTTACGCACCAGTTTATAGGTGGTCCCTTTTTCCGGGCTGATGTTTTCCGGTGCCGCAATGATGAGCTGCATATCGAGACGTTCGCAAAGCTCAAACAGCGTGGCGATGGATCGGGCATCAAGACGCGCCGCTTCATCCAGGAACAGCAGTCGGCATGGGGAGATGTCTTTCCCGCGCAGACGACGCGCTTCATCTTCCCAGCTCTGTACAACCATCACCAGAATCGACATCCCGGTACCAATTGCTTCACCGGTCGAGAGCGCCCCGGATTCCGCACGCAGCCAGCCGTCGGAGCCACGGTTTACCTCAACTTCCATCTCTAGGTAGTTACGGTAATCCAGCAGCTCTTCACCGATGGTTTGTGGCGTACGCTGCCCCATATCAATCTGCGGGTTCAGGCGCTGATACAGCTTCGCCAGCGCTTCAGAGAAGGTCAGACGGTTGCTGTTGAACAGGTCCTGATGCTGCTCATGTTGCTCAGACAGCACTTCCAGCAGCGTCGCGTGGGCTTCACGCACGTTGACGTTGAGGCGCACGCTGTTCACCTGACCAAACGACACGCTCTGCAGTCCCTGGTTCAACTGGCGAATACGGTTCTGCTCGCGCTGAATGGTTTTGCGGATGATATTTGCCACGCTGCGGGAGCTGATCGCCAGCTTCTGCTCACGGGAGGTCAGCTCTTCCGTCAGGCGTCCCAGTTCGATCTCCATCTGCTCGATGGCTTCAACCGGATCGTCGGTACGGATAATGTCCTGACGAATACGCTCGCGCAGGTGCTGGTAAACCGCCACGAAGAACTGAATTTTACGTTCCGGACGTTTCGGATCCTCTGACATCCGCAGAACATCGCGCAGATGCTCGTTATCCGCCACCGCCAGACGCAGCGCACCCAGCGCCTTATCCGACATGGAACGCAACTCATCGGCAGAGAGGTAAGCCAGTTCACGGCGGTGCAGACGACGCTCAACGTTATTGTCTTTCACCATCCTCATGACCGCGCACCAGCCCGCCTTCGCGCTCACGACCTGCTCACGCATTTCATGGTAGTCACGCTCCAGCTTGCGCAGGCGACGGGTAAGGTTATCCATTTCCGCTTCACAGAAGGTCAGCGCTTTTTCCAGCTGATTGCGACGTGCGCGGTTATTACTGAGCTGGGCATGCAATTCGTCACGACGAATGCGCGCCCGCTCTTCTGCCCCGCTGTCAGCACGCACGCCGATGTCCTGAAGCTCTTTGTGCAGATCGTTGAGCAGCTCTTTCTTGGTATCGAAGGAGCTTTTCAGTGAAGCCAGCACCTGGTTGTACTGGTTCAGCTGAGCGGAGTGGCTGCGCATCGCTTCACGGGCGCGGGTACGTTCCGCTTCAGCCTGCTCAAGGCGCTGACGCAATTTTTCGTTCAGATCGCTGTTACCGCTCAGCATTTCGGCCGAGTCGGAGTAGCCGAAGTGGGCACGGCGCTGCACCACTTCCGTCAGGGCAAACGCCTGCTGGCGCGCTTCTCGCTGCACCTGCTGCGACCAGGCATAATCTTCTTTTAACTGCTCGAACTGTTCCGGGTCGCTCTGCAGCACAGACACGACGGGCTCCAGCTTCGCCAGCTGGTTACCGTGCTGCTGCACAAAGCGGGCGGCTTCCTGCGCTTCATCCAGACGTTCCTGGATCTCATCCACACGGTCAGCCAGCGTATCATCGGCCAGCAGATTCAGGCGCGGCAGGATACGGTTAAGGGCCGCAACGCCCTCTTTCGCCTGCTCGAACTGGACGCGGCTCTGCTGGTTATCACTTTCGTGCGCGGCAATCGCACGCTCCAGCTCACCACGGCGGGTGTTGAGCTTGCGAATTTCCGCTTCCGGGTCAGCTTCAAAGGCCACGGCCAGATGGCTACCGATAAAGCGGCTGAACGCCTGGTGCAGGCGCTGGGTTTTCTGGACGTCAAACGACAGGGTCGCAAAACGTTCAGACAGCGTTTCACGTTCGGCGTGCAGGCTTTCAATGCGGCTTTCACGCGCGGCGCGGCCAAATAGCGGCAGTTCCGGGAAGCGGGAATAACGCCACTGGCGATCGGCGATTTTCACCACCACCGCTTTTTCCAGCTCATCGACGCTGAATACGCTGTCATCAAATGACTGCGGATCCCCTTCAATCAGGTAGAGATCTTCCGGGCAATCCTCCAGACCGGCAAGCTGCTCAGAAATCAGCGACAGATCCGGAACCACAATCGCGTTACGCGACGGGCCATACAGCGCCGAGAAGTACGGTGCATCATCCAGACCGACATCGTCATAAATTTCAGACAGCAGCACGCCGCCAAAACGCTCCGCCAGGGCATTGAGACGCGGGTCTTCCGCACCGCCCGGCTGGCTTAAGCGCTCAATTTCTTCGTCGACGTCACGCTTGCGCGCGCCCACTTCATCACGCTCAACAATCGCCTCGCGCTCGCGCTCCAGCAACTGCTGGAGATATTCAGTGACTTCCTGGCTGGATTCGAACTGCTCGCCACACTGCTCACTCAGCTGGTTAAGGCTGCTCTGGGCCGCCAGCCAGACCGGCGCACGCTGCAGCAGCGCTTGCGAGCGGGACTGAAGCTGCTCCAGCTCCTGGCGCAGGGTCATGCGCTGTTCGCTGGCGCTGGATACGGAATCGGAGAGCGCGGCAATACGGGCTTCCAGCTCCTGATGCAGGGCTTCAAGCTCGTCGAAATCGTAATTTTTTCCCTGCCGCTTGCAGAACTCCGCCAGCAGACGCTCGGCTTCCTGCTGCTCGCGCAGGCGCTGCTCCAGCTCGTTAAGACGCATACGCAGCGGCTGAACCTGCTCGGCCAGATGGCGCTGGTTCACGCCGTCGCGCAGCAGCTCGCGGGCAACGTCCCACGCTTCGTTACGGGCCAGCGGGCCGTTAATCGCTACCACCAGCTGATAAGCCTGCTCAAACTGGCTGTGCGCCGTTTGCGCGACGCTCATTTTCTGTTCGAGGGAGAGCAGTTTTTCCGTTGCTTCCTGCTCCTTTGCCTGGAAGGTTTCCAGCCATTCGTCGGCGCTGTCCGGCGTTAAGTCAGGCAGATGGCACAGCTCTTTTGCACGCTGTAACGCCTGCAGGGCCTGGGTGTACTGAATCGCACGCGTCTGCTGCACGTCCAGCGCCTGCTGGTAATCGGCAAGCTGGCTTTTCAGCTCATCCACTTCCAGCTCGGCGGCTTCGGCGCGGGCTTCGTTCTCTTCCTGCATCTCGGCGGCTTCGGCCACCACTTCATTTTGCTCTTCGAGACGAATTTGCAGTTCATCGAGATCCGCTTCATAGCGCTCGATTTTTTCCTGCTGACGCAGTGCGGTTTGCACCAGGTTCAGGTGATCGCTGGCAGCCTGATAATCGGCTTCCAGATCGCCCTCAGCACCGTTGTGTTCGCCCAGTTCACGCGCCATTTCAACGTGCTTATACTGCTCGGCCACCAGCTGTTTACGGGAGGTAAAGAGCTCACGACGATACTCTAATGCCTGATCGAGATGCACCCGGCGCTCGTTGGCATGACGCATGTAGTCCGCCGCCACGTAGTTGGTGGCCTCGCTGATCAGGTGTTTAAACAGATCGCGGTCAGACTGGGTAACGCGAATGGCTTCCAGCGTCATGCGGTTTTCACGCAGCGCCGCTTCCATATCCTGGAACGCCTTCCGTACCCCGCTGTTTTCCGGCAACAGGTAGTCGCGCAGGGAGCGGGTAATGGCGCTGGAGATCCCGCCGTACAGGGACGCTTCGATCAGACGGTAGTATTTGCTACGGTCAGATGCCGTGCGCAGACGACGCGCCACCACGCCCAGATCGAACATCAGAGAGTGGTAGTCGGTAATCGAGTTGAACTGCTTGAACTGCACGCCTTCGATAGTCTCAAGCTTATCTTTCAGCTCCTGCAGCGTCAGTACGCGCGCCTGGCGTTCGTTCAGGGTTTCCGTCAGCAACGCCGTCGGCTGCATTGAGGTTGGCAGTCCCTGAATGGCGAACGGTTTAATATCGACTTTACGGTCGCGCCCGGCCACCTGTTGCAGTCGCACACCCACCACCACACGCTGATGACGGGAGTTAATGACGTCCAGCACCGAATAACAGACACCGGCCTTCAGCTTACCGTGGAGGCCTTTATCGCGGGAGCCGCTTGTCGCCCCCGCTTCGGTGGTGTTACGGAAGTGGAGCAGCGTCAGGTCAGGGATCAACGCCGTGACAAACGCCGCCATGGTGGTGGATTTCCCTGCGCCGTTACCGCCGGAGAGGGTTGTCACCAGCTCGTCCAGATCGAACGTTCGGGCAAAGAAGCCGTTCCAGTTAATCAGCGTCAGTGAGCGAAATTTACCGCGTTCAATCATTACTCTTCCTCCCCGCTATCCGGCAGATTCTCTTCATGCTCATCATTGAGCTGCAAATGGTTTTCCACCGGCATCGCTTCACCGTCGCGGATCATGCGAAGCTGCGCTTCACGCGCGTCGTCACCCGCACGCACGTCGGCGCCGAAGCGGAAGACAGATTCCGTAATGCGGAATTTGCTGCTGTCGTGGCCCATAAACCAGACCATCCCCAGACGGCGCAGACGGTTCAGGGAAGAGCGGACTTTTTCCTGTAATTTCTGACGATCGAGATCCGACCCCGTTGAACGGTTATTGACCAGCTTAAGCAGCTTGCTCTCATCTGCCAGCGTTAACAGCTCATCGTAAAGCTCCTGCTGGGTGAAGATGCCTTCATTGGCCAGACGCTCAGGGCTGAGATAGAGGTAGCACAGAATTTTGCCGACCATCATATCCAGCTCGGAGAGTACGGAACGCGGAATCAGCGTCGTGGAGCGTGGGCGCAGGTAGAAAAACCCTTCCGGCGCGCGGATAAGCTCCACGTTGTAGCGTGCGTAAAACTCTTCCAGGTACTCCTGGAAGTCCATCAAAAAGGCGTGATTATCCAGCTCGTCGAGGCCAATGTGACGACCGGCACGCAGCTGGCTGTCCAGCGCCGGAAATAACGGATTCGCCAGCGCCTGTGCCAGCTTAACTGGCATCACTTGTTCAATATTTGTCAATGACATGCGCCTGTACCTTGGCTCCGTAATCGTTAATTGGCTGCCACTTCGGCGGCAGTCCGGTGAAATCTGCCTGCGCGATGCCCAGGCGTACCGCCTGGTCTACCACAATGCGGGCAATGTCGAAGTGGCGCGCGCGAGGATATTGCGCCAGATAGTCGCGCACCACGAGGCCAAGATCCAGCGGCACTTGTCTGGTTTTGTAGACAGCGAGCTGTTCTTCGATCATGGCCGCAAGTTGCTCGCGAATTTCGTTAAATTCTTCATATTCCAGATCCGGTGGCAGTTCACCGGTCACCTCTTCATCGCGCAGCGCCATCTCTTCGTCGCGCATATCCAGCAGACGATCGGCGTTGGCGTAGGTCAGCGCCCATGGCGCATCGAAATAGGTCTGTACCGACTGGCGCAGACGCTGAGCAAAGACGCGGTTTTTATCCATATCGATCGCGGTACGGATAAATTTATGCACGTGGCGATCGTAGCCGATCCACAGGTCGATCGACTGCTGGCCCCAGCTGATAATGCGATCGAGCTTGCTCTGCAAATCAAAGACCAGACGGTCGATAAAATGCAAATCGTCATGCGCCAGGGTCGCATCCTGAATGCGCAGCAGGTTCGCCTGCAGCTTGTCCCCCGCCGCCTCCAGCGTATCCTGCAGTTCGCGCAGCGTGCCGGAGGTTTCTGAGAGCAACAGTTCACAGCTGGAGATAGCCGCACGCCAGTCTTTATTCAGCAGTTGCGCGATATCATCTTTCACCTGCTGCTGCTGTTCGTCCATCAGACGCTGGGTCAGATCGATACTGTCGAAAATTTCCGCCACCGAGTATTTCAGCGGGGCGTAGACGTTACGGTGCCAGTGGAACTCATCACCGTTTTCATCCGCAGCATCGGCGGCACGCTTAAGCTCACCCGCCACAATCGAGAGCTGCATCGAGAGACGCAGCGTGGAAAATTCGCGCTGGCGGATGTAGTAATCGGTAATCCCGATGCCCAGTGGCGTCAGGCGATAGATGGCGTTTCCTTCCGCCTGCTCGCTGGTAAAGCGGTTCAGCAGACGTTGACGCACCATATCGTTGATTGCGTTGTTGGCACGCACGCTAATGGTTTCGCTGGTTTGCTCAAACGCATCACTGACATGGCGGAACGCGTCCACCAGTTCACCCTCGCTCATTTCCCCGTCCAGCCGTTCGCCGTTCAGCGTAGCCACCGCCAGCAGGAAAGAGAGTCTGTCTACCGGCAGCGAGATGGAGAAATCGTTTTTCCTGGCCCAGGCAACCAGTTCGGGGACTGTCTGGGAAAATTCACTCATAGGTTATCCTTGCATCTGCGGCTTGTGCGCGGTGACGTGAATATAGCGGCCAAGGCTGACAAAAGGCTCCTGACGGCAATACCGCGTTTCTAATTCTGTTAAGGTGTCAAAACAGTCACGCTGTTTGTGTTTTTCACGCAGATAATCATGAAACACCCTGACGCCCGTCTTCCCGGTTATCTTCCAGCCGATCGCTTCCAGCCAGCCATAAACCTGCTGCGGATCGCGCGGATAGTCCGGGGAAAGCGTGCGCTTTTTCTTTTTAGGCATCCCGACCTGAACATAGTCGAAGTTACCCGCAACCATGTTGTGCATCAGGAAGCCGTTAGCATTGTAGAACATCAGCGACAGCGTGCCGCCCGGGCGCAACATCGACCACAGGGTTTGTAACACGCTTTGCGGATCGGCCACCCACTCCAGCACCGCATGAAACAATATCAGATCAACCTGGGTTTCCAAATGCTGTGCAATGTCCTGAGCGGCGCATTGTATAAAATGCATGTTGTCGCTCACACCTTTCTCTTCCGCTGCACGCGTCGCACGGGCGACCATTTCAGCAGAAAGATCGCAAAGCGTGACGTGATGACCGCGTTCCGCCATTTTTATGGCCGTCTGTCCTTCACCGCCTCCGGCGTCCAGCACGCGCAACGTTTGCCCCCCGAAGGTGGCCAGAATCGTGTCCAGATCCTGCCAGAGGATCGTCTGCCGGAGCTGCCCTTTAGTGGTGCCATAAATGTTGCGCGAAAACTTTTCCGCGATGTCATCAAAATTGCGATCCCGCATTGGGAGAGTTCCACTCGCTAACTGCAAAACCGCTATTTTGTCACACCCGCGCGGAGAATGAACCTCTCTGGTGTAATATCACGGGTATTCACCTGCTATATGGTTAAAAAAGGAACCAAAAAGGATGCTTTTTACCCTGAAGAAATATGTGGGAGGGATGATGCTTCCCCTTCCGCTCCTGCTGCTCATCATCGCGCTGGGGTTGGCGCTGGTGTGGTTCAGTCGCTTTCAGAAAAGTGGCAAAACGCTTATTACGTTCGGCTGGCTGGTCTTGCTGCTGCTGAGCCTGCAACCGGTCGCGGATGGCCTGTTACGTCCCATCGAAAACAGGTACCCAACATGGCAGGGTAATCAGAAAGTGGCCTACATCGTGGTGCTGGGTGGCGGCTATACCTGGGACCCGGACTGGGCCCCCAGCTCAAACCTGATCAACAACAGCCTGCCACGGCTCAACGAAGGCATTCGCCTGTGGCTGGCGAATCCGGGATCAAAAATGATCTTCACCGGTGCGGCGGCTAAAACCAACCCGGTGAGTACGGCTGAAGCGGGGGCCAGGGTGGCGGAGTCGCTCGGCGTGCCGCGGTCATCGATCATTACCCTGGATCGCCCAAAAGATACCGAAGAAGAGGCCGCTGCGGTGAAGCAGGCGATTGGTGATGTCCCGTTCTTACTGGTGACCTCCGCCTCACACCTGCCAAGAGCGATGATTTTCTTTGAAAAGCAGGGCCTGCACCCGCTTCCGGCACCGGCAAACCAGATGGCCATCGACGCGCCGCTTAACCCCTGGGAACGGGCGATCCCGTCCCCGGCCTGGCTGATGCACAGTGATCGCGTGGGTTATGAGACGCTTGGACGCCTCTGGCAGTGGATGAAGGGGTCCTCAGGCAAGCCAGGGCAGGAGTGATTTTGTCGCCAGATCGAAGTTGGCGCGATTGAAACGACCGGTATTCACCAGTTGCGCCACCTCATCCCACAGCAGGTAGAGCCAGCGCCGCCAGAGAAACGCTTCGGCAACGGGCGCACGTTGAAGGTAGTGCCAAAGCAGACCTTCCGCCGCCCCGCTGTCGCTGAGCCTGAATAACTCATATTCGCGCGGTGCCCAGAGCATGACTCCCGGCCCCAGCATGGCCAGAAGCTGATCGCTGCGGGAGTCCTTGAGCATACTGCGCAGGGTGAAATTACCGTGGATCAGCACGCAGTTGTCGTTAAAACCTTCAAACAGCGCCGGTAAGCACTCGCGAGTGCGGAACAGAATACGTTTGTCCTGCATGGTTAAACCGGTGTTATTGAACTGGTTAAGCGTCCCCCACAGCACTTCGACCCGCTGGCGATACCACAGCGGCCACAGGTTTTCCTGGGTACTGTCGACCGGGCCAACGAGTCCACGGCTATCCTGACGATGCCAGGCCAGCAGCGCCTCGACAATCTGGTCCTTGAGCTGTTCCCAGCGCTCCGGCGTACGTGCCGGGGCTTCAACAGACACCCCGCGCAGCCGCTCAATCAGCAGCACATCCGGGCCAGGGTGCTCCTCATGCGTCATCACGCCGTAAACCGTCGGCATACGGACGGTTCCCTGCCGTGCGAGCATTGAAATTTTCCAGGCGAGCTGTCGGGCAACCCCCGGCGAGGTAAAGCTCCTGGCCATCAGCGGCATTGGGTTTCCCTGACTGTCGTACAACGACCAGAGCGCGGTATCAGCCTTTTCACTCACACATTCAACCCGGCTTAATTTCTCGCCAAGCAGGTGACTCAGTTCGGCACGCAGCTGTTCCATATGAGATTACCCCCATTAAGACTACTGCTTTTATAATGAGCGCGTAGAAAGCAGATGTCACCCTGCAGAGATCAATTATGGAAAAGATAGGAAAAAATAAACCGGAGAGTGCATCCCTCCATGAGGGATGCAGGCAGGATTAACGCAGTTCGGCGCGAACGCGCTCAAGATCTTCAGGAGTGTCAACGCCCGTGCCAGGGACCTCCTCGGCAACAGCAACGTGGATTTTCTCGCCATACCAGAGCACACGCAGCTGCTCCAGCATTTCGATATGTTCCAGCGGGCTCGGTGCCCAGCTCACGTAGCGACGAATAAAGCCAGCGCGATAGCCGTAGATGCCAATGTGACGCAGGAATGTATCACCAATAGTCTCTTTTGAAACCGCAAAGCGATCGCGATCCCACGGAATGGTGGCGCGGGAGAAATAGAGCGCATAGCCCTCAGCATCCGTCACCACCTTCACCGCATTCGGGTTGAACGCTTCTTCTGCATGATGAATGGGTACCGCCAGCGTGGCCATTCCAACCTGACGCTGCGCCAGGTTTTCAGCCACCTGACGAATAATGACCGCCGGGATCATCGGCTCGTCACCCTGCACGTTCACGATGACCGTATCATCGCTGAAACCGCATTTCTCAACCACTTCCGCCAGACGCTCGGTGCCAGACTGGTGATCGGCGCGGGTCATACACACTTCCCCACCGGCAGCCTCAACCGCACGCGCGACATCGGGATGGTCGGTCGCCACGATAATGCGCTCAGCACCCGATTCACGGGCACGTTCAAGAACGTGCACAATCATCGGTTTGCCATTGATATCCACCAGCGGTTTACCCGGCAGCCGGGTTGAGGCGTAACGCGCAGGAATAATGACAACAAAACTCATGGTTTGCTCTCTTCTGCCACCAGAGAACGGGCTTCGTTTTCCAGCAATACCGGAATACCGTCACGCAGCGGGAAAGCCAGACTGTCCAGCTTGCAAATCAGCTCTTGTTTGTCCTGGCTGTAGTAGAGTTTGCCGTTGCATACCGGGCAGGCAATAATTTCAAGTAAACGGTGATCCATAGTTCCTCCGTATGGGTAATCGCTAAAGCTTAACACATTCCTTTTTCAGGGAGTGCCTGTTTCCCAGCCACTTCGACAGGATGTAAACAATCCATCAGGTACCCGCCCCAGCGTCACATCGTGAGCCCCCTGCCAGCGCGCGAATTCGCTTATGGCGAGCGTTAGCCCTTTTTCCAGAGCCGCCGTCACCCTGACGCCCTCTTCCAGATAAAGCGCAATGATTTCAAGCGTACCGGTCTTGCGGTGCATTTTGGCATCCATACGCCCGACCAGTTGCCCCTTATGCAGCAGAGGTAAGACGAAGTAGCCATACTGGCGCTTGGGTGCCGGGGTGTAACACTCCAGCCGGTAGCTGAAACCGAACAGCTGCTCGGCCCGTTTTCTGTCCCAGACCACCGGATCGAAAGGCGACAGCACCGTGCTGTGGGTTGCCTGAAGTTTCCCTTCCAGAGCCTGAGGCAATAGCGGGAGAAGCTCCTCATGCAGCCACATTTCGCCCAGTGTTTCTACCATGACGGGGATTATGCGCTGTTCTTGCTGCCACATTTCCAGCAGCGGTTTTAGCGCAGGCTGGCGCAGACGGTAATAATCTGCCAGCCACTGTGAACGGAAAATACCCAGACTGCGGGCACTGTTCTCCAGCATGATGGCCTCAGCGGCCTCACGGGAAAGCAGGTCGCGCTCGTCGTCCCAGTGCGGCATCACGCGATGCGTGAGGTCGTAAACGCGCTGAAAATTACGCCGTTCAATCACCATGACTTTGCCTGAGGTAAACAGGCCTTCCAGATGACGTTTGTGTGGCTTCCACTCCCACCAGCCGCTCGTGCCTTTCCGGGGATGTTCAAAATCGGCGGAACGTACCGGACCGTTCTCCTGAATATGTGCGATAAGCTGCTCGATTTCAGCCGCATGTTCCAGCATCCACGCCTGGCGGTATTTCCAGCCCATCTTCTCCGGCGCAAGCATACGGTGACGAACCAGGGCAAAGTCGCTACGGGGCAGGAAGCAGGCTTCGTGCGCCCAATACTCCATCAACTCCCCCTTGCTGAGCGACTCATCCAGCCACTGTGAAGGATAACTCCCCAGCCGGCTAAACAGCACCAGGTAAGGGCTGCGCGCCACGATGTTAATGGTGTCGATTTGAAGTAGCGACATGCGCTGGACGGTAGAGAGAATATCGGCAGGCTGCGCACGGCGACGGGGCTTTTTAAGCAGCCCCTGTGCGGCAAGATGTAAATGACGTGCGGCTGAAAGCGAGAGTTGCGGTAAAGACATGCGTTTTCCTGTCAGTCAAAGCGCCACCAGAACCGCATAAGCGTTTATTTCACCAACGCCAGCAGTTCCTGGAGCAAGTGTTCCGGCTGCTCGCCGCTGAGTTCAGCGTCAACCGGCAGATACCACCAGTTATCTTTCGCAAAGAGACGGCATTTCACCGCATCTTTTTCAGTCATGATCAATGTCTGACCGGGCGTCGTCAGTGCGTCAACCTGTTCCACCGACAGCGCCTGATGATCGGCCAGCGGAACGCGTTTTTCAAGCCGGGCACCGCCCTGTTCCAGCGTCGAGAAGAAGCGGGGAGGATGACCAATACCCGCCATGGCGACCAGCGCAGGTAAATGAGAAACCGGACGACGTTCGCCCGTCACAAGATTGACGGCCATGCCAGGCTGGAGGTGCATAGGGATTTCGCCCGTTTTTGCCTCACCGCCGTTCACGATCACCGCATCCACGGACTTCAGCCGTGAAGCCCGTTCTCGCATGGGGCCAGCGGGCAGCCACCAGCCGTTACCAAAACGACGAACGCCATCAATGACCACAATCTCTTTATCACGCGCCAGCGCGTAGTGTTGCAGGCCATCATCCGTGATGATTATCTGTACCGCGTGTTCGGCAAGCAGGGCCCGGACGGCATCGCTGCGCACCGGCGAGACCGCAACAGGGGCGCCAGTACGCTGGTAAATCAATACTGGCTCATCACCCGCCTCGGCGGTCGTGGTTTTCGCCGTCAGCAACAGAGGGTATTTCGCCGCTTTACCGCCATACCCTCGCGACACCACGCCGGGACGGATACCGCTCTGTTGCAGTTGCTCGACCAGCCAGATGACCACCGGGGTTTTACCGTTGCCACCTGCCGTAAGATTACCCACCACCACAACCGGTACCGGCGCGCGCCATGCCTGCTTCAGCCCCAGACGGTAAAGCAGGCGAATAGCACCGCTCACCAGGCCATACAGCCAGGAGAGCGGCAGAAGCAGCAGCCACAGCGGAGATTCACCGGACCAGATGCGTGCAATCATTCGCCGAACTGCATCTTATGTAGCTGAGCATAAACGCCGCGGTGTTCCAGCAGATCGGCATGGCTTCCGCGTTCAACAATGACCCCATCCTCAACCACGACGATTTCATCAGCCTGCTCGATAGTCGACAGACGGTGCGCAATCACCAGCGAGGTACGGTTCTTTTGCAGCTCATCCAGCGCCGACTGAATCGCACGTTCTGATTCCGTATCCAGCGCAGAGGTCGCTTCGTCCAGGATCAGGATCGGGCTGTCACGTAGCAGCGCGCGGGCAATGGCGATACGCTGACGCTGACCACCGGAGAGCAGTACGCCGTTCTCGCCGATGATGGTATCGAGACCGTTATCCATCTTGTTGATAAAGTCCATTGCATAGGCCATACGCGCGGCATTCTCAATCTGCTCACGGCTGTACTCTTCAGTGCGCGCATAAGCGATGTTGTTTGCCACCGTATCGTTGAACAGGTGCACGTTCTGGGAGACCAGCGCCACCTGGTTACGCAGCGACTGCAGGGTATACTCGCGCAGATCGTGGCCGTCTAACAGAATTTCACCTTCGTCAATGTCGTAGAAACGGGTGATCAGGCTGGCAATGGTCGATTTACCGGAGCCGGAACGGCCTACCAGCGCAACGGTTTTTCCTGCCGGAATGGTCAGGTTGATATTGCGCAGAGCCGGTGTTTCGCGGCCAGGATAGGTGAAGGTCACATTGCGGAACTCAACGTCACCGTTCGCGCGCTCAATGATGCGCTTACCTTCATCTTTCTCCTGTTCGGAATCGAGAATGCTGAACAGGGTCTGACAGGCCGCCATCCCGCGCTGGAACTGGGCGTTGACGTTTGTCAGGGACTTCAGCGGACGCATCAGGGCGATCATGGAGGAGAAGACCACGGTGATGGTACCTGCCGTCAGCGTTTCCATCACGCTTGGGAAGCTTGCCGCATACAGAACGAATGCCAGCGCCAGTGAGGCAATCAGCTGAATAATCGGGTCAGAGATGGAAGAGGCTGACACCATTTTCATTCCCTGCAGACGCATTTTGTTGCTGACTTTATCAAAGCGTTTTGTTTCGACGTCCTGACCACCAAAAATCAGAACTTCTTTATGCCCTTTCAGCATCTGCTCTGCGCTGGTGGTCACCTGTCCCATCGTATTCTGCATATTCTTGCTGATATTACGGAAACGCTTCGACACGACGCGAATAGCCACGGACACGACCGGAGCCAGTACGATAAGGATCAGCGACAGCTGCCAGCTGTAGTAGAACATCATCACGAACAGCCCGATAATCGACGCACCCTCGCGCACAACGGTAATCAGCGCGCTGGAAGAGGAAGAGGCAACCTGCTCGGAGTCGTAGGTAATACGCGACAGCAACGTTCCGGTCGACTGTTTATCGAAGAACGCAACCGGCATGCCCATCATATGACTGAACAGTCGACGGCGCATGGTCATCACCACTTTTCCTGAAACCCAGGAAATACAGTAGCTGGAGATATAGCTGGTGATACCGCGTAAGATCATCAGTCCGATCACCACCAGAGGCATCCATAGCAGCACTGAGCGATCCGTTTTACCAAAACCGTCGTCCAGTAACGGTTTAAGAAGCGATAGCATAAAAGTATCGCTGGCTGCGTTGAGGATTAACGCTACACCCGCCACGATCAAGCCTGCTTTAAAAGGAGCAATCATCGGCCAGAGTCGGCGGAACGTTTGCCACGTGGAGAGATCTTTGTCGTTATGCATTCAAAAAACCAGCATTGTTGAAATAGCCGCATATTCTACCCGTTATCTACGGGCGCGCCAAACCACTGATGATACCAGCGGGGTAAAATTTGTTCTCGCAAGCGTCGGATTTGCCAGTGATGTTGCGAGAATGTCACCGATATTTGTCCAGAATGAGGCGTATCATGCCAGAGATACCCCTCTTTTCGATAACGCCGCACGACTTTAGCCGACGGGAAATGCCACGCGTTGTAGCGGGCCGCCGAATCCAGTGCAATCTGCCCTTCCGCCCGCTGTACCAGTGGCAACGATGAAGACGTATTGCTGCCATGATGGGGAACTTGTATGAGCGTGGTCGTCAGATGACGCCAGTAATGGCTAAGCATAGCCTGTTCCGCAGGCGCTTCAATGTCTCCCGTCAGCAGAACACTCTGCTCACCGTCATCAACTTTTACCACACAGGAAGCGTTATTCCCCTGGGAGGGATAATTCTCTGGTGGCCAGTGAACGGTAATGGTAAGTCCCTGCCATTGCCAGCGTTGTCCCCGGAAACAAGGGCGATGACCTGCCTGACGTAAGGGGCTTCTTATCCACATTTCAGGCCAGGCTTTTTTCAGCGATACCAGGCCCCCTGCATGGTCGAGGTGATCATGACTGAGAATGACGCCTTCCGGCCGCAGGTGATGCCAGCGAAGCCACGGAATAATTAACCGCTGCGCGCTGTCTCCGCCCGGCCAGGCGAGCCCGGTATCATACAGAATGGCTTTTCCCTGCCGTTCAATGACCATAGCCAGCCCCTGCCCTACATCCAGCATATGTAGCGTCCAGCTATCGCTTTTTGTTGTTCGCCACAGGGGATATGTCAACAGGACGCTGCCTGCCAGACAAACGGCAGGAACGATTTTCCAGGCACGAAAACGCCAGCCCGCGATGGCAAGCCAGGGCAGCAATGACAGGTACTGCCAGCGTTGATCCACATTTTGCCAGCCATCAGGCAGGCGCATCAGTAGCCAGAAGAGTCCCGCAAGCGACTTATCGGCCGCAAACCAGACGGCACTTTCTACCGCCGCCAGCGGCAGCAGATGGAGCAGCATACCGAGCAGGATCAGCGGCACGGAGACAAACGTCACCAGGGGAACGGCAAAGAGATTGGCAATGAGGGATGAGAGGCTGAAACCATGGAAAATCAGCACCTGCAACGGCATAAGCAGCAGCAACATTCCGACCTGTAGATATACGAGGTTCAGGAGTGGTCGTATCCGACGAGCCCGGTGCCAGTGAGGAAGCGGCAACCACTGAAACCAGAAAATCAACGCAGCGACGGCAAATGCTGACAGGGCCAGACTTTGCGACAGTACGGCTAACGGATCGCTTAGCAGGATCGCCGCGATACAGCAAAACCATACCTGCCAGGGAGACCATTGACGGGCCGTAATACGTAACGTCGCGAGTACAGCAAGGGCGATAACCGTTCGCATTGCCGGTGGTTGTAAACCGGTAAGCCAGGCGTAAAAAGCGGCAAACGCCAACCCGGCCAGGAGAGGCATTTGCCAGCGGATCCGATGGGCGGGTAATAACAACTGGAAACCGCGAGCCAGTAACCAGACGATGGATGCTGCCAGTGCGATATGCAGACCTGAAATCGCCATGAGATGCAGCGTGCCGGTTTCTCGCATCAGATCTTTTATTTCCCGTGGGACATCCAGACGCTCCCCCATCCCCAACCCGAGGATAACCGCTCCCCAATGATAAGCAGAAAGTCGCTTTTGCAGTGACATCAGGTATTGTGCGCGCAGGCTGCAGCGCCCATCGACGCGTTCCGCATGGGTGAACCGTCCGCTCAGCGTTTGATGTTGAGCAAGAGCGCTTCGCTGGGCATCATAGCCTCCGTCGTTCAGTTCGCCGTGCACTGGCCTGAGTCTGAGCGTCATGGCCCAGCGCTGACCGGCACATACGTTCTGTGGCAGATCGTTGCCATACAGGGTTACGCCCGTGGACGCCCACCAGCGTTGACCGTCCACGCTGAGAATGTTTCCCTGGAGCAGGGTTTTGCCATCTGTCGCGGTGATCTCGACCTCAGCCCGCACCGCTCCCGAGGTTAAATGCGCCATAGGCCAGACGCTCTCCTGCGCGGCAAGGATCCCCCATACACAAAATAACACCCCCATCCCCACATACTTCAGTTGTACGTTTCGCCGTGCAGCCAGCACGACACCACCCCCAATCATTATCCAGACGAGATAACGTGATGGCAGCTCAGGTAACCAGAGCAAAGGGGTTATTGCCAGAATGGCGCAGATGCTCAGCGCGGGTATGCCCATTGCTACCTCCCTGTTTCAGGATGGCAGTATGTAAGCAGACAGAGCGTGTTGTCAGGTGGGAAGACCAGGTTTTACAGCACGTGCCGTACTGTTTTTATCCGTTTGCAGAAACGGAAATGAAAAATGCGGGAGCTCTTCAGAATGAAAACGTTAAGCACAAAAAAAGCACCCGCAGGTGCTTTCTTTCGAACCCAGTTTACCCCAAGGGATAAACTCAGTTGCCATAAATATTGGCGCGATCGCGCAATTCTTTACCTGGCTTAAAGTGCGGAACGTACTTACCTTCCAGTTCGACTTTATCGCCCGTTTTCGGGTTACGCCCGGTACGTGGAGCACGATAGTGCAGAGAAAAACTACCGAAACCGCGGATTTCAATGCGCTCGCCCTGGGCAAGAGTGGAGGCCATATGCTCCAGCATCTCTTTTACGGCATCTTCCACTGCCTTGGCAGGGATATGCGGTTGCTGACTGGCAAGTCTTTCAATCAATTCTGACTTGGTCATGATTCCTCCGGTTCCTTTCAAACCAATTAGCTGAACAGCTCATTAAACAAGGGCGGCCGTAGCCGCCCTTTGTTATTGATTACAGGACGGATCCTGCAATCTGTCAAGTTTGCTCCTCATCCTTCGCGCTGTAAATGCGTTACAGCTCAAATGATGCTGAGAACCTGATATTACTCGCCTTTAGCTGCTTTGAAAGCTTCAGCCATTGCGTTGTTAGAGAAGTTTGCATCTTCCTGTTTGTTAACAGTTGCGATTGCATCTTTCTCATCAGCTTCGTCTTTAGCACGAACAGACAGGCTGATTGCACGGTTCTTACGGTCAACACCGGTGAACTTAGCTTCAACGTCGTCGCCTACGTTCAGAACCAGAGTGGCATCTTCAACGCGGTCACGGGAAGCTTCAGAAGCGCGCAGGTAACCTTCAACGCCGTCAGCCAGTTCTACGGTTGCGCCTTTAGCGTCAACTGCAGTTACTTTACCGTTTACGATTGCGCCTTTCTTGTTCAGTGCAACCCAGTTGTTGAACGGATCTTCCGCGAGCTGTTTAACGCCCAGGGAGATACGCTCACGCTCTGCGTCAACCTGCAGAACAACTGCAGCGATTTCGTCGCCTTTTTTGTATTCACGAACTGCTTCTTCGCCTGCAACGTTCCAGGAGATGTCAGACAGGTGAACCAGGCCATCGATGCCGCCGTCCAGGCCGATGAAGATACCGAAGTCAGTGATAGACTTGATTTTACCTTCAACACGGTCGCCCTTGTTGTGGGTTTCCGCGAACTGCTGCCATGGGTTGTTTTTGCACTGCTTCAGGCCCAGGGAGATACGACGACGTTCTTCGTCGATATCCAGAACCATCACTTCCACTACATCACCAACGTTAACAACTTTGGATGGGTGGATGTTTTTGTTGGTCCAGTCCATTTCGGAAACGTGTACCAGACCTTCAACGCCTTCTTCGATTTCAACGAAGCAGCCGTAGTCAGTCAGGTTGGTCACGCGACCAGTCAGTTTGGTACCTTCTGGGTAACGCTTAGCGATAGCTACCCATGGATCTTCGCCCAGCTGTTTCAGGCCGAGGGATACACGAGTACGCTCGCGGTCGAACTTCAGCACTTTAACAGTGATTTCGTCGCCCACATTCACGATTTCGCTTGGGTGCTTAACGCGTTTCCACGCCATGTCGGTGATGTGCAGCAGGCCATCAACGCCGCCCAGGTCAACGAATGCGCCGTAGTCAGTGAGGTTCTTAACGATACCTTTGACTTCCATGCCTTCCTGCAGGTTTTCCAGCAGCTGATCGCGTTCTGCGCTGTTTTCGGATTCGATAACGGCACGACGGGAAACAACAACGTTGTTACGCTTCTGGTCCAGCTTGATTACTTTGAACTCAAGCTCTTTGCCTTCGAGGTGCAGGGTGTCACGGACTGGACGAACGTCTACCAGAGAACCTGGCAGGAACGCACGAATACCATTCAGCTCAACAGTGAAGCCACCTTTAACTTTGCCGTTGATAACACCGACCACAGTTTCAGCTTCTTCGTAAGCTTTCTCCAGCGTGATCCATGCTTCGTGACGTTTAGCTTTCTCACGAGACAGCAGGGTTTCGCCGAAGCCGTCTTCTACTGCGTCCAGAGCAACGTCAACTTCGTCACCCACCTGGATTTCCAGCTCGCCCTGGGCGTTTTTGAACTGCTCTGCCGGAATGGCGGACTCAGATTTCAGACCGGCGTCAACCAGTACTACGTCTTTGTCGATAGCAACAACAACACCGCGAACGATGGAACCCGGACGGGTTTCGATTTCTTTTAAGGATTCTTCAAACAGTTGAGCAAAAGATTCAGTCATGTTTAATCTTCAGGTTAATATTAACGTCCACCTGGCTCCGTGCCGGATGGGGTTGTTTCACATACCCGCCGTCAATCCATTGCAGCGGGGGTACTGCTAAATCGGTCGCGATTACGCGAGTGCCAGTTTTTGGCGCGCATATTGTAGCGCTTTTTCAATCACTTGCTCAATAGTTAAACTGGTGGAATCCAGAACTAATGCATCTTCTGCAGGAACAAGTGGGGCGACGGCGCGGTTACGATCGCGGTCATCGCGCTCTTTTATCTCGGATAAAAGGCGATCAAAGTTAACACTAAACCCCTTCTCCTGCAACTGAAGCATGCGGCGTTGCGCACGTTCTTCCGAAGAGGCGTCAAGGAAAATTTTCACCGGCGCATCAGGGAATACCACGGTTCCCATATCACGCCCGTCCGCAATCAGACCCGGGGCTTCACGGAACGCGCGCTGACGACGTAACAGCGCCTCACGAACGCGCGGGAATGCCGCCACCTGGGAGGCGGCATTCGCCACTTCCTGCGTACGAATTTCGCCGCTCACATCTTCCCCTTCAAGGATGACTTCGAGGTTGCCATCGGTCGACACGAAACGCACATCCAGATGCGCCGCCAACGGAACCAGCGCCTCTTCAGAGGCTACATCCACATGATGATGCAGTGCAGCCAGCGCCAGCACGCGATAGATTGCTCCCGAATCTAAAAGATGCCATTGCAATGCTTCCGCCATCGCTTTGCACAGCGTACCTTTCCCTGCGCCACTAGGCCCATCAATGGTGATTACCGGGGCAACTGCCGTCATCTTTTTCTCCTTAAATAAGGCATACCGTTTACATAAACGCCGCGCATTATACGCGCCAACGTGCGCAACTGTTACCTTTGCGTGCAAATTAGGGAATTAATGAAGCAGAGTGTAGAAGAAATGCGCGTGAATGAACGTCAGGAAGCGTAAGCAAATGCCGCATCGGGCGATGCGGCACGCTGTTATCAGGCCAGAGTACTGATGCGGGCCAGCTGTTCGAAGTAGTCCGGGAAGGTTTTCGCCGTACATTTTGGATCGAGGATGGTCACCGCGGTATCGGACAGCGCCACCAGCGAGAAGCACATCGCCATACGGTGATCGTTGTAGGTCCCAATTTCCGCGAACTGCAGTTTTGCCGGAGGTGTAACGCGAATGTAGTCTTCGCCCTCTTCCACTTCAGCTCCCACCTTACGCAACTCGGTGGCCATTGCGAACAGACGATCTGTCTCTTTCACGCGCCAGTTGTAGATGTTACGCAGCGTGGTGGTGCCTTTTGCAAACAGCGCCGCCGTGGCGATGGTCATCGCCGCATCCGGGATATGGTTCATGTCCATATCAATGGCCTTCAATTCACCGTGTGTACAGGAGATGAAATCATCGCCCCAGGTGACAATGGCGCCCATTTTCTCCAGCACGTCAGCAAAACGAATATCGCCCTGCACGCTGTTACGGCCAATGCCGGTCACTTTCACCGTGCCGCCTTTAATCGCCCCGGCAGCCAGGAAATACGAAGCGGAAGAGGCATCCCCTTCCACCAGGTAATGGCCCGGAGACTGATATTGCTGGGCGCCGCGAACGACAAAACGCTGATAAGCCTGGTTTTCAACCTCTACACCGAAGGTCTTCATCAGATGCAGCGTAATATCAATGTACGGTTTGGAAACCAGATCGCCCTTAATAGTGATAACGGTATCCTGCGGTGCCAGCGGTGCGGTCATCAGCAGCGCCGTCAGGAACTGGCTGGATACGCTACCGTCAACCTCGACGTTACCGCCGGTAAAGCCCCCGCGCAGACGCAGGGGTGGATAATTCTCTTGCTCCAGATACTCAATCTGCGCGCCGCCCTGACGAAGGGCATCCACCAGATGGCCGATCGGGCGCTCTTTCATGCGCGGCTCGCCTGTCAGGACAATGTTGTTGCTGCCCAGACACAGCGCTGCCGCCAGCGGACGCATTGCGGTCCCCGCGTTACCCAGAAACAGTTCAAGCTCATCAGCCGAGCGTAGCGCGCCGCCGTTCCCCGTCACCTCGCAGCGGGTACGGTCGTCAGACAGCGTGTAATGAACTCCCAACGCTTTCAGCGCATTGAGCATATGGCGCACGTCATCGCTGTCCAGCAGGTTCGTGAGGACGGTGGTGCCGTTTGCCAGAGCTGCCAGCAGCAGAGCGCGGTTCGAGACACTTTTTGAACCAGGCAGATTGATGGTGCCATCTACCCGCGCGATAGGTTGTAACGTCAGGGATTCCATGAAACTTATCTCAACTCAACATAATAAAAACCCCGCAGCAGGGCTACGGGGGTGAAAACAGCGCAATTAACCGTGGCGACGTTCGAAGTCAATCATGAAATCGGTCAGCGCTTTAACGCCTTCCAGCGGCATGGCGTTATAGATGGAGGCACGCATGCCGCCCACCACTCGGTGGCCTTTCAGCGCGTGCAGACCTGCCGCGAAGGACTCTTCCAGGAAGACTTTATCCAGGTTGCTGTCCGCCAGCTGGAACGGCACGTTCATGCGCGAACGGTTGGCTTTCGCCACATCGTTACGATAGAAATCGCTCTTATCAATCACGCCGTACAGCAGCTCGGCTTTCTGCTGATTAACCTTGTCCATCTGCGCCACACCACCGTTTTGCTTCAGCCATTTGAAGACCAGGCCGGACAGGTACCAGGCAAACGTCGGCGGGGTGTTGAACATGGAGTCGTTATCGTTCAGCACGGTGTAATCGAGAATCGACGGGCAGGATTTATGCGCTTTACCCAGCAGGTCTTCGCGCACGATGACGATAGTCAGGCCAGCAGGGCCGATATTTTTCTGCGCGCCCGCATAAATTACACCGTAGCGACTGACGTCAACTGGCGCAGAAAGAATGGTGGAGGAGAAATCTGCGGCAACCACCACGTCTTTACCGAAGTTCGGGGTCTCGTCGATGGCGATACCGTCGATGGTTTCGTTCGGGCAGTAGTGAAGATACGCAGCGTTGTCAGAGAGTTGCCACTCGCTCATGGCCTTCACGGCACGCAGACCGTCAACGGTCACTTTGGCGTCGATAACATTCGGCGTGCAGTACTTGTGCGCTTCTTTCACCGCACTGGCCGCCCAGTAGCCCGCATCAACGTAGTCTGCCGTCGTTTTATCACCCAGGATGTTTAGCGGTATGCCAGCAAACTGGCCGCGTCCGCCGCCATGGCAGAACAATACTTTGTAGTTCGAGGGAATATTCAGCAGATCGCGAAAATCCTTTTCTGCCTCTTCCGCCACCTGAATAAACTCTTTACCCCGGTGGCTGATTTCCATCACCGACGTCCCCAGACCGTTCCAGTCACAAAGTTCCTGTTGAGCCTGTTTAAGCACGTCTGCCGGTAACATTGCCGGACCTGAACTGAAATTAAAGACTTGAGCCATTTCCCCTCACCACGCTAAAAGCCATAAGTTATAACTGTGGATATCGGTTTTATCATTCAGTGACACGCGCCGCAATGTCTAAAACTTATGACCGGTGAAATGTGCCCCGCGTCACACAAAACAATCTGCCGCTTCGCTATCGCAAAACCGACAAAATGGCTGTCAGGTGATCCGTTTAGCCCGGCTAACCTTCGTCCATTCCGGATTTGCACAGCGAGGGCATAATTGACGATCGCCAGGCTTCATGGTCACAACATGGCTACATCTTACGCAAGCGTAATCGCCTGCTTCGGGGACCGTCCTGAAACGCTCGATCAGCATATCCGGCAAAATACAGAGACCGGGCTTTACGTCCTCATCCGCGTAGTAATAGACGCTGATCTGCCCGTTAGTTTCCATTATCGCCAGACGCACCTGCCCGAGCTGTTCCACGCTGTTCAGGCGCAGCTCCATAAAGAACTCAAACTCGGTCATATTGGCACTCTGGACATTTTCCCAGGCCAGCTGACCGTCCTCGACGATCACGACCGGCTTTCCTTCAAGCAGATCTTCCAGCTTTTCGCTTTTCGACATCAGCCACATTACCAGGCGATAGAGGAGCGCCAGTGAGACAAAAACGATAAACACCGGCACCATCGGCACATCATCATAAAAAGCGACATCCCCCGCCGCTGAACCCAGCGTCAGGATGATCAATACTTCAAAAAGCGACATCTGCCGCACGCCGCGACGGCCGGTGATTTTAAGAAACAGGAAGACCAGAACGAAGGTATACAGACTACGCAGCGCCACTTCGCCTAAAAATTCGGGAGGGACTTTATCAAACGCCATCCGCTGGAGATCGAATGCTTTCATTTTTCTATGCCTTAACAGTGAGTTACTGACAGTAAGCATAGCCCAGTCTTTTATTTTCGCCGGAGATAGCACCTGTCACGCAAAACCCGTATCATTGCGCGCTTTACGTACGATAAAAGTGAACGCCATGACTCAAACGTTTATCCCCGGCAAAGACGCCGCCCTGGAAGATTCCATCGCTCGCTTCCAGCAGAAACTGACCGACCTGGGTTTTAACATCGAAGAAGCCTCCTGGCTCAATCCGGTGCCGCATGTCTGGTCCGTACATATTCGCGATAAAGACTGTGCCCTGTGCTTTACCAACGGTAAAGGCGCGACAAAAAAAGCGGCACTGGCCTCTGCGCTGGGTGAGTATTTTGAGCGTCTGTCCACCAATTACTTCTTCGCCGATTTCTGGCTGGGTGAAACCATCGCTAACGGCCCGTTCGTTCACTACCCGAATGAAAAATGGTTCCCGCTGACCGAAGATGACGAACTGCCGGAAGGTATCCTGGATACGCGTCTGCGTGCGTTTTACGATCCCGAAAACGAACTGACCGCCAGCATGCTGATCGATCTGCAGTCCGGTAACGAAGATCGCGGTATTTGCGCCCTGCCATTCACCCGTCAGTCGGATGAGCAGACCGTCTATATCCCGATGAACATCGTCGGCAACCTGTACGTGTCTAACGGCATGTCCGCCGGTAATACCCGCAATGAAGCGCGCGTGCAGGGTCTGTCTGAAGTCTTCGAACGCCACATTAAAAACCGCATTATTGCCGAATCCATCAGCCTGCCTGAAATTCCGGCAGACGTGCTGGCGCGTTATCCGGGCGTGGTGGAATCCATCGCCAAACTGGAAGCCGAAGGTTTCCCAATCTTTGCGTATGACGGCTCGCTGGGCGGTAAATACCCGGTTATCTGCGTTGTGCTGTTTAACCCGACGAATGGCACCTGCTTCGCCTCCTTCGGCGCACATCCGGACTTCGGCGTAGCGCTGGAACGTACCGTGACCGAACTGCTTCAGGGCCGTAGCCTGAAAGACCTCGACGTGTTTACGCCGCCAACGTTCGACGATGAAGAAGTGGCTGAGCATACCAATCTGGAAACCCACTTCATCGACTCCAGCGGTTTGATCTCATGGGATCTGTTCAAACAGGACGCAGACTATCCTTTCGTGGACTGGAGCTTTGCCGGTACCACGGAAGAAGAGTTCGCCACGCTGATGGCCATCTTCAAATCCGAAGATAAAGAAGTCTACATTGCTGACTACGAGCACCTGGGCGTCTATGCGTGCCGTATTATTGTTCCTGGCATGTCCGACATCTACCCTGCTGAAGATCTGTGGCTGGCGAATAACAGCATGGGCGCGCATCTGCGTGAAACGCTGCTGGCACTGCCGGGCAGCGAATGGGAAAAAGAGGATTATCTGAACCTGATCGCCCAGCTGGACGAGGAAGGCCACGATGACTTCACACGCGTACGCGAGCTGCTCGGTCTGGCCACCGGTAAAGATAACGGCTGGTATACCCTGCGCATCGGCGAGCTGAAAGCGATGCTGGCGCTGGCGGGCGGCGATCTGGATCAGGCCCTGGCCTGGACCGAGTGGACCATGGAGTTTAACCAGTCGGTCTTCTCTGCCGAGCGCACCAACTATTACCGCTGCCTGCAAACCCTCCTGCTTCTCGCGCAGGAAGAGGATCGTGAGCCGCTGCAGTATCTGAATGCTTTTGTGCGCATGTACGGTGCCGAGGCGGTAGAAGCGGCCAGCGCGGCGCTGAGCGGTGAAGAGCCGTTCTACGGTCTGCAGGCTGTTGACAGCGATCTGAAAGCCTTCCCGGCGCATCAGTCGCTGCTGAAGGCCTATGAGAAGCTGCAGAAAGCGAAAGCCGCTTACTGGTCAAAATAAGCGCACATAACATTACCAGCAGTAGGCGTATTCAATCAGCTGGGCTATATTACGGGGCAATTTCATTGCCCCTTTTTTTATTTTCTTCGGCAATGACTGTTGATTGTAATAATAAAGTTAATCATGGGTAAATATAATAATATCTACCCGGACTTTACTGTTACTTTTTATGGCTAATACTCCATATTAATTAACTGTTTCAGAGGTGGCCGAACGAAAAAATTCAACTCTTTTCACAACTTTTAAAATTTATTTTTATACGGATAATCAAATACTTACTCCGCATTTGGTGTAAAACCATACACACTGCGGGCCTATAAGCCAGGCGAGATATGATCTATATCAATTTCTCTTCTATAATGCTTTGTTAGTATCTCGTCGCCGACTTAATAAAGAGAGAGTTAGTGTGAAAGCTGACAACCCTTTTGATCTTTTACTCCCCGCTGCGATGGCAAAAGTCGCCGAAGAAGCGGGTGTCTATAAAGCAACGAAACACCCGATGAAGACGTTCTATCTGGCGATCACGGCTGGTGTGTTCATCTCTATCGCTTTCGTCTTCTACATCACCGCCACCACCGGTACAGCCGGAATGCCTTTTGGCATGGCCAAACTGATTGGCGGCATTTGCTTCTCACTGGGTCTGATTCTTTGCGTCATTTGCGGTGCCGATCTCTTCACCTCAACGGTGCTGATTGTCGTGGCAAAGGCCAGCGGAAGAATTACCTGGGGTCAGCTGGCACGTAACTGGCTTAACGTCTACCTGGGTAACCTGGTTGGCTGTCTGCTCTTTGTTTTGTTGATGTGGCTTTCTGGCGAGTACATGACCGCCAACGGCGGCTGGGGACTGAACGTCCTGCAAACCGCCGACCACAAAATGCACCACACATTTATTGAAGCCGTTGCTCTCGGCATCCTCGCGAACCTGATGGTCTGCCTGGCTGTATGGATGAGCTACTCCGGTCGTAGCCTGATGGACAAAGCCTTAATCATGGTTCTGCCGGTTGCGATGTTTGTTGCCAGCGGCTTTGAGCACAGTATCGCGAATATGTTCATGATCCCAATGGGCATTGTCATCCGCGACTTTGCAAGCCCGGAGTTCTGGACCGCAGTTGGTTCATCCCCGGAAAGTTTCTCTCACCTGACTATTATGAATTTCATTACTGATAACCTGATCCCTGTCACTATCGGGAACATTATCGGTGGGGGTCTGTTAGTTGGGTTGACATACTGGGTCATTTACCTGCGTGGCGACGATCATCATTGATGGTTTTCTCAGGCAGTAAATAAAAAATCCACTTAAGAAGGTAGGTGTTACATGTCCGAGCTTAATGAAAAGTTAGCCACAGCCTGGGAAGGTTTTGCGAAAGGTGACTGGCAGAATGAAGTCAACGTACGTGACTTCATTCAGAAAAACTATACCCCGTATGAAGGTGACGAATCCTTCCTGGCTGGCGCAACTGAAGCGACCACCAAGCTGTGGGACAGCGTAATGGAAGGCGTTAAACTGGAAAACCGCACTCACGCGCCAGTTGATTTTGACACCTCCGTGGCTTCCACCATCACTTCTCACGACGCTGGCTATATCAACAAAGCCCTTGAGAAAATCGTTGGTCTGCAGACTGAAGCACCACTGAAACGCGCAATCATCCCGTTCGGTGGTATTAAAATGGTTGAAGGTTCCTGCAAAGCGTATAACCGCGAGCTGGACCCAATGCTGAAAAAAATCTTCACCGAATACCGCAAAACCCATAACCAGGGCGTATTCGATGTTTACACCAAAGACATTCTGAACTGCCGTAAATCTGGCGTTCTGACTGGTCTGCCAGATGCCTATGGCCGTGGCCGTATCATCGGTGACTACCGTCGCGTTGCGCTGTACGGTATCGACTTCCTGATGAAAGACAAGTACGCGCAGTTTGTTTCCCTGCAGTCCGATCTGGAAAACGGCGTAAACCTGGAAGCGACTATCCGTCTGCGTGAAGAGATTGCTGAACAGCACCGCGCGCTGGGTCAGATCAAAGAAATGGCAGCGAAATACGGCTGCGATATCTCTGGTCCTGCAACCAACGCTCAGGAAGCTATCCAGTGGACCTACTTCGGCTACCTGGCCGCAGTTAAGTCTCAGAACGGTGCCGCAATGTCCTTCGGTCGCGTATCCACCTTCCTGGATGCCTACATCGAACGTGACCTGAAAGCTGGCAAAATTACCGAGCAAGACGCACAGGAAATGATTGACCACCTGGTCATGAAACTGCGTATGGTTCGCTTCCTGCGTACCCCTGAATACGATGAGCTGTTCTCCGGTGACCCAATCTGGGCAACTGAATCTATCGGTGGTATGGGCGTTGATGGTCGTACTCTGGTAACTAAAAACAGCTTCCGCTTCCTGAACACCCTGTACACCATGGGTCCTTCTCCGGAGCCGAACATCACCGTTCTGTGGTCTGAAAAACTGCCTCTGAACTTCAAGAAATTCGCCGCTAAAGTGTCCATCGACACCTCTTCTCTGCAGTACGAGAACGATGACCTGATGCGTCCGGACTTCAACAACGACGATTACGCTATCGCTTGCTGCGTAAGCCCAATGGTTGTTGGTAAACAAATGCAGTTCTTCGGTGCGCGTGCAAACCTGGCGAAAACCATGCTGTACGCTATCAACGGCGGCGTTGATGAAAAACTGAAAATGCAGGTGGGTCCTAAGTCTGAGCCGATAAAAGGCGATGTTCTGAACTTCGACGAAGTCATGGACCGCATGGATCACTTCATGGACTGGCTGGCTAAACAGTATGTCACTGCGCTGAACGTTATCCACTACATGCACGACAAGTACAGCTACGAAGCCTCTCTGATGGCGCTGCACGACCGTGACGTTATCCGCACCATGGCGTGTGGTATCGCAGGTCTGTCCGTTGCTGCTGACTCCCTGTCTGCAATCAAATATGCGAAAGTTAAACCAATTCGTGACGAAGATGGTCTGGCTATCGACTTCGAAATCGAAGGCGAATACCCGCAGTTTGGTAACAACGACGCTCGCGTGGATGACATGGCGGTTGACCTGGTAGAACGTTTCATGAAGAAAATTCAGAAACTCACTACCTACCGTAACGCTATCCCGACTCAGTCTGTTCTGACCATCACCTCTAACGTTGTGTATGGTAAGAAAACCGGTAACACCCCAGACGGTCGTCGTGCTGGCGCGCCATTCGGCCCAGGTGCTAACCCAATGCACGGTCGTGACCAGAAAGGTGCTGTTGCCTCTCTGACATCCGTTGCGAAACTGCCGTTTGCTTACGCGAAAGATGGTATCTCCTATACCTTCTCTATCGTGCCAAACGCGCTGGGTAAAGACGACGAAGTGCGTAAAACAAACCTCGCGGGTCTGATGGATGGTTACTTCCACCACGAAGCGTCCATCGAAGGTGGTCAGCACCTGAACGTGAACGTAATGAACCGTGAAATGCTGCTCGACGCGATGGAACACCCTGAGAAATATCCTCAGTTGACCATCCGCGTATCTGGCTACGCAGTACGTTTTAACTCCCTGACCAAAGAACAGCAGCAGGACGTTATCACCCGTACTTTCACTCAGTCCATGTAAGTGGAAATGACTGAAATCACGCGTTAAAAAGCGTACAATAAAGGCTCCACGTCAGTGGGGCCTTTTTAGCACCCTCTCCACCTCAGTCTCTTTTGTCCGCTATCTATACTCTATGGATATCAGCCAAAACAGACTTCAACACAGCCGGTTTTGAGCTGTGCATACACAGGCCCCGGACGGGCCGATGCTGGAGATATCACCGCAATGTCAACTATTGGTCGCATTCACTCCTTTGAATCCTGTGGCACCGTCGATGGCCCGGGTATCCGCTTTATTACCTTTTTCCAGGGCTGCCTGATGCGCTGCCTGTACTGCCATAACCGCGACACCTGGGACACGCACGGCGGGAAAGAAGTGACCGTCGACGATCTGATGAAAGAGGTGGTGACCTACCGCCACTTTATGAACGCGTCCGGCGGTGGTGTGACGGCGTCCGGTGGCGAGGCCATTCTTCAGGCCGAGTTTGTCCGCGACTGGTTCCGCGCCTGCCACAAAGAAGGTATTCATACCTGCCTCGACACGAACGGTTTTGTGCGCCGCTACGATCCCGTTATTGATGAATTGCTCGAAGTGACCGATCTGGTGATGCTCGATCTCAAACAGATGAACGACGAGATCCACCAGAATCTGGTTGGCGTGTCCAACCACCGTACGCTGGAGTTTGCTAAATATATCTCAGCGAAAGGCATTAAAACCTGGATCCGCTACGTGGTGGTCCCAGGCTGGTCAGATGACGACGATTCCGCGCACCGCCTGGGCGAATTTACCCGCGACATGGGCAACGTCGAGAAAATTGAGCTTCTGCCCTACCATGAACTGGGAAAACATAAATGGGTGGCAATGGGCGAAGAATATAAGCTTGATGGCGTGAAGCCGCCGAAGAAAGAGACGATGGAGCGCGTGAAAGGTATTCTTGAACAGTACGGTCACAAAGTAATGTATTAGTATTAAAGAAAAGGCCCGGTAAAAACCGGGCCTTATTTATTCTATTTGAACACACCGTTAATAATGGTCGTCACCACAGCCGTGCTGAGTGCAATTAAGACCAGATCGTCACCGACCACGCGCCATTCATAGCCAGGATAGGAGGGCAGCTGGTCCAGCATAGAAGCCGGCACGGTTTTCTTCGCAATCCCCGGAGGCAGTGGTTTACCGCGTGCAAGGTTTTTCGCAATGCCCGGAGGCAGTGACTCATAGCCGGTTAAACCATAGTTCACTGCCAGATGACGGGCATGATCGAAGCTTACACGAGCATCGACATCATCGCTGACGCTTTTATTTGATTTACCCGGGTTGTCTGTATTGTGTTTACTACCATGGGTACCGGAATTTCCGTTACCGTGATTTCCGGAATTGCCGTGATTACCACCATTACCTTGTCCGCCACTGTTACCGTGACCACCACCGCCATTCCCGTTTCCAGGATTAGCCATGACCGGTGCTGTAGCAAACGTTAAAGACAACACTACTGCCAGTGCGGTAGTGGTTAAACGACGTGTAGCCATGGTTGCTGCCTTTTAGTGATAGAACTCACCTGAATTATCGCCTGGCGCGGTAAACAAACAATGCGTAAAAGTCTTAGATGTGATGGGGATAAAAAGCCAGTCGATGACTGGCTTTTATTTAATCAGGCATGGGCCACTGGCGTTGGATGTTCGCCCGCTTTGCGCAGCAGCATCAGGAGATAAATAAACGACACGCTGGCGATCATGATGAACAGCAAATTGTCGGAATAATTCTGCATTAGCATCGCGGTAAATGTCGGCCCTAATAAACTGCCGATGGTATAGCTCAGTAAAAGCGCCTGGTTCATAGCCACCAGCTGATGATGTTCCACTTTCTCACAGGCCCAGGCCATCGCGACCGGATAGAGCGTGAAACCGGCAGCCCCAAGAATAAACAGCGCCGGTGCCATCGCGGCGTTGCTGAGCATGGCGAGGCATCCCATGATCACCACGAAGACCTGAACGCGCAGCACCAGCAGGCGGCCAAAACGGTCCGCCAGACGGCCAATAGGCCACTGGCCGAGAATGCCCGCACTCACCATCACCGCCATCCAGAAGCCGATCCCGGAATCGCTGACGCCCTGATGGTTCAGATAGAGCGGCATCAGGCCATAGAGCGAGCCCAGTACAATCCCGGAAATAATGCAGCCGTTTACCCCCAGACGTGCCTGCCGGAGTCTCAGCATTGGCCAGACGTGGGTGGCTTCCTGATGTTCGCTGTTCTGGTTCACAATACGGGTAAAGAGCAGCGGCAGGATTGCGGCCAGCACCATACCCGTCACCCACGGCAGAACGCTCATCAGATCGGTTGGCAGCTTGCTGACCATCAGCTGCCCCAGCACGGTCCCCACGTAGTACACCATCATATAGGCTGCCAGCAGGCGCCCGCGGTTGCGCGACGTGCCGCTGCACATTAACGCACTTTCAACAACCACCCAAATCATCGCGCAGCCTACGCCGGCGATAAAACGCCACACCATCCAGCTCCAGAAGCCGACCATCAGGCCCAGCCCCGCACACCCGGCGGCGAAAATCAGCGAGGCCAGGTAATAGCTGCGGTTAAAGCCTAAGCGCTTAATAAGGCTCCCTGTCACCAGCGTGCCCAGCAGGTTTCCGGTAAAAAAGGACGAGCTGACCATACCCACCTGCCAGGTCGGTAAGTTTTCATGGGCGAGCCACAGCGGAACGAGCGTATTTAACACTGCGATCGCCAGGGTCAACAGCAGCAGGCCACAGAGCAACAGCAGCACTGGCCGGGTATAGGTGGTCATGGATTAAAAGCCGTGAGGAAGTTCAGATTTCGTGCGCATCATGCCACTGGCAAAAACAAAGTCAATCCACTGACTTAGCCGCCAGGCACAATATGTTCCCTGTCGATTTAAAAAACTTATCCTGCTAATGCCACGCCTGCTATAGATATTAATTATGTCTCTGTTTTTGTTTATTAATGGCCTAAATTAAAACAAAACGACAGTCGAAAAATTTCATGATCGAAAAAAAGAAAAGCCGGGCGCTCTGACCCGGCTTTACAGAAGGAATGTCCGTATTAACTGGCGACAGCCATACCCACGGTCATATGCAATCCGTAGAATACCCCACGGCCAATCAGTTCGCCCGCCAGGACGAGTACAAAGGCCAGTGACAGCAGCGGCAGCGCGGGCTGATAACCTTTGAGCTGCGGGGCAATCCAGAATACCAATGCCGCGACGAGCAGAACGACACGCCAGGCCATTAGCGAACCGTAATCCGGCACCAGGGCAGACGCCTGCTGAATCGAACTGTGAATGGTTGCCAGTTCAGCGCCCTGCATCAGGGCAACCATAGCACTCACGACCAGCGCCAGCAGCGAAACGGCAGGCAGCAAGCGCATAGCCCAACCGTCTACCCCCGCCACGCGCAGCAGCAGATAGCCCAGCAGCGGCCCGCCGATAAACATGGTCAGGAAGAAGCTCATTGGCGTCCAGACGGTGTACCAGGTGGGAACCGTGTCGATGGTGTTATAGACGCGCACCATCATCCACACGAACACCACGCCCAGCACCATGGTCACGATCAGCCACAGGCTGCGTAGAGCCGCAGGCAGCTTCTTCATTGCGGCCAGCAGCCAGCCCAGCCCGCCAACGGCATAGAAAATCGCCCCGCTGGCAATCTCATTACTGAGGGACGAGGCGCCCACACGGTTCAGAGAGTTAAATGCGCGCATCGGCGAGCCCAGGTGCAGCGTAGAAGCAATGAAACCAATTCCCATGAGCACCCACAGGCCAAACATGCTCAACACTAAACGCTGCTGCTGTTCGCCGCTGAGATTGCCCTTCAGCAGCGCCAGCGCGAGCACAATGAAGCCACCAGCCACGCACTGACCAAAGACCGTGAAGATCATCAGCGGCCATTCATGCCATCCACTTCCCATCTCACACCTCCTTCGGATTTGCCAGGTAGCCGGTGGTATCACCTGTAGGACGGCTGTTGGCGTTAGGTTTAATCACAATACTTGGCTTCGTGAAGTGCGCAGACGGCAGGGGCGCCACTGCGGCAAGCTGACCGTGTTTTTGACGCAGCTCTTCAACAGGGCCGAAGTCCAGCGCGCGCAGCGGGCAGGATTCGACGCAAATCGGCTTTTTGCCCTCTGCGACGCGGGTGTGGCAGCCATCGCATTTGGTCATATGCCCTTTCGCGGCGTTGTACTGCGGTGCGCCGTAGGGGCAGGCCATATGGCAATAGCGACAGCCGATGCAAACATCTTCATCCACCACCACAAAACCGTCTTCGCGCTTATGCATCGCGCCGCTCGGGCAGACCTTGGTACAGGCGGGATCTTCACAGTGGTTACAGGCAATCGACAGGTAATAAGCGAACACGTTCTGATGCCAGACGCCGTTATCTTCCTGCCAGTCGCCCCCGGCGTATTCGTAGATGCGACGGAAGCTCACGTCCGGAGTCAGGTCTTTGTAATCTTTACAGGCCAGCTCGCAGGTTTTGCACCCGGTGCAACGGCTGGAATCAATAAAAAATCCATACTGGGTTGTCATCGGTTACTCCTTAAACCTTTTCAACCTGGACAAGGTTTGTGTGGGATGGGTTGCCTTTCGCCAGCGGCGACGGGCGCTGCGTGGTCAGTACGTTAATACTGCCAGCCTGATCGATGCCCTTTGCATCCGGGCTGTACCAGGCGCCTTCCCCCAGCGCCACCACGCCGGGCATCATGCGCGGGGTCACTTTGGCTTCAATATGGACCTCGCCGCGGCCGTTAAAGATCCGCACGCGATCGCCATTGCTGATACCGCGCGCTTTGGCATCCATCGGGTTGATCCACATCTCCTGTCGACAGGCCGCTTTCAGGACATCGACGTTACCGTAGGTGGAGTGAACACGCGCTTTGTAGTGGAAACCGGTCAGTTGCAGCGGGAATTTCGCCGTCAGTGGATCGTTATAGTTTTCAAAACCCGGCGTGTAGATCGGCAGCGAATCGATAACGTCCCCTTCCGGCAGCTCCCAGGTAGAGGCGATTTTTGCCAGCTCTTCGGAGTAGATTTCGATTTTGCCCGACGGCGTGGTTAGCGGGTTCGCCTGCGGATCTTCACGGAACGCTTTGTACGCCACGTGATGCCCTTCCGGGTCACGCTGTTTGTACATACCCTGCTTGCGGAAGGTATCGAAGTCCGGCAGATCGGGGATCGCTTTACGGGAGAGCGCGTGAAGATGGCGCATCCACCCTTCCTGAGTACGCCCCTCGGTAAACTGCTGCTCTACACCAAGCCGTTTCGCCAGTTCGGAGGTCATTTCATAGATGGTTTTGCACTCAAAACGCGGCTTGATGGCCTGGTCGGTGAAGATCACATAGGACATGTTGCCGCAGGAGGCATCCAGCGCGAAATCCATCTGCTCAGAGGCGGTGCAGTCTGGCAGCAGAATATCGGCATATTTTGCCGAGGAGGTCATGTGGCAGTCGATCACCACAATCATCTCGCACTTCTTGTCGTCCTGCAGGATTTCATGGGTACGGTTGATTTCGGAGTGCTGGTTGATAAGACAGTTGCCGGCATAGTTCCAGATCATCTTGATCGGCACGTCCAGCTTGTCCTTGCCGCGCACACCGTCGCGCAGGGCGGTCATTTCCGGGCCACGTTCAATCGCATCGGTCCACATAAACATGGAGATGCTGGTCTTCACGGGGTTGTCCAGGGTCTGCATCCGTTCAAACGGCAGCGAGTACGAACCTTCACGCGCGCCGGTATTACCGCCGTGAATACCGACGTTGCCGGTCAGAATAGAGAGCATAGAGATAGCGCGGGTGGCAATTTCGCCGTTCGCATGGCGCTGCGGGCCCCAGCCCTGGCTGATGTAGGCAGGTTTGGCTGAGCCAATTTCACGTGCCAGCTGCACAATACGTTCCGCCGGAATACCGGTGATGGTAGAGGCCCACGCCGGCGTTTTCGCCACGCCGTCGCTGCCCTGGCCGAGAATATACGCTTTGTAATGCCCGTTTGCTGGCGCGCTGGCCGGCAGGGTTTTCTCGTCATAGCCGACGCAGTATTTATCCAGGAAAGGCTGATCGACGAGGTTTTCGGTGATCATCACCCAGGCCAGTGCGGAGACCAGCGCCGCATCGGTCCCTGGACGAATGGGGATCCATTCATCTTCACGCCCTGCACCGGTGTCGGTATAGCGCGGATCGATGATGATCATGCGGGCATTGGATTTGGCGCGGGCCTGTTCCAGATAGTAGGTCACCCCGCCGCCGCTCATACGCGTTTCACCCGGGTTGTTACCGAACAGCACGACCAGCTTACTGTTTTCGATATCCGACGGGCTGTTGCCGTCCGCCCAGCCACCGTAGGTGTAGTTCAGGCCAGCGGCGATCTGCGCCGAGGAGTAATCACCGTAGTGATTGAGATAACCGCCGCAGCAGTTCATCAGGCGCGCTACCAGCGTTTTACCCGGTGGCCAGGAGCGGGTCAGCGTGCCGCCGAGCGTTCCGGTGCCGTAGTTCAGGTAGATGGATTCATTACCGTACTCTTTGATCAAACGCTGCATATTGCTGGCGATGATATCGTAGGCTTCATCCCAGCTAATCCGCTCGAACTTTCCTTCTCCACGCTTACCGACGCGTTTCATCGGGTATTTCAGACGGTCCGGGTTATACACGCGACGACGCATGGAGCGGCCACGCAGACAAGCCCGAACCTGATGTAATCCTTCGTAGCTATCGTCGCCGGTATTATCGGTTTCGACATACTTAATTTCGCCGTCCACCACGTGCATACGCAGGGGACAACGGCTACCACAGTTGACGGTACAGGCACTCCACACCACTTTTTCCGGCGTGGTGGCTGGGGAGAGTGCCTCTGCCGCCGATGCCAGTCGGGTAAAAGGGAGCGTGAAGGCGCTGCTGGCTACAGCCAGACCGCCTATTGCCGTGGTTTTCATCAACCCACGGCGAGTGACCTCGGCAGCCATGAGTGCTTCAGGCGCGTTGATTTTCATAGAAACTCACTTTGGTTGCTCACAAAGAAAAGAGAGGCGGCGCGAACCGCAACATAGCTTTATAGATATCGAATTTCCGGGTATTCAGCTTTTTATGCTGACTTTCATTCGCAACAGTATTACTACTTTGGAGGGAGGGGGTATTGCGTCGTATCAATTCACAGACATAAAAAAAGCGCCCGCAGGCGCTTTTTTGTTTTGCGGCAAATAATTAGCCGATGTACTGCAGGCCTTTCATGTATGGACGCAGCACTTCAGGGATCTCGATGCGACCATCTGCCTGCTGGTAGTTTTCCATCACGGCAACCAGCGTACGGCCAACCGCCAGACCAGAACCGTTCAGGGTGTGCACCAGACGGGTTTTCTTGTCAGATTTGCTGCGGCAGCGTGCCTGCATACGGCGCGCCTGGAAATCCC
Organism: Enterobacter sp. WCHEn090032; assembly: GCF_003986875.1. NCBI lineage: Bacteria > Pseudomonadati > Pseudomonadota > Gammaproteobacteria > Enterobacterales > Enterobacteriaceae > Enterobacter > Enterobacter sp. WCHEn090032. Next base: position 201,039 of record NZ_RXRN01000003.1, read on the forward strand.
AGACGTTAGAGCAGGAGGAGATTTCACGGTAGGTGTTCTGCGCAGGCACCCACACTTCAAGGTCGAAGGTTTTGCGGGCGCCAAAGCCCATATCACCGGTGCACAGGGCCATACGACGGTACGGCAGACCCAGCAGCTCCAGCACCTTCTCTGCGTGACCGGTCATCTCTTCCAGCGCATCCATGGAATCTTCAGGACGGACGATCTGCACCATCTCAACTTTATCAAACTGGTGCATACGGATCAGACCGCGCGTGTCGCGACCGTAAGAGCCTGCTTCAGAACGGAAGCACGGAGAGTGCGCCGTCAGTTTGATCGGCAGATCGTCTTCATCGATGATCTCATCACGCACGAGGTTGGTCAGCGGCACTTCCGCCGTTGGGATCAGCGCGTAGTTGCTGCTGTCCGCTTCCTCGTCCAGCGGACGGGTGTGGAACAGATCGCCGGCAAATTTCGGCAGCTGACCGGTACCGTACAGGGTATCGTGGTTAACCAGATACGGAACATAAGTTTCACTGTAGCCGTGCTGCTCGGAGTGCAGATCCAGCATGAACTGCGCCAGAGCGCGGTGCAGATGAGCAATCTGGCCTTTCATCACCACAAAGCGAGAACCGGTCAGCTTAACTGCTGCTGCAAAGTCCAGGCCTGTGTGCATTTCGCCTAGCGTCACGTGATCGCGCACCTCGAAGTCAAACTCACGAGGCGTACCCCAGCGTTTCACTTCAACGTTGTCGTTTTCATCTTTACCGACAGGGACGCTGTCGTCAGGAATATTCGGGATAGCCAGGGCAATATCACGAATTTCGGCCTGAAGAACATCCAGTTCGGCTTTCGCCTGATCCAGTTCTTCACCCAGTTTGTTCACTTCCAGGCGTAATGGCTCAATATCTTCCCCGCGCGCTTTCGCCTGGCCAATGGATTTCGATCGAGAATTACGCTCTGCCTGCAGATTTTCAGTTTGTACCTGCAGAACTTTACGACGCTCTTCGAGAGCGCGCAGCTTATCTACATCCAGCTTAAAGCCCCGGCGTGCCAGTTTTTCAGCGACTGCGTCTGGCTCATTACGCAGCAGATTGGGATCGAGCATGCTTATCCTGTGCTTATCGAATTAAAATAGGAAAAAGTGACCACAGCCTGCGATCACAGGGATACAACGCCAACATTACCGCAACGACTGCACTAACGGTAGCGTTTTATAGGGCTATTTTGATCCTGTCCGGCGAGCCAGGCGAGCTTTTCGCCAATCTTGCCTTCAAGACCTCTGTTTGTGGGGTGATAATAGCGGGTTTGTGCCATCTCCTGCGGGAAATATTCCTCACCGGCCGCGTAGGCATTGGGTTCATCATGGGCGTAACGGTACTCCTGCCCATACCCCATCTCTTTCATCAGTTTCGTTGGCGCATTACGCAGGTGAACCGGCACATCGTAGTCCGGGCGTTCACGCGCATCAGACATCGCCGCTTTAAACGCGGTATAAACGGCATTGCTTTTCGGCGCACAGGCCAGATAGACAATCGCCTGGGCAATTGCACGTTCGCCTTCCGCCGGACCCACACGGGTGAAACAGTCCCACGCCGACAGCGCGACCTGCATGGCACGAGGATCGGCATTGCCGACATCTTCTGAGGCAATCGCCAGGCAGCGGCGCGCAACGTACAGCGGATCGCCACCGGCAGTAATGATGCGCGCGTACCAGTACAGTGCCGCATCTGGCGCGCTGCCGCGCACGGATTTATGCAGGGCAGAAATGAGATCGTAAAATCGATCGCCTTTATTATCGAAACGCGCGCTGCGCTCCCCGGCTATTTCGGTGAGCAGTTCCGGCTTCAGCACTCGTTTGCCAGCATCGTCGACTTCGGCCATGTCGGCCATCATCTCCAGCGTGTTCAGAGCCCGACGCGCATCACCGTTCACCAGCTCCGCAATCGCACGACGCGTGTCGTCAGGCAGTACGATATCCTGCCCGCCGTAGCCGCGCGCTTTATCGTCCATCGCCTGGGTGAGAACCTTTTCGATATCCTCGACGGTCAACGATTTGAGCAAGTAAACGCGCGCACGAGACAACAGCGCTGAGTTCAGTTCAAACGAGGGATTTTCGGTGGTCGCCCCGATGAAGAAGATCGTGCCGTCTTCAATGTGCGGCAGAAAGGCATCCTGCTGGCTTTTGTTGAAGCGGTGAACTTCGTCCACGAAGAGGATAGTCCTGCGCCCGGCATTGCGGTTCTGCCGCGCGCGCTCGATCGCTTCGCGGATCTCTTTCACGCCGGAGGTAACAGCTGAGATACGTTCAACATCCGCGTTCGCATAGCGGGCGATCACTTCGGCAAGCGTGGTTTTGCCCGTGCCTGGTGGCCCCCAGAGGATCATCGAGTGAAGATGCCCGGCCTCAATGGCGCGCGGCAATGGCTTACCGGCAGCCAGCAGGTGTTGCTGGCCGATATACTGCGCTAAATTTTCTGGCCGCATACGAGCGGCCAGAGGTTGAAACGCGTTGTCTGAAAAATCGAGCGACAGATTGCTCACTCACGCCTCTTACTTACGTTGGTCATCCACCGTTACGCCCTGCGGCGGGGTAAAGGTGAATTTCGATGCATCTACAGCGCCATTCTGCTGAGACTTCAGCTGATAGCTGCTGCGCTGATCGTCCTGCTCAACGGCGCCAAACTGATTAATGGTACCGTTGGGGCTTACGTTAATGGTGAATTGCTTCAGGTTGCCGTTGCTGCCTTTTGGCGTCAGGACAAACTCGTCCCCCGTCTGCTTAATATTGTACTGCTGCCAGTCGCTGGCCTGGTTGCGGGCAATCAGCATAAATGGCGTATTGCTGGTGGCATCTTTCAGCCAGGTCGCCGTTGCCTGCTCAACGAACGGGTTGAAGAACCATAGTGTTTTACCGTCAGACACCAGGATGCTTTCATCCGGCTGGGTCATGTGCCAGTTAAACAGATTCGGGCGTTTTACCCACAAATCTCCCTGACCTTCCTGCACCGCGTTGCCGCTGCCGTCAGTCACTTTTTGCGTGAAGCTGGCGTGGAAGCTGCTTACTTTATCCAGTCGGCTTTTAAGGTCGCTGGCTGCATCAGCCCAGACGCTGCTGGCAACAAAACTGGTGAGTAATGCACAGGCGATGGCGATTTTTTTCATTGTTATTCCTTAAAATACGTCTTCCCGATATGGGGTTTCCGTCTTCTATTCTGAACCTGCCCGCAGGCAGGCGACAGAAGAAAATGCTTAATTTTGGTTGATTTACCCTTCTTTGCAATTGCCGAAGGTTAATCAAACGGCGGTGGTGCCAGCACCTCGCGGTTACCGTTGTGCCCCTGCTCGCTGACAATACCCTGCGCTTCCATCTGTTCGATGATACGCGCCGCGCGGTTATAGCCGATGCGGAACTGACGCTGTACGCCAGAGATGGAGGCCTTGCGTTTTTCGGTCACGAAGTTCACCGCCTGATCGAATAACGGATCCAGCTCTTCGCCGCCGTCGAAGCCACCGCCGCCGCCTTCGCTTTCCGTGTCGCTGGTGATGCCATCAACATATTGCGGACGACCACGTGCTTTCCAGTCCTGCACTACCGCGTGCACTTCCTGGTCGCGAACGAATGCGCCGTGAACACGCACCGGAGAGGTGGAATTCGGGCCGGAATAGAGCATGTCCCCCATCCCCAGCAGCGACTCTGCGCCACCCTGATCAAGGATGGTACGTGAGTCAATTTTACTGGATACGGTAAAGGCGATACGCGTCGGGATGTTCGCTTTAATCAGACCGGTGATAACGTCCACGGATGGACGCTGGGTCGCCAGCACAAGGTGAATACCGGCAGCACGCGCTTTCTGCGCCAGGCGGGCAATCAGCTCTTCCACTTTCTTACCGACGGTCATCATCAGATCGGCGAATTCATCTACCAGCACCACGATATAAGGCAGTTTTTCCAGCACCGGATGCTGTGCATCCATGCTGTCTCCCGGTTTCCAGTACGGATCCGGGATCGGACGGCCCATACGCGCCGCCTCGGCGATTTTCTCGTTATAACCGGCCAGGTTACGCACGCCCAGTGCCGACATCAGCTTGTAGCGACGTTCCATCTCGTTCACGCTCCAGCGCAGGGCGTTGGCCGCGTCTTTCATGTCGGTAACCACTTCCGTCAGCAGGTGCGGGATGCCTTCATAGACGGACAGTTCGAGCATTTTCGGGTCGATCATGATGAAACGCACATCTTCCGGCTGCGCTTTATAGAGCATGCTAAGGATCATGGCGTTCACACCGACGGACTTACCGGAACCGGTCGTACCGGCCACCAGCAGGTGAGGCATCTTCGCAAGGTCTGCCACTACCGGATCGCCCGCAATATCTTTACCCAGCACCACCGTTAGCGGGGAAGGGTTATCGCGGAACTTGGTGTTATCCAGCACTTCACGCAGGTAGACGGTCTGACGTTTCTTGTTCGGCAGTTCAAGGCCAACGTACGGTTTGCCCGGTATGACCTCCACCACACGCACCGCTACGGTCGACAGAGAACGCGCCAGGTCACGGGAGAGGTTAGAAATACGTGCGGCTTTTACGCCTGGCGCCAGGTTCAGTTCGAAACGGGTGATGACCGGCCCCGGGGAGTAGTTCACCACGTCCGCTTTAATGCGGAAGTCAGCCAGACGCGCTTCGACCAGACGCGCCATCTGCTCCAGCGCAAAGGTATCAACCGGTTCAACTTCCGCTGGTGGCGGCGTTAACAGATCCAGCGACGGCAGTGGCGTGCTTGGACGCTGCAGCGGACGGCTGTCACCGTTACGCATCAGCAGCGGGTGAATCAGACTCTCCTGCGGCTGTGGCGCAGGCTGCTGGAACTGCGGCGGTTGTTGTGGCTGCTGCGGTTGCGTGTAAGCCTGCGGCGCCGGCTGCTGCGGTTGCGGTGCGTATGACGGCTGTGCGGGTTGCTGGCGCACAGGCTCCGCTTCCGGCATCACGCTCGGGGTAAATAAAGGCTCGCTCGGGCCATCATCCACCAGATCTTTCATCGGCGAGAATTCAAAATCCGACAGGGAGAATGGATTTGCACCAGCCGGTTGTTCGCCGGAATAGCGCTGCTGCTGGGTAGCGGCAAACTGGCGCGCCAGTTCGGCTTCCGCCGCGTCATCGTCGTCCAGCGCAGGCTCATCGTGCTGATATTCCTCACCGTAGCGTTGATTCTGCTGCGCGGCGAACTGGCGAGCCAGCTCAGCCTGCTGCATGTCATCGGCATCATCCTCGTACTCAGACTCGCGGGCTTTTTCTTCGGCCATCCGCTGGGAAGGCAGTTTGATACCATAAGAGGCAAGCTCACGACGGGTTGGCACGCGGACACGGTTAGGACGAGGCAATTGAGGACCAATCCCCTCTTTCACCTGAGGACGTGGCGCCCCCCCTGTTGCCAGGCTAAAGACAGGTGCAGCCACGGCCGCCGCCGCGGTGGCCTGCTTCACGCTTTCCGCTACAGGGGCAACCGAAGGGGTTGGATCAACCTGAGGAGCCGAAACAGCAGCTGCTTTCGTAACAGGTTCCTGCACCGGTTCAGGCACTGGCTGATACCAGGCCGCCAGCTGTTCGCGTTCACGCGCACGGCGCTCTTCGACTTCTTCAAAATAGTACAGCGGCGGACGCGCTGGCTTCACCTCTTCCACGATTTCGGGCTCAGGTTCCGGCTCAGGTTGCGGTGCGACATAAGGCTGCACGGGTTCAACCGGTTCAGGCACATACTCCTGATACGGTTGAGTTACAGGCTGTTCATAGTGTGGGTTGTGTTGTGGTTCATACGCAGGCTGCGGCGGCTGATAAGGCTGCTGCCACTGCTCCTGCTGAACGGGAATATAGCTTTCTGGTTCAGGCGCAATAACCGGTTCCGGGATATGAACACCCGGCGCAGTCTGCCAGTCTACCTGAGGCTGCTGAATAACGGATTCCGGCGGTGAAACCGGCGCAGAAGGCATCACGGCGTCAACGGGGACGGCATAGGCCTGAGCAGCGGTCGTCGCGGCGGCTGCGGCTGCAACCGGCTCGGTGACCGAATGACCGTTTAACAGCGGATCGTATTCGTCGAAATCGCCTGGGGTGGCACGGTTGCCGGAGAAGAGCACATCGTCAGGATCGACCTGATTTCCCGCAGCGCGATAGACCACCTGCTCGTCTTCATCCATGCGTTTACCAGAGAAGAGCGCCGCATCAGTTTTACGGCCCAGCGGATTGGCAAATTTCTCTGCAACACGTTGGCGACGCGCCAGCGCGCCACGCAGAATTCGAGCACGACGAGACTCGCGACGCTGCACAGGCGCGTCATCTTCCTCTTCATCTTCGTACTCATCTTCATCAACCCACGTATCGTCACGACGGGTACGGTTGCTGGCGAAGGTCAGAATAGTGAGGATAAAACTGCCAATTTTCTCGGCAATGCTCACCCAGGACCAGCCGGTGAATAACGTCAGCCCCGCCGCCCAGATGCACAGCAACGCCAGCGTGCCGCCGCTGCTATGAAGCATCGGCTGCAGCGCAGAACTCAACAGGCTGCCAATCACGCCACCCGAAGCGAAGTACCAGATATCATCCGCATTAATGGCCGCCAGCCCGCATGAGGTGAGGATCAGTGCCAGTGCGCCAATCAGACGCAGCGAAACGGCGAAATAGTCGATGTAATCATCGTTTTGACGATGTCGCCACGCAAACCAGCACCCGCCGATAATAATGACGGGAAGGGTGTAGGCCATCACACCGAAAATGAAAAAGAGCGTGTCCGCAAGCCAGGCACCGGGTACGCCGCCTAAATTATGAATAGGCTCATGCCATGCAGTTTGTGACCAGCTGGGATCTGAGGGGTTGAAACTGAGTAAGGCTGCCATCAGCCAGACGGCAAAAAGGGCAATAACAATCAGCAAAGCCTCGAGGAGACGACGTCCGCTGCTTAGCTTCGATAGTGTGACTTCTTTGTCTTCAGTGTATTCCTGGCTCAAGAAAGGCTCTCCAGGTATCAGGCATATCCTGCCTGTTTGCTAAAACGGACAACAGCGCCGGGACTCCCCGGCACTGTTGCTGTATGGATTAACAGGAGTGTAATCAAACTACGCTGATTTTGCACCTGTTCCGTGTTAGCGCGTCTTAATAACCAGACGATTGCTCTGTTTGACCTCTTCCATCACCACATAGGTACGGGTGTCGTTCACGCCTGGCAGACGCAGCAGGGTTTCCCCCAGCAGCTTACGGTAGGCGGACATATCAGGCACACGGGTTTTCAACAGGTAGTCGAAATCACCGGACACCAGATGACACTCTTGAATTTCTTCAAGTTTTTGTACAGCGGCGTTAAATTGCTCAAACACATCCGGCGCACCACGATTCAGAGTAATCTCAACAAATACCAGAAGTGAGGCATCCAGATAATGCGGGTTCAGCAGAGCTGTATAGCCCTGAATAAAACCCTGTCTTTCCAGTCGGCGCACACGCTCAAGGCACGGCGTCGGGGAAAGTCCCACACGTTTTGAAAGCTCGACGTTGGAAATACGCCCATCCTTTTGCAATTCATTAAGAATGTTACGATCGATACGGTCGAGATCTTTGCCAGGGCGCTTCTTGCTATCTACCATTATTATTGTCTCTCTGTATTCCTTCCCTACTCCTGCCTGGACCCTGTGCACATCACTGTTCAGAGCCTGTACCCGTTACTCATCACATCGCCTGATTTTGTATTAGACGCGATGCGGATTCGGGTTCTGTTGGTAAGAAGACCGTTGCCCGAAGGCTGTCACCGACATCACGTATGGCGTCTGTCCACGCCATGCGTAGATTTCACTGACCCGGTAAAAATGGCATTTACGTGCATGCCTATGCGGCATACGGTTAACGCGGTTTTTTTTCTTCCTTGAATGTTTTCGCAAAAGCGCAGGGGATTGTCAAAGCAAAACATCGTTTTTTAGTACAACATGCCGGATATTCATTACGGCAGGGTATTAATCCTCATTTTATTGCCTTATAAACAACCGGTTTTCAGGAGAAAGCTTGATGTTATAGCGCGCCATTCATCGTCCGTGGCTATTACACAGATTGATATCAAAATTGCTGCGCTCTTTTTTTACGACAACAAATTCCCTACAATCCAGCCAAATGTCTGCCAACAACAATGGGGATCTCATGGGCACGGCCAAACACAGTAAGCTGCTAATCCTTGGTTCTGGACCTGCGGGATATACCGCGGCGGTCTATGCTGCACGCGCTAACCTGCAACCGGTATTAATCACCGGCATGGAAAAAGGCGGTCAGCTGACCACCACCACCGAAGTGGAAAACTGGCCAGGCGACCCGAACGACCTGACCGGGCCGCTACTGATGGAACGTATGCACGAGCATGCTGCCAAATTCGAAACCGAAATTCTGTTCGACCATATTAACAAGGTCGATCTGCAGAACCGTCCGTTCCGCCTGACGGGTGACAGCGGCGAATACACCTGTGACGCGCTGATCATCGCCACCGGTGCTTCTGCCCGTTACCTGGGCCTGCCATCAGAAGAAGCGTTTAAAGGCCGCGGCGTCTCTGCCTGCGCTACCTGTGACGGTTTCTTCTACCGCAATCAGAAAGTTGCGGTCATCGGCGGCGGCAACACTGCCGTGGAAGAAGCGCTGTACCTGGCAAACATTGCCTCAGAAGTGCACCTGATCCACCGCCGCGATACATTCCGCGCGGAGAAGATCCTGATCAAACGTCTGATGGATAAAGTGGCAAGCGGCAACATCGTGCTGCACACCAACCGCACGCTGGAAGAGGTCACGGGCGATCAGATGGGCGTTGCCGGTCTGCGTATTCGTGATACCCAGAACAGCGATAACGTCGAAACGCTGGACGTGGCGGGCCTGTTTGTTGCTATCGGTCACAGCCCGAACACGGCAATCTTCGAAGGGCAGCTGGAGCTGGAAAACGGCTACATTAAAGTGCAGTCAGGCATTCACGGTAACGCGACCCAGACCAGTATCCCGGGCGTGTTTGCGGCGGGCGATGTCATGGACCACATTTACCGTCAGGCAATTACCTCTGCGGGTACCGGGTGTATGGCCGCGCTGGATGCTGAACGCTACCTCGATGGACTGGCGGAACAAGGTAAATAATCTTTACAAGTCAGTAACAAACGTAAATAAAGGCGGCGATAAGTCGCCTTTATTGTCTCCCCGTTGTAACATTGCGCTGCCCAATTTCTAATAACGTCACCTGCAAAGTACGCAATGGAAAAAACCCGTCAACAAGAGTTAACACGCTGGCTGAAACAGCAAAGCGTTATTTCCCGCCGCTGGCTTACCATTTCCCGTCTGCTGGGATTTGTTAGCGGCCTGTTGATTGTTGCCCAGGCATGGCTGCTGGCCCGCATTCTCAATCACATGATCATGGAGAACATTCCCCGCGAGGCGCTCCTGCTGCCCTTTATTGTCCTGATCCTGGTTTTTATCCTGCGCGCCTGGGTGGTCTGGCTGCGTGAACGCGTCGGTTTTCATGCCGGACAGCATATCCGCTACGAGATCCGTCGTCAGGTGCTCGACAGGCTTCAGGAAGCCGGCCCGGCGTGGATTCAGGGAAAACCAGCCGGAAGCTGGGCGACGCTGATCCTTGAGCAAATTGACGATATGCACGACTATTACGCGCGCTATTTGCCGCAAATGGCGCTTGCCGTCTTCGTTCCGCTGTTGATTGTGATCGCCATCTTCCCGATTAACTGGATGGCAGCACTGATTCTGCTGGGCACCGCCCCGCTGATCCCCCTGTTTATGGCGCTGGTTGGGATGGGAGCGGCGGATGCCAACCGCCGTAACTTCCTGGCATTGGGTCGCTTAAGCGGCCATTTCCTTGACCGCCTGCGCGGCATGGAGACATTACGCATTTTTGGCCGCGGTGAAGCGGAAACCGACAACATTCGTCTGGCATCGCAGGATTTCCGCCAGCGCACCATGGAAGTGTTACGCCTCGCCTTCTTATCCTCAGGCGTGCTGGAATTCTTTACTTCGCTGTCGATCGCCCTTGTGGCCGTCTACTTCGGCTTCTCCTATCTCGGTGCGCTGGATTTCGGCCATTACGGCACGGCAGTGACCCTTTCTGCCGGTTTCCTGGCGCTGATCCTGGCCCCGGAATTTTTCCAGCCTCTTCGCGATTTGGGGACCTTCTATCACGCTAAAGCACAGGCGGTTGGCGCGGCCGACAGCCTGAAAACGTTCCTGGAAACACCACTGGCGCATCCGGAGCGGGGTGACGTGATGCTAAATGCCAAAGAACCCGTGACCGTCGAGGCCCAGGATTTTTGCATCCTCTCGCCGGAAGGTAAGGTGCTGGCAGGCCCGCTGAACTTTACCCTGCCCGCCGGACAGCGCGTGGTGCTCGTCGGCACCAGCGGTTCCGGGAAAAGTTCGTTACTGAATGCGCTATCCGGTTTTATGGCCTACACCGGTTCGCTGCAAATAAACAAAACCGAGTTGCGTAAACTCGACCCTGACGCCTGGCGTAAACAGCTCAGTTGGGTAGGACAAAACCCGCAGCTTCCTGCCTCCACGCTACGTGAAAATGTGCTTCTGGCGCGTCCGGATGCGCGTGAAGATGAACTGCAATCGGTGCTCGACCGCGCCTGGGTCAGCGAGTTTCTGCCGCTGCTCCCGCAAGGGGTAGACACCGTCGTTGGTGACCAGTCCGCCGGGCTGTCTGTTGGCCAGGCGCAGCGTGTAGCCGTTGCCCGCGCGCTGCTTAACCCATGTCAGCTGATGCTGCTGGATGAGCCTGCTGCCAGCCTGGATGCCCACAGTGAGCAGCGCGTGATGGAAGCGCTTAACGCCGCCTCACGCCAGCAAACGACCCTGATGGTCACCCACCAGCTGGAAGGTCTTGCCGACTGGGACCAGATCTGGGTCATGGAAAATGGCCGTCTTGTTGAGCAAGGCGATTACGCCTCTCTTGTTGCCGCGCAGGGGCCGTTTGCCGCCCTGCTGGCGAACCGTCAGGAGGACATCTGATGCGTGCTCTGCTGCCTTATCTTGCGCTCTATAAACGCCACAAATGGATGCTGACGCTGGGGATCGTGCTGGCGATTGTGACTCTGCTCGCCAGCATTGGTCTGCTCACGCTTTCCGGCTGGTTCCTGTCAGCCTCTGCCGTCGCGGGCGTTGCCGGGTTGTACAGCTTTAACTATATGCTCCCGGCGGCCGGCGTTCGCGGTACCGCCATCACCCGTACTGCCGGACGCTATTTTGAGCGGCTGGTCAGCCACGACGCCACTTTCCGCGTGCTGCAGCACCTGCGCATCTACACCTTCAGTAAACTGCTGCCCCTCTCCCCTGCCGGGCTGGCGCGTTTTCGTCAGGGTGAGTTACTTAACCGTGTCGTTGCCGATGTCGACACGCTGGATCACCTTTACCTGCGCGTGATCTCCCCGATTGTAGGCGCGTTTGTGGTGATTGTGGTGGTGACGCTGGGATTGTCTTTTCTGGATGTTCCCGTTGCGCTCACGCTGGGCGGGATCATGCTGTTGACGCTTATAATTCTGCCGCCGCTCTTTTACCGCGCCGGGAAATCCACCGGGGAAAACCTGACGCGTCTGCGCGGAGATTACCGCCAGCAGTTGACCTCCTGGCTTCAGGGGCAGGCAGAACTGACCATTTTCGGTGCAAGCAAGCGCTATCGCGCGCGTATGGAAAGTACGGAGTTGAACTGGCATGAAGCTCAGCGCCGACAGTCGGAACTGACTGCGTTTTCCCAGGCACTGATGACGCTCATTGGCGGCATCGCGGTGATTGCCATGCTGTGGCTGGCGTCCGGAAGTATTGGGGGAAATACACAGCCAGGTCCCCTGATCGCCCTCTTCGTTTTTTGTGCGCTGGCCGCGTTTGAAGCGCTGGCACCCGTGACGGGCGCCTTCCAGCATCTGGGGCAGGTCATCGCCTCAGCCCTGCGCATCACCCAGATTGCCGAACAGGAACCTGAAGTAACATTCAGTGCCGGGCAGACAGCGGTACCCGCGCAGGTTGCGCTGGCGCTGGATGATGTCACCTTCGCCTACGACAAACAGGCGCAAAACGCGCTGGAAAGCATCAACCTGTCTGTTAACGCCGGAGAGCGAATTGCGATCCTCGGCCGTACCGGTTGCGGTAAATCGACGCTGCTGCAGCTGCTGACCCGCGCCTGGGATCCGCAGCGCGGCCAGATCCGTTTTAACAATACGTTGCTGACAGATTTCAGCGAGCAGGCCCTGCGTCAAACCGTCAGCGTCGTTCCACAGCGCGTACACCTGTTTAGCGCCACCCTGCGTGATAACCTGCTGCTGGCCGCACCGCACGCGTCGGATGACGCTCTTCGCGCCATGCTGGAGGAGGTCGGTCTGCACAAGCTGCTTGAGGACGAGGGATTAAATAGCTGGCTGGGCGAAGGCGGCCGTCAACTCTCCGGCGGTGAGCTGCGCAGACTGGCGATTGCGCGCGCGCTGCTGCACGATGCCCCGCTGATGTTGCTCGACGAACCCACCGAAGGGCTGGACGCGACAACTGAGAGCCAAATCCTTGATCTGCTTGCGAATGTGATGCGCGGGAAAACCGTGCTGATGGTCACGCACCGCCTGCGCGGTCTGGCGAGTTTTGATCGGATAATTGTGATGGACAACGGACAGATTATTGAGCAAGGTAGTCACGCAGAGCTGTTGACGAAACAGGGTCGCTACTACCAGTTTAAACAGCGTCTGTAGACTATATTTGTAGCGTCCTCACTCGCGTACTGGAGTTTTGCTGTCATGCGCCTGGTCCAGCTTTCTCGTCATAATATCGCGTTCCCTTCGCCGGAGGGGGCGCTACGCGAGCCCAATGGTCTGCTGGCCCTTGGCGGTGACCTTAGCCCTGCTCGGCTATTAATGGCGTACCAGCGCGGCATTTTCCCGTGGTTCTCCCCCGGCGACCCGATTTTATGGTGGTCTCCCGATCCCCGCGCCGTGCTGTGGCCAGAGCAGTTTCACCTGAGCCGCAGCATGAAGCGTTTCCATGCAAAATCACCGTACCGTGTCACCCTGAATCACGCCTTTGGTCAGGTTATAGAAGGCTGTGCCGAAGACCGCTATGAAGGGACATGGATAACCCGCGATATCATTACCGCCTATCACCAGTTGCATGAGCTGGGTTACGCCCACTCTATCGAGGTCTGGCAAGATGGGACGCTCGTCGGCGGCATGTACGGCGTGGCGCAGGGGACGCTGTTTTGTGGCGAGTCGATGTTCTCTCGTTCGGTCAACGCCTCGAAAACCGCGCTGCTGGTTTTCTGCCAGGCCTTTGCCCAATACGGCGGACGTCTAATCGATTGTCAGGTGCTCAACGAACACACGGCCTCACTGGGTGCCGTTGAAATCCCGCGACGCCAGTATATCGGGCATCTGGATGCCAGCCGTCAGGAGAAGCTCCCGCGCGACTTCTGGGTCCCGAGAACGCTCTTTATGCCCTATGCCTAAATGTTTTCCGCATATTTTTTGTGAGGGTGTTATAATTATGCCGCAGAGTAGCTTCTGCCTGTTGCCCCGCCGCCGTTTGGGACCCTCGCTTCAGATAACGTCCTGACGTTTATCCTGTTGTCTCCCCTTTACGAATGCGCTTCCTGTTCGGTTGTACCGTGACGCTTGGGCAATGCGCCGAAACTGTTTTGCTGCGTTTTAATCGCGCAATTCTTTACTTAATAGATGAATTTCGGCATTATCTTGCCGGTTCAAAACTTGGTAGTGATACCCCAGAGGATTAGATGGCCAAAGAAGACAATATTGAAATGCAGGGTACCGTACTTGATACGTTGCCTAATACCATGTTTCGCGTAGAGCTGGAAAACGGTCACGTGGTAACTGCGCACATCTCCGGTAAAATGCGCAAAAACTACATCCGCATTTTGACGGGCGACAAAGTGACTGTTGAACTGACCCCGTACGACCTGAGCAAAGGCCGCATTGTCTTCCGTAGTCGCTAATTGTTTTCGCCTGTAATGGCAGATGAATATTAAATAAGGTCGGGTTCTTCCCGGCCTTAAATTTATGGAAAACCCTCCCCTTAACTATACAGTCGCCTTTCTTGCCGGGTGGCGCTGCGCTTACCCAGCCTACACGCCAAAATTGCACAACACATTGTAGGCCTGCGCAAGCGTAGCGCCGCCAGGCGACGCGGTAGTATGTAAAACCTCTTTATTTGCTTTTTTATGCTGCCTGCACGGCAGTGCACTTGCGGCGATATTCCGTGGCAGTTACACAGAATTGCTGACAGGCTCTTGTCACACAAACGATCAGTTGGGTGACAACGATTAAAACGATGGTTCTAATGCTGGACTCTGTCAAATAACCCGCCATTTATTCAGTGTCATGCAAATCAGATGTTTTTTAGCTTTAGTGACGGAATTTTCTGGGGTTCCGTCGTAGACCCCCAATGTACTGACCAGGCTTGCCCGGTGAACCCAGGGGTAACCTCTTGCTCCTGCTCTCTAAAAAATGGTTGCATCGAGCTTTATGCATCTGCCATAAATTTAAGTCCAATTGTGTTTATGGATCATACATAAGGATGTTTTGATGGATATCGCGCTTTTTCCTGGTCAGAACAGGCGCCAGTGGGCTGACACTATGATAAATCTCGAAGCCCGTAGCTTGGGAGCTATCCTCATCGGTGACGCTTTTAATACGATATCCAGAGAAGCGGCCAGGCAATTGCTGAATGCACCTGCCTCACAGGGGATGTTCGCAGATAGCGCGATGTCCATTGCTGAGTTCAAGGGATTTAGTCGTGATGTTGGTCTTGGCGTTTACAATGCCACTACTTTAGCGGCAAGCGTCTCTGGTGTGTTCGGATTGACAGGCAAAGCCGAGGCCTGGCGGTTATTCAGATATCTTCCGGCAAATTAAGCATGAAAGTTTTAGGATGGGGAGTCAGTGCAAAGGTGGTACTGGAGCTACTCACCCACGACGATCAAAATCGCTAACATACGTTCTCAATAGCTTCCAGGATTTATAACCAACTTTAACAGGCATCACCAGGAGAATAACAACAAACAGGAAAACTGCTGCTATCGCGCTTGAGATTGCCTGTACGGTGCTGCCTAAAATGAAACTGAGAATGGTAATCACGGTCATAATAATTGTGACCCAAACGAACATTTTGAAATAACGGGAAAGATCTAACAGAACCCTGTCCAGTGAATCACCGGTTTCAAGGTAACGTTTAATCCTTATGATTTCCTTTTTTGTAAAACCTGACGCGTGTAGATCATGTTCTTCCACTGGCACCGACCTTCTTTCTGTTTAACCTGTGGACACAGGATACACTATTTTGCACATGATGGATGGGTACGCCGCGTTAGGGCGTCAGTGATTGTACGGCAAGCCTGTATATTGGGGTTCTGGGTGAGTAGACCCGCCGGTTACCCGGTCAGGCCCCTCCGCAGAACTTTGCGGTTAAACCATCTGTAGATGATTCGCTTGCTCTGGTAGATGAACTGTCCCACTCGCCTTTTATTATCTGAGATGCCGTGATAATTGATCCATCCGCGAACAACCCGGATACAACAGTGCACCAGTACTGCGATCAGATGGTTCCGGACGGTAATTTCTAAGCTGCCTGTACGGCAGTGCACTGAAATATTATCTAAACAACTTTATGATTTTCATACAAAAAAGCTAAAAACGCTTTTCTCACCCTTTTTTACAGCCATTAAATTATCATTGAAAATCAGTTCATTACACTTCAATTAAAAATTAGGATCATAGCCCGCCTTCCTTTATTTACCCCTGCGTAAAACAATCACTTCCGACCATCTGACAAATGACTATAATAAACCATGACAAATGACAATCATCAGGAGGTAAAAATGAGAACATGGGTTCCTGCACAGAAGCCTGCTGATAACGCGCTCTGGCGATTTGCGGGGTTACCGGCAAACCGGGGTATGCGGTTGGTCGAGTATCTCAATCAGGGATTACCCGTTAGCGTCCTCGACAATATCCACGAGTGGACGGCGATGTCGAAAGCAGACATTTTGCGCGTGACCGGGATTAACGAGCGTAACGTCGCGCGCCGCAAAAGCGCGGGCCGTACGCTGACCCCAGATGAAAGCGAACGCGTCGCGCGTTTCGTTCGGGTGCTGGATGCTGCCGTCGATTACTTTGGCAGTAAAGATGAAGCCTGGACCTGGCTGCAATCTCCGGTGCGAGGGTTGGGGAACAGAGCACCTGTCGATTTAATTGCGACAGAAACGGGCGCGCTGGAAGTGACCGATTTGATTGGTCGGCTTGAACACGGTGTGTTTGCATGATTTTTTATCGGCTGGTGACGGGACGCTATGCCAGCGAAGCATGGAGTGGTAGCGGCGCAAACCAGTATGGCGGGCGCTGGAATCATAAGGGGCATCCTGCCGTGTATGTTTCCACCACCATCTCGCTGGCATCGCTGGAAATTCTGGTACATGTCAAAAAAGACAGCGTGTTGAATCAGTACCAGCTGTTCAGCATCGAAATCCCGGATGAGCAGATTGATTATCTGGACAAAGCATGGCTGCCCGATGACTGGCAGGAGAACCCGGCACCGGTCTCGACGATGGATCTGGGCACCGGTTGGCTACAATCCCGCAGCGCGCTGGCGCTTATCCTGCCTTCCTGCATCATTCCTTACGAAAATAACGCCATACTTAACCCATTACATCCGGTGTTTCAACAGGTACTGGGCACGGTTAAGCGACTGCCGTTTATTTTTGATCCCCGCCTGGCAGAAAAAACCGCACCCTGAAAGCAGATACGGCTCTGATTTTTCAGGACCAGGCATAAAAAAACCGGGCCTGTGCCCGGTTTTTACGTTTAACTTTCCACTTAGTGAGCCGCTTCCGGCTTATGCTTCGCCGCACTCTGGAAATCGTACGTCAGTTCGTTCTTCGCCTGATCCAGCGCCACGGTCACCTGACCGCCGTCCACCAGCGAGCCAAACAGCAGCTCGTTCGCCAGCGGTTTCTTCAGGTTATCCTGAATCACACGCGCCATCGGACGGGCACCCATCGCACGGTCGTAGCCTTTCTCGGCCAGCCAGTTGCGGGCCTCCTGGCTCACTTCCAGCGACACGCCTTTCTGATCCAGCTGAACCTGCAGCTCGACGATGAACTTATCCACCACCTGATGGATCACCTCGGTAGACAGGTGATCGAACCAGATAATGTTGTCCAGACGGTTACGGAACTCCGGCGTAAAGATCTTCTTGATCTCTTCCATCGCATCGGTGCTGTTATCCTGGTGGATAAGACCGATGGATTTACGCTCGGTTTCACGTACCCCGGCGTTGGTGGTCATCACCAGCACCACGTTGCGGAAGTCCGCCTTGCGCCCGTTGTTGTCGGTCAGCGTCCCGTTGTCCATCACCTGCAGCAGGATGTTGAACACGTCCGGGTGCGCTTTCTCGATTTCATCAAGCAGCAGTACCGCGTGCGGATGCTTGATCACCGCGTCGGTGAGCAGCCCGCCCTGGTCAAAGCCCACGTAGCCCGGAGGCGCACCGATCAAACGGCTGACGGTGTGACGCTCCATATACTCGGACATATCAAAGCGCAGCAGCTCGATGCCCAGTGCTTTGGAGAGCTGAACCGTCACCTCGGTTTTCCCCACACCGGTTGGACCGGCGAACAGGAAGGAACCGACAGGTTTATGCTCATGCCCCAGCCCGGCACGGGCCATCTTGATCGCTTCGGTTAAGGCCTCAATGGCTTTATCCTGACCAAAGACCAGCATTTTCAGGCGGTTGCCAAGAGTACGCAGCGTGTCGCGGTCGCTCTGAGAGACGCTCTTCTCAGGAATGCGCGCAATACGGGCCACCACGGACTCAATATCCGCCACGTTAACGGTTTTCTTACGCTTGCTGGCCGGCATCAGACGCGCACGCGCCCCTGCCTCATCAATGACGTCGATCGCCTTATCCGGCAGATGACGGTCGTTGATGTATTTCACCGCCAGCTCCACCGCCGCACGCACCGCTTTCGCGGTATAACGCACGTCGTGGTGCGCTTCATACTTCGGTTTCAGGCCGTTGATGATCTGCACCGTTTCCTCGACGGACGGTTCGGTCACGTCGATTTTCTGGAAGCGACGCGCCAGCGCACGATCTTTCTCAAAGATGTTGCTGAACTCCTGGTAGGTGGTAGAGCCAATCACGCGGATCTTGCCGCTGGAGAGCAGCGGTTTGATCAGGTTTGCGGCATCCACCTGGCCACCGGAGGCCGCACCGGCACCGATGATGGTGTGGATCTCATCAATAAACAGGATGCTGTTGGTGTCCTGCTCCAGCTGTTTTAACAGCGCCTTGAAGCGTTTTTCAAAATCACCACGGTATTTCGTGCCCGCCAGCAGCGAGCCAATATCCAGCGAGTAGATGGTGCAATCGGCAATTACTTCCGGCACGTCGCCCTGCACAATGCGCCAGGCAAGACCTTCGGCAATCGCGGTTTTACCCACGCCAGATTCCCCCACCAGCAGCGGGTTGTTCTTGCGGCGACGGCACAGTACCTGGATGGCACGCTCCAGCTCTTTATCGCGACCAATCAGCGGGTCGATACCGCCAACGCGAGCAAGCTGATTAAGGTTGGTGGTGAAGTTTTCCATACGATCCTCCCCGCCTGCTTGCTCTTCATTGTTATTGACCTGATTGCTGGAATCCGATGCCTGGTTAGGCTCGTCTTTGCGCGTTCCGTGAGAAATAAAGTTAACCACATCGAGTCGGCTGACTTCGTGTTTGCGCAGCAGGTAGGCAGCCTGTGACTCCTGCTCGCTGAAGATGGCGACCAAGACGTTTGCGCCAGTCACTTCGCTACGTCCGGAAGACTGGACGTGAAATACCGCGCGCTGCAGCACACGCTGGAAGCTGAGCGTCGGCTGCGTGTCGCGCTCCTCTTCACTGGCTGGCAGCACCGGTGTGGTTTGTTCGATGAAGGCTTCGAGTTCCTGACGTAGCGCCACCAGATCCACGGAGCAGGCTTCCAGCGCTTCGCGGGCAGATGGGTTGCTAAGCAGTGCGAGCAGCAGGTGCTCGACGGTCATAAACTCATGTCGGTGCTCACGCGCTCTGGCGAAAGCCATGTTTAAACTGAGTTCCAGTTCTTGATTGAGCATAGGCACCTCCCCCAATTTTATGCCTTATCAGGCCTTTTCCAGCGTACACAGCAACGGATGCTCGTTCTCCCTCGCATAGTCGTTCACCATCGCCACTTTGGTTTCCGCCACTTCGGCTGTGAAGATGCCGCAGATAGCTTTGCCACGATAATGAACGGTAAGCATCAGTTGCGTTGCACGTTCTACATCATAAGAAAAGAACTTTTGTAGCACGTCAATAACAAATTCCATCGGCGTGTAATCATCGTTCATTAACATAACTTTATACATAGATGGCGGTTTTAGCGCGTCACGCACTTTGTCTTCCGCCAGCTGGTCAAAATCCAGCCAGTCGTTGGTCTTACCCATTTTGCATAACCACTTTGAATCTACCTCAGATGTTAGATAACAATCATCTATTACTGTCATCCGCGATGTCTGTCACAAACTGTTGCAATAGCGTTAACTGCTTCAAACTTTGGTTGATTATTGTCCCATCTCCAGCGCCAAACGCTTGACGACTTCTTTCGTTTCTCTAAATTGTACAAGCGTGAGATGGCGAGGTTTTGAACAGCCCCCACTCCACCACCGGTTCATTCCATCTTAACTTATAAGATTTACGAAGGATGTCGAAGCATGGAAATGGGTACTGTTAAGTGGTTCAACAACGCCAAAGGGTTTGGCTTCATCTGCCCCGAAGGCGGCGGCGAGGATATCTTCGCTCACTATTCCACCATTCAGATGGATGGTTACAGAACGCTCAAAGCCGGGCAGTCCGTCCGGTTCGATGTACACCAGGGACCCAAAGGCAATCACGCAAGCCTTATCGTACCCATTGAAGCAGAGACGGTTGCATAGCTCTCTGTTTTATTGTGTACATCCCGCAGTCAAAATGCCAGCCCGATCGGCTGGCATTTTTATTTTCAGCCTATTCGCGGGCCAGTGCATCCACCGGATCCAGCCGCGCCGCATTGCGGGCGGGTAACCAGCCAAACAAAATGCCGGTAAAGGTTGAACACAAAAACGCGGTAAGAATGGCCACCGGTGAGAAGCCAATTTCCCAGCCGGGTAAAAAGAGCTGCAGCGCAAATGCGATCATCATCGAGAGCGCAATGCCCATCGCGCCCCCCACCAGACACACCAGCACAGCTTCAATCAAAAACTGTTGCAGCACGTCGCTGGCTCTGGCCCCGACCGCCATGCGGATACCAATCTCACGGGTGCGTTCGGTCACCGACACCAGCATGATATTCATCACCCCGATACCGCCAACGACCAGCGAAATGACTGCCACCAGCGTGAGGAACAACTGAAGAGTACGTGTGGTCTTTTCCGCCGTTTTCAAGAGGCCGTCCATGTTCCAGGTGAAGAAATCCTTCTTCCCGTGGCGCAGGGTTAACAGCCGCTCAAGCTGCTGTTCAGCCAGCGCGCTGTCGTAGCCCTCCTTCACGCGCACGGTGATGGAGTTAAGCCAGGACTGCCCCATAATCCGCCCGGAGATGGTGGTATAGGGTAGCCAGACGCGCAGGATCTTGCTGCTGCCAAACATCGACTGCTTCTCTTCCGCCACGCCGATGACCGTAGCCGGCATATTGCCGACCAGGATCACTTCCCCCACCACATTCGCTTTATTGGGGAAAAGCTGTCTGCGTGAGTTCGCGTCCAGTACCACCACCTGCGCCCTGCCTGCCAGCTGTTCGGCATTGAAGGTCGCACCTTCACTGAAGGTCATACCGTAAACGTTGAAATAGTCCCCGCTGACGCCGTTCGCGCTGGCGGCAACGTCCACGTTACCCACGCGCAGGCGCAAATTTTGCGACACGGCCGGCGTAGCCGAGTTGACCCACGGCTGCTTCTGAATCGCCGCCAGATCGTCATATTTCAGGGACTGCTGATACTGCGGCTCGTCGTCGCCAAAGTCTTTGCCGGGATAGACGTCAATGGTATTGGTGCCAATCGCGCGGATATCGGCCAGCACCAGCTGCTTGGCCGCGTCGCCCACCACCACAATCGATACCACCGAGGCGATACCGATAATGATGCCGAGCATGGTGAGCAGGGTGCGCATTTTATTCGCCGCCATCGCCAGCCAGGCCATGGCAAGCGCTTCACGAAAGCCGCTGGAGAATTGTCCCCAGCCGGTGGACGGCGGTAGCGCTTCTTTCGTCGCCGCCGCTCTGGACGCTCCCGGAGGCGGATTGCTGACCAGCTCGCCGTCGTGGATCTCAATAATGCGTTCCGCCTGCGCCGCCACCTGCGGGTCATGCGTCACGATAATCACCGTGTGTCCCTGATCGCGCAGCTGGTGGAGGATCGCCATCACCTCTTCGCCGGAATGGCTATCGAGCGCCCCGGTGGGTTCATCCGCGAGGATCACCTGCCCGCCGTTCATCAGGGCACGGGCAATACTCACGCGCTGCTGCTGGCCGCCTGAAAGCTGCGAAGGCTGGTACTCCACCCGCTCCGCCAGCCCCAGACGCGTCAGCAGCATCTGCGCGCGCTCAAGACGCTTTTTCCGCTCCACGCCGGCATAGACCGCCGGCACTTCGACGTTCTGCGCCGCATTGAGGTGAGAGAGCAGATGGTAACGCTGGAAGATAAAGCCGAAGTGCTCCCGACGCAGCTTCGCCAGCGCGTCGCCGTCCAGCGTGGAGATGTCCGTTCCGGCCACGCGATAGGTGCCGCTGGTCGGTTTATCCAGACAGCCGAGAATGTTCATCAGCGTCGATTTCCCGGATCCCGATGCGCCGACAATCGCCACCATCTCGCCCGCCTCCACGCGCAGAGAGATCCCTTTCAGCACCTCCACCGGGCCATCGCCCGAGGGGTAGCTGCGGCGAATGTCGTTCAGCTCAAGCAGCGCCGTCATTTCGCGGCTCCGGGCAGGCTTTCGCTGATGACAACCTCCTCCCCCTCTTCCAGCCCTTTCACCACCACTACATCGGTGTCGTTGCGCGCGCCAATCACCACTTCACGCTCGCGCGTTTCCCCGTTGCGCAGCACTTTGACTTTATAGCGGTTATCCCCGGCGGACTCGCCCAGCGCAGAGAGGGGAATAGTCAGCACGTTCTTCACGCCGGTCAGTTGGATATGCACCTGCGCGGTCATGTCCAGACGCAGCACGCCCTGCGGGTTCGGCACTTCAAAACGGGCATAGTAGAAGATGGCGTCGTTAACCTTTTCCGGCGTCGGCAGAATGTCTTTCAGCACGCCTTCGTAACGAGTCTGCGGATCCCCCAGCACCGTAAACCAGGCGTTTTGCCCCGGTTTGAGATGGATAACGTCCGCCTCGGAGACCTGGGCTTTGACCAGCATGGTGCTCATGTCCGCCAGCGTCAGGATGTTTGGCGCCTGCTGCGCGGCAATCACCGTCTGCCCCTGCAGAGTGGTGATCTGGGTGACTTCGCCAGCCATCGGCGCGACGATTTGCGTATAGTCGAGGTTGGTTTTCGCCGTATCCAGCGAGGCCTGGTTGCGTTTGATTTGCGCGTCGATGGTGCCAATCTGCGCCTGTTTTACCGCCAGTTCTGTGGTGGCCGTATCTAAATCTTGTTTCGAAATAGCCTGGGTTTTCGCCAGCGCCTGCTGGCGGGTCAGTGTGACCTGAGCCAGGTTACGCTCTGCCAGCGCCTGGGCGCGCTGAGCGCGCAGCTCCATCAGCGTGGCTTCCACCTCGCGGATCTGGTTCTCAGCCTGTTCAGGATCGATAACCCCAAGCAGCTGACCTTTTTTCACCTTATCGCCAATCTCTACCGACAGCGTTTTCAACTGGCCGCTCACCTGGGCACCCACGTCAACCTTGCGCAGGGCATCCAGCTTGCCCGTCGCGAGGACGTTTTGCTGCAGTTCGCCAGGACGAACAATCAATGTCTGATACTGTGGCACAGGCGCATTAAGCACTTGCCATAGCCAGTACCCACCGGCTAACACCACGACCGCCAGCAGCAGAAACAGCGTTCTGCGTTTTCCCTTAAGGTTCATAAATATTCCAATTAAATGTTCTGGCAATAATAAATGTTGATTCTATCTAAACGACTCCTCAACGAAACCCCCGTTCCCTGAAATCGTCACAATTTGTTTACGAGACGTTGAACGTTCGCCTGCTGAAATGGAGATATTCATCAAGAAGCAGGATCTATCATGTCTTCCATCGTCGATACACCTTTTTCCAGCCTGCCACAGCCTAAATCGGGCTGGCAGCTCTTCAAAAATCTGGCTTTCGGTACGCTCACGCCAGGGCTGGCGTGGCAGAACCCCGCCTATCGACGTAAATTCATGTTACGTTCGCTGGCGACACCCATTAGCACCGCGCGCCTGTTAACGAGCCTTGCTAAGCAACCGCGTCTGATGCAGATGCTGCAGGTCCAGCCAGGACTGCCGTGCCGGCTGCACCGCCCCTGGCTGACGGTGAAGATGGATCGTCAGCATGCGCTGGAATCGCTTAACTGGCACTATCAGACCCTGAGCCGCCAGCTTCCTGCGACGCTGCTTGCGGGTTATCTTTCTAAGCCAGGTTACACCCTGCTGACCTTAACCGGCAAAGAGGAACAGCAGTTCACCGTTCGTCTGTGCGCTGATGCGTTCCTGGATAAAGAAGGGGAAGCCACCCTCGCCTTCTGCGACAGGCACAACACGGTGCTGGCGGAAATGACCTTTACGCTCTGCCAGTTTGCAGGAAAAACGACGCTGTTCATCGGCGGTCTACAGGGCGCAAAAGCGCACGTTCCCCATGAGCTGATCCAGGGGGCGACGAAAGCCTGTCACGGTCTGTTCCCGAAACGTCTGCTGCTGGAAGCCGCGATGACGCTTGGCACCGCTTTCCCGGTCGAGCAGATCGTTGCCGTCAGTAACGCCACACACATCTATCGCAGCTGGCGTTACCGCAAGAAAAAAGAGGGGAAACTGCTGGCTGATTACGACAGTTTCTGGGTCTCGATCGGCGGTGAAAAACAGGATAACGGTCACTTCCTGCTGCCGCTTGCCATGCCGCGTAAACCGATGGAAGAGATCGCGAGCAAAAAGCGCGCCGAGTATCGCCGCCGTTATGAACTGCTGGATAGCCTGATTCAGCAGGTCAATCAGGCAACTCAACGCTAATCCGCTTTCCCGCGTGCCAGCCACAGCACGCGGGAAAACATCTTACGCAGCAGAGTCGGTACCGCCTCCACGCCCCGCCTTCCCGCTTCCGTCGCCACTTCAATGGCTAAATCCGGTTTTGACGAACGATGAATGGCTTTGGCGATCACTCGCCGCATGTTCATCGGGACATCGACAGGCACCATGGCAATTCGGTGGAATACGTCGTCGAACCCCTGACGATACATAAAGTGCTCCATGTCCATCGCGGGCAGCATAGTTAAATGGTCGCGCTCTTCTTCCCGCTCGTTATTGAGCAGGCTACGCACGGTCGAAGCATATTTTTTGCCCGCCTCATCACCGTCGACCAGGACGTGCCACTCGATCCCCATCCGGCGTGCGAATTTAATCAACGGCTTTAATCCCGACTGGGCGAATTCGATCACCTTAATGCCTTCCGCATCAAAATGGTGACCACACTGGCGCGCCAGTTCGTTAATGACCCAGGTTTCCGTCTCTCCCTCCACCAGCAGCCAGCAGCGGGCAAAGAGCGATGACGCCCGGTTAAAGCGGATATGAAACGCGATGCGCCGCCCGTCTTCCGCGTTCATGCCGCCCGGCCCCAGTCGGTAAGCGGTGACACGGGAAGATTCACGCACCAGACGACAGACGTGTTCAACCGGCGTCAGGGATAACAGCTCACCGGAGTTGGTGGTCGTAATGCGCTGGAGCGGCAGCAGATTCAGCAGATGCCATGCCACGGAGAGCATAATGGGATGCAGGCGGGTTTCAGGATCTTCCACCAGCAACAGCGGTCGGGCGTCCCGGTCAAGACGGACGGTGCCTTTGGCCTGCAGAAGCGTGGAGAACAGCCCCAGCAAAATCACCCGATGCGTACGCCCGCCGGGCCGGTCAATCATCCGGTTAATGATATCGAGATAGCGCCAGCTTCGTTGCTCATCATGAGAGCGGCGGCGCATCAGACGATGGCGGGACTCCGAGGTCCCCTGCTCGGAAAAATAGTGCTCCAGCAGTTGTACCATCGCGGACAACCCCTGGCGGATTTGGCCATCGGTCAGATTTTGTGGACGAGACACCAGCTCCCGCGCCAGAAAATCCAGCTCGCGAGCGGTGACTTCCACTTCCGGCATATTCGGTACGGTACCGTTACGAATACGCCGCATAAAACGCGCATCGCGCAAGCGTAATACCGGCGTCAGGCGGATCAGGTGGCGGGCCAGATCGTCAATATTGTCCAGCGGGATAGGATTGGCTTTCTCGTCGAGAAACTCACGCAGCGTGAGTACGCCTTCGTTTTCCGCCATCTCCCCTTCCAGCCGATAGAAAATCCGGTGGAAGCCGTCATCGCACGGCACCCAGCAGGGTGACAGCGGACGGAAGCGCCGCACGCGGTGACGGCCCGGTTCGGATTCCCGGAACGTCAGGATGATATGCAGGTGCTTCTCGCGGCCATTGACATCACCGGGCGGAAACCAGAAATCGTCCCGGACGAAGTGATACAGATCGTCTTCGGGCGAAAGCAGTAACGTCAGCGCATCCAGCAGGCTGGACTTACCCCACGCGTTCTCGCCGATCAGGACGTTGTTCTGCTCCAGCTGCAGCGACAGGCGGTTAATACCGCGAAACCCGACAATTTCCACTCGTTCGAGAAGCATAAGTCCCCCGCGAAATAATCACTTTTTCCTTTAAGTTATCAGCAGTATAGCGGGAGGATGCCGCGCGGAACACTGCCAGAGGTCCTGATTATTCTGCGCCAGCACGAAAAATTAAGAATTTCCGTGGCAGGTTTCATTTGAAATAGTGTCAACAGCACAACAAACTATTGTCCGCAAATTGGACTATGCTGTATTCACCTCCAGTTTGAACAAGGATTGACATCACATTGCCTTAAATCAAATTAAACAAATTTATTTAAGTGGCGAAGGGATGTTATTGGTTTTTAAAATACAGGCTCTTTGAGTCGTCATCCCTTTATGGCGATATATCCCGCATGCGGGAAAGCGTGCGGAAATTATGTTGAGGTGGTTATGTTTAGAAAATTGGCAGCAGAATGCTTTGGTACATTCTGGCTGGTATTTGGTGGCTGCGGTAGCGCCGTTCTGGCAGCAGCATTCCCGGAATTAGGTATTGGTTTTGTCGGCGTGGCGCTGGCCTTTGGTTTAACCGTATTAACCATGGCCTTTGCCGTGGGTCATATTTCCGGCGGTCATTTTAACCCGGCCGTGACGTTGGGTTTATGGGCCGGTGGTCGTTTCCCGGCGAAAGAGGTGATCGGTTATATCGTCGCCCAGGTGGTGGGCGGTATTATTGCCGCAGCCGTTCTGTACGTCATCGCCAGCGGTAAAGCGGGCTTCGACGCGGCAGCCAGCGGTTTCGCCTCTAACGGCTTCGGCGAACACTCTCCGGGCGGATATTCCATGCTGTCGGCTATCGTGATTGAAATTGTGCTGACCGCTGGTTTCCTGCTGGTCATCCACGGCGCAACCGACAAACACGCACCTGCTGGTTTCGCGCCGATTGCCATTGGTCTGGCATTGACGCTTATCCACCTGATCTCCATTCCGGTCACCAACACCTCCGTTAACCCGGCGCGCAGTACCGCAGTGGCTATCTTCCAGGGTGGCTGGGCGCTGGAGCAGCTGTGGCTGTTCTGGGTCATGCCTATCGTCGGCGGTATTCTGGGCGGCGTGCTGTATCGCACCCTGCTGGAAAAACGCGATTAATCTTCCCTCCCTCTCCTGTGGGAGAGGGCCGGGGTGAGGGCAACAGGCCGCACACACAGGCCGGGTAAGGCGTAGCGCCACCCGGCTTTCTTTTTGCCGCTTTACTGAACAGCCTTTATTGGGTAGTGTCTCTGGCGCTCAACAGATACTCACAAGGACCGGCTGTTCATGTTTTCAGGACTCCTCATTATTCTGCTGCCCCTGATTGTGGGCTACCTTATCCCACTGCATCAGGAATCCGCCTTACGGCTGATTAACCGTTTTCTCAGCTGGATTGTTTACGTCATTCTTTTTTTTATGGGAATCAGCCTGGCCTTTCTGGATAACCTGGCGACCAATCTGCTGGCGATCCTGCATTATTCTGCGGTCACTGTTGTGGTTATTTTGCTGTGTAATATTGCCGCATTGTTCTGGCTTGAACGCACTATTCCGTGGAAAAACCACCACCATCAGGAAAAACTTCCGTCCCGCATAGCGATGGCGCTGGAATCATTAAAACTGTGCGGCGTCGTGGTGCTCGGTTTTCTTCTGGGGCTGACCGGCTGGGCGTTTTTACAGCACGCGACAGAGGCCAGCGAATATACGCTGATCTTCCTGCTGTTCCTGATTGGTATCCAGCTGCGAAATAATGGCATGACCCTGAAGCAAATTGTCCTCAATCGTCGGGGAATGATGGTCGCGGTTATTGTTATCGCCAGTTCTATGGTGGCGGGCGTGATTAACGCTTTTATTCTCGACCTGCCGCTGAAAACCGGTCTGGCCATGGCATCAGGGTTTGGCTGGTACTCCCTCTCCGGCATTCTGCTGACCGAGTCCTTCGGTCCGGTGATTGGCAGCGCCGCCTTCTTTAACGATCTGGCGCGTGAGCTGCTTGCTATCATGCTGATCCCGGGCCTGGTGCGCCGCAGCCGCTCTACCGCGCTGGGGCTTTGCGGCGCGACGTCGATGGACTTTACCCTCCCGGTACTGCAGCGTTCTGGCGGGCTGGAGATGGTCCCTGCCGCCATTGTTCACGGCTTTATTTTAAGCCTGCTGGTTCCCGTTCTGATGGCACTCTTCTCTGCCTGATACCTCTTTGGCGGTAGCGAACCTGCCGCCAAAATTGCGCTAAATCAAGCTCCCTCTATTTTGTCGTAGAAAGCCCTTTTCACCGTTCTGACACAGGCATAACCTTAAACATGTATATCAAATATAACTTTAACAGGTGTGATTATGTTTTGTGTGCAATGTGAACAAACCATCCGTACCCCGGCAGGCAATGGCTGCTCTTACGCACAGGGTATGTGCGGCAAAACCGCAGAAACATCTGACCTGCAGGACCTGCTGATTGCGGCCCTGCAAGGCCTTTCCGCATGGGCATCCAAAGCCCGCGAATACGGCATCATCGACCACTACGTCGACAGCTTCGCCCCGCGCGCCTTCTTTTCCACGCTGACCAACGTCAACTTCGACTCCCCGCGCATCGTCGGGTATGCCCGTGAAGCAATTGCCCTGCGTGAAGCGCTGAAAGCACAGTGCCTGAAGGCGGATGCGAGCGCCCGCGTGGAACACCCGATGTCTGAACTTCAGCTGTTGAGTGACGATCTGGGCGAGTTGCAGCGTCAGGCGGCGGAATTCACTCCAAACAAAGACAAAGCCGTGATTGGTGAGAACATTCTCGGCCTGCGCCTGCTGTGCCTGTACGGTCTGAAAGGCGCTGCGGCGTATATGGAGCACGCGCACGTGCTCGGGAAGTCAGACAATGAGATTTACGCCCAGTACCACAACATCATGGCGTGGCTGGGGACCTGGCCTGCCGATATGAACGCGCTGCTGGAATGCTCGATGGAAATCGGCCAGATGAACTTCCGCGTAATGAGCATTCTGGATGCCGGTGAAACCAGCACCTATGGGCACCCAACGCCAACCCAGGTCAACGTCAAAGCGACCAAAGGCAAATGCATTCTGATCTCCGGTCATGACCTGAAAGATCTCTACAACCTGCTGAAACAAACCGAAGGCACCGGCGTTAACGTCTATACCCACGGGGAAATGCTACCGGCGCACGGCTATCCGGAGCTGCGTAAATTTACGCATCTGATCGGTAACTACGGCAGCGGCTGGCAGAACCAGCAGGTCGAGTTCGCCCGCTTCCCGGGTCCTGTTGTGATGACCTCAAACTGCATCATCGACCCGACCGTCGGGGCATATGACGATCGCATCTGGACCCGCAGCATTGTTGGCTGGCCGGGCGTGAGCCACCTTGAAGGTGACGATTTCGGTCCGGTGATTGCGCAGGCGCAGCAGATGGCTGGCTTCCCGTACAGCGAGATCCCGCATCTCATCACCGTCGGCTTCGGTCGCGAAACCCTGCTCGGCGCTGCAGATTCCCTGATTGACCTCGTCAGCCGTAAAAAACTGCGTCATATCTTCCTGATCGGCGGCTGCGACGGCGCGCGCGGCGAGCGTAACTACTTCACCGACTTCGCCACCCGCGTGCCAGAAGATTGCCTGATCCTGACTTTGGCCTGCGGTAAATACCGTTTCAACAAGCTGGACTTCGGCAACATCGAAGGTCTGCCGCGTCTGGTGGATGCCGGTCAGTGTAACGATGCTTACTCGGCGATCGTTCTGGCTGTCACCCTGGCGGAAAAACTGGGCTGTGGCGTAAACGATCTGCCGCTGTCTCTGGTGCTCTCCTGGTTTGAGCAGAAGGCCATCGTGATCCTGCTGACCCTGCTTTCGCTGGGCGTAACCAACATCGTCACCGGCCCGACCGCGCCAGGTTTCCTGACACCGGACCTGCTGGCCGTACTGAATGAAAAATTCGGTCTGCGTTCCGTGACCACCGTTGAAGAAGACATGCAGCAGCTGCTGAGCGCGTAAGGAGTTATTCATGACCATGCCAACCTCACAATGTCCGTGGCGGATGCAGGTCCATCACATCCATCAGGAGACGCCGGATGTGTGGACGCTGTCACTGCTGTGCCATGACTACTATCCGTACCGCGCAGGTCAGTATGCACTGGTCAGTGTCCGCAACAGTGCGGATACGCTGCGCGCCTACACGCTTTCCTCGACGCCGGGCGTGAGCGAGTACATTACGCTGACCATCCGCCGTATTGATGACGGGGCAGGCTCCCGGTGGCTGACCCAGGACGTGAAGCGTGGAGATTACCTCTGGCTGTCTGACGCCCAGGGCGATTTCACCTGTGACGACAAAGCAGAGGATAAGTTCCTGCTGCTGGCGGCCGGTTGTGGCGTGACGCCGATTATGTCAATGCGCCGCTGGCTGGCCAAAAACCGCCCGCAGGCTGACGTGCAGGTGATCTTCAGCGTGCGTTCACCGGACGATGTGATCTTTGCCGACGAATGGCGCAACTATCCGGTCACGCTGGTGGCAGAACGCAACGCGACGCACGGTTTTGTCGCGGGGCGTCTGAACCGCGAACTGCTGCGAAGCGTACCGGATATCGCAAACCGTACCGTGATGACCTGCGGCCCGGCGCCGTACATGGCTATTGTGGAAGAGGACGTAAAAGCGCTCGGCGTCACCCGCTTCTTCAAAGAGCAGTTCTTCACGCCGGTGGCAGAAGCGGCAACCAGCGGGATCCAGTTCACCAGACTGCAACCGGCGCAGACCTTCTTTGGCCGCGTGGGCACCACGCTGCTGGAGGCGCTGGAGAGCAATAAAGTACCGGTGGCTGCAGCCTGTCGTGCTGGCGTGTGTGGGTGCTGTAAAACGAAAGTGGTGTCCGGTGATTATACCGTCACCAGCACCATGACGCTGACGGACGCAGAGATCGCGGAAGGTTACGTGCTGGCGTGTTCGTGCCATCCGCAGGGCGATCTGGTCCTCGCATAAACAATAAACGCTCGTTCGTAGGCCCGGTAAGCGTAAGCGCCACCGGGCTTTTTTGCCGGGTGGCACTGCGTTTACCCGGCCTACAACTACCCTACCGCCACGCGGGCGCTTTCCCCAGCGCGTAACGCCCGGCTCCTAAAAACGCCACCGCCAGCGAGCCGATAAAGAAGTACATCAGGCTCTCAATCGCCCAGGCCCCCACGGCATCCAGCGCAAAGGTTTTACCCGTGCCCACCATCAGCCATGCCACGATCATGGTGAACGCCAGTACCAGCGCCGCCGGGCGCGTGAAGAGCCCGACAATAATCAGGATCGGTGCCACCACTTCGCCAATCAGCACACCGTAAGCGATAAATCCCGGCAATCCTTTTTCCACCAGCATGCCGCTGATAAACCCGACGCCGCCAAACAACTTGTGTAAACCGTGAAACAGCATCAGCCCGCCGACGGCAAGTCGTAACAAGAGTTTGCCGAGATCGTCACACGCGAGCTTTTCATTTACAGCCATTAACAATGATTTAACCATTTGAAATCCTTTATTTTTCACCCTGTACCCGAACAGATTATGCCGAACAATCACTCATGAAAACCACCTTTAAATGAGGGGTATTGCGCAGGCAATACAGTGACTTTCTTCTAAGCTTGTAGGCGAAATCACAAAAAGGAGACGGACCACCATGAAACAAACCGTGGCTGCATATATAGCGAAGACCCTGGAACAGGCAGGCGTAAAACGTATCTGGGGCGTAACCGGGGATTCCCTTAACGGCCTCAGCGATAGCCTTAACAGGATGAAGACCATTGAATGGATGTCGACCCGTCATGAAGAGGTCGCCGCCTTTGCTGCCGGTGCCGAAGCACAGCTCACGGGTGAACTGGCCGTCTGCGCCGGGTCATGCGGGCCGGGTAACCTGCATCTGATCAACGGGCTGTTCGACTGCCACCGCAATCACGTGCCGGTGCTGGCGATAGCCGCCCACATCCCCTCTTCCGAAATCGGCAGCGGCTATTTTCAGGAGACGCATCCGCAGGAGCTGTTCCGTGAATGCAGCCACTATTGCGAGCTGGTTTCATCCCCGGAGCAGATCCCGCAGGTGCTGGCCATCGCCATGCGCAAGGCGGTGCTGAACCGGGGCGTTTCTGTGGTCGTCATCCCGGGCGACGTGGCCCTGAAGGCGGCGCCTGAAGGGGCCAGTACCCACTGGTACCACGCGCCGCAGCCGGTCATCACCCCAGCGGAAGAGGAGCTGAAAAAGCTGGCGCAGCTGCTGCGCTACTCCAGCAATATCGCCCTGATGTGCGGCAGCGGCTGTGCTGGCGCGCACAAGGAGCTGCTTGAATTTGCGGGCAAGCTGAAAGCCCCGATAGTTCATGCCCTGCGCGGCAAAGAGCACGTCGAGTACGACAACCCCTATGACGTGGGAATGACCGGGCTGATCGGTTTTTCCAGCGGCTTCCACACCATGATGAACGCCGACACCCTGATTTTGCTCGGCACCCAGTTCCCGTATCGCGCGTTCTACCCGACGGATGCCAAAATCATTCAGATTGATATCAACCCGGCCAGCATCGGCGCACACAGTAAGGTCGATATGGCGCTGGTGGGGGACATCAAATCCACCCTTGCCGCCCTGCTGCCGCTGCTGGAAGAGAAAACAGATCGCAGGTTCCTCGACAAGGCCCTCAGCGATTATCGCGATGCCCGCAAGGGGCTGGACGACCTCGCCAAACCGAGCGACAAAGCGATCCATCCGCAGTATTTGGCCCAGCAGATCAGCCATTTCGCAGACGACGATGCCATCTTCGCCTGTGACGTAGGCACCCCCACCGTCTGGGCGGCGCGCTATCTGAAAATGAACGGCAAACGCCGTCTGCTCGGCTCGTTCAACCACGGCTCGATGGCGAACGCCATGCCGCAGGCGCTGGGGGCAAAAGCGACAGCGCCGGAGCGTCAGGTGGTGGCGATGTGCGGCGATGGCGGGTTCAGCATGCTGATGGGGGATTTCCTGTCGGTGGTACAAATGAAGCTGCCGCTGAAAATCGTGGTCTTTAATAACAGCGTGCTGGGCTTTGTGGCGATGGAGATGAAAGCTGGCGGCTATCTGACAGACGGCACCGAGTTGCACGACACCAACTTCGCGCGCATCGCCGAGGCCTGTGGCATTACCGGCATCCGCGTGGAGAAAGCGTCAGAGGTGGATGAAGCCCTGCAGCGCGCCTTTTCCATCGACGGCCCGGTGCTGGTGGATGTCGTGGTCGCCAAAGAGGAGCTGGCCATCCCGCCGCAGATCAAGCTGGAGCAGGCCAAAGGCTTTAGCCTCTACATGCTGCGTGCGATCATCAGCGGCCGCGGCGATGAGGTGATCGAACTGGCAAAAACCAACTGGCTCAGGTAAAACATCTGGCATCGCCTTTTAAATATAAGGACATGCCATGATTGATTTACGCAGTGATACCGTTACCCGCCCGAGTCGCGCCATGCTCGAAGAGATGATGGCCGCCCCGGTCGGGGACGACGTTTACGGTGACGATCCGACCGTAAACGAGCTGCAGCGCTATGCCGCGGAGCTCAGCGGCAAAGAGGCCGCCCTGTTCCTGCCCACCGGAACCCAGGCTAACCTGGTGGCGCTGCTCAGCCACTGCGAGCGCGGCGAAGAGTACATTGTCGGCCAGGGGGCGCATAACTATCTCTACGAAGCAGGCGGTGCCGCAGTGCTCGGCAGCATTCAGCCGCAGCCGATTGACGCCGCACCGGACGGCACCCTGCCGCTCGACAAAGTCGCCGCGAAAATCAAAGCCGACGATATCCATTTCGCCCGCACCCGGCTGCTCAGCCTCGAAAACACCCATAACGGCAAAGTCCTGCCGCGCGAGTACCTGAAAGCGGCGTGGGAATTCACCCGCGAACGCAAACTCGGGCTGCACGTGGACGGCGCGCGTATTTTTAACGCCGTGGTGGCCTACGGCTGCGAGCTGAAAGAGATTACACAATACTGCGATTCGTTCACCATCTGCCTCTCTAAAGGGCTGGGTACGCCTGTCGGCTCCCTGCTGGTGGGCAACGCGGACTACATTAAGCGCGCGAACCGCTGGCGCAAGATGACCGGCGGCGGCATGCGCCAGGCCGGTATTCTGGCGGCGGCGGGTCTGTATGCCCTGAAAAACAACGTGGCGCGCCTGAAGGACGATCACGACAATGCCGCGTGGATGGCGACGCAGCTGCGTGAAATTGGCGCCGACGTGATGCGCCACGACACCAACATGCTGTTCGTGCGCGTGGGCGATGACCATGCCGCGGCGCTGGGTGAGTTTCTGAAAGCGCGTGGCGTGCTGATCAATGCGTCACCCGTTGTGCGTCTGGTGATGCATCTCGACGTGAGTCGCGCACAGCTGGCGGACGTGGTGAAACACTGGCAGGCCTTTTTACAGCGTTAAGGAGCAGAACGTGCCGCAGCGTATTCTGGTGCTTGGCGCCAGCGGGTATATCGGTCAGCATCTCACCGCGGCGTTAAGCCAGCAGGGGCATCAGGTGCTGGCGGCGGCACGCAACACGGAACGCCTGCAAAAGCAGAACCTGCCCGGCGTGACCTGCCACAACGTCGACCTCAACTGGCCTGTCGCGCTGCCAGCACTGCTGGAGGGGGTCGATACGCTTTATTACCTGGTGCACAGCATGGGCGAAGGGGGCGATTTTATCGCCCACGAACGTCAGGTGGCCCTCAACGTGCGCGATGCGCTGCGGCAAACGCCGGTGAAGCAGGTGATTTTTTTAAGTTCGCTTCAGGCCCCTGAAAACGCGCAGTCCGATCATCTGCGTGCGCGCCAGCTTACCGCTGACACGTTGCGCAGTGCGAACATTCCCGTCACGGAACTGCGCGCCGGCATTATCGTCGGTGCCGGTTCCGCTGCCTTCGAAGTGATGCGCGATATGGTCTACAACCTGCCGGTGCTCACGCCGCCGCGCTGGGTCCGCTCGCGTACCACGCCCATCGCGCTGGAGAATCTGCTGCATTATCTGGTGGCATTACTGGATCATCCGGCGGAACAGCACCGCGTGTTCGAAGCCGCTGGCCCGGAAGTGCTGAGCTATCAGGAACAGTTTGAACACTTTATGCGCGTCAGCGGCCGTCGACGCTGGCTGATCCCGATCCCCTTCCCGACCCGCTGGATCTCGGTGTGGTTTTTGAATGTGATCACCTCCGTCCCACCGACGACCGCCAAGGCCCTGATCCAGGGGCTGAAACACGATCTGCTGGCAGACGATAGCGCGCTCCGCGCCTTAATTCCCCAGCCGTTGATCCGCTTTGACGAGGCCGTGCGCAACACCCTGCAAGAAGAGGCGCAGCTGGTGAACTCCAGCGACTGGGGCTACGACGCCCAGGCGTTTGCTCGCTGGCGGCCGGAGTACGGTTATTACCCGAAACAGGCGGGCTGCACGGTAAAAACCCCGGCAAGCCTGGCCGCGCTGTGGGAGGTGGTAAACCAGATTGGCGGTAAAGAGCGCTATTTCTTCGGCAACCTGCTCTGGCAAACCCGCGGAGCGATGGACCTGCTGGTGGGCCACCGGCTGGCAAAAGGCCGCCCGGCACGTCCGTATCTTGAGGTGGGCGACGCGGTGGACAGCTGGAAGGTGATCATCGTCGAACCGGAAAAACAGCTGGCACTGCTGTTCGGTATGAAAGCGCCGGGACTCGGCCGGCTTTGCTTTACCCTGAAAGACAAAGGCGATCATCGTGAACTGGACGTTCGCGCCTGGTGGCATCCTCACGGCATGCCCGGTCTGTTCTACTGGTTGTTCATGATCCCGGCGCACCTGTTTATCTTTCGCGGTATGGCAAAGCGGATTGCGCAACGGGCAGAACAAAAGACGGAAAAGATCTAAATAAAACTCTCTTTCTTTCACCTTTCCCATTGCATAGCGCCGTAATTCACGAAAGAATGCGCACGAAATTCTTTTCAACACAGTGGATTGATATGAAGGTACTGGTTACCGGGGCGACCAGCGGCTTAGGCCGAAATGCGGTCGAATTTCTGCGCAACAAGGGCATCAGCGTCAGGGCTACCGGTCGCAACGAAGCGATGGGTAAACTGCTGCAAAAAATGGGCGCAGAGTTCGTCCATGCCGATCTGACGGAGCTGGTCTCCTCTCAGGCCAAAGTGATGCTCGCCGGTATCGATACCCTGTGGCACTGCTCCAGCTTTACCTCTCCGTGGGGTACCCAGGAAGCCTTTGATCTCGCCAACGTGCGGGCCACCCGCCGTCTGGGCGAATGGGCCGTCGCCTGGGGCGTGCGTAACTTTATTCATATCTCCTCTCCGTCGCTCTATTTCGACTATCACCACCACCGCGATGTGCAGGAAGATTTCCGGCCGGCCCGTTTTGCCTGTGAGTTTGCCCGCAGCAAGGCAGCCAGCGAAGAGGTGATTGATCTGCTGGCACAGTCGAACCCGCATACCCGTTTTACGATCCTGCGTCCGCAGAGCCTGTTCGGACCGCACGACAAAGTGTTTATTCCCCGTCTGGCGCAGATGATGCACCACTACGGCAGCGTGCTGCTGCCGCGCGGCGGCGACGCGCTGGTGGATATGACCTATTACGAAAATGCGGTCCACGCCATGTGGCTGGCCAGCCAGCCTGACTGCGATACGCTGATTTCCGGTCGCGCCTATAACATCACCAACGGCGAGCCCTGCACGCTTCGCAGCATTGTGCAGCGCCTGATTGATGAGCTGCAGATCAACTGCCGTATCCGTTCCGTGCCTTACCCGATGCTGGATATGATCGCCCGCAGCATGGAGCGTTTTGGCAGTAAATCGGCCAAAGAGCCTGCGCTGACCCACTATGGCGTCTCAAAGCTAAATTTTGATTTCACGCTGGATATTTCCCGCGCGGAGAATGAGCTGGGGTATAAGCCGATTGTGACGCTGGATGAAGGGATTGTGCGTACCGCGGCGTGGCTGCGGGATCACGGGAAGTTGCATCGGTAGTTAATCTGGTGCGGCCTGATGCCCTCTCCCACAGGGAGAGGGAGTAAAGACTAAAACGGCAACCTTTCGGTTGCCGTTTTGTTTTTACAGAGCCGTCCAGGCTTCAGACCATGCCAGACCCGCGCCTGGTTCATAGTATGCCGGGGCGTTGTTACACCAGCCGCTGTACGGGAACGGTTTGCACTGGAACAATTTACCGTGGTTGTTCACGATATCGCCTGCGCTGTACTTGCTGTTCGCGCTCCACGCCGGGTAGGTACCTTCATCCTGAGACGGGGTCGCCGCTTTGGCTTTGACGTTCAGCAGGTAAGTGGTGGTGCTGCTCAGTTCACCATCGCTGACGGTCAGGCTGACTTCGTACTGTTTAGCCGTGGCGGCTTCTGGTGCCGTAAAGGTGATCACCGCTTTGTCCTGACCGGTCACCGTCTGGCCGTCCTGGGAACGCCAGGTGTAAGTCAGCTGGTTACCGTCTTCGTCAGTAGAACCTTCCGCGCTCAGAGACACCTGCGCACCCGCTTCAACCGCACCAATCGGACCGGCAATCTGCGCAACCGGTGCGTGGTTTACCGGAGCCGGCGTGTTGTCAGCAGGCGTATTATCCGCTGGGGTATTGTCTGCTGGCGTGTTGTCCGCTGGCGTATTATCTGCCGGGGTGTTGTCAGCAGGGGTGTTATCCGCCGGGTTCACATTTGAGCCATCGTCATTCACGATCTTCACGTTAAAGAACTTCTGTACACACCTGGTGTAGTCGCCGTCTTTGAACGCGCTGAATGGCGTCTGGTAGCCCACCAGCTGGCACGCGTAGGTTTTGCCGTCAGGCGTATCCGCGCTCCATCCCCAGTCCTGCTCCCAGTAAATCTTCAGGGCACCCGCGCCGCCTTCATCGAACTGCTTCATGTTGGCACAGCCCAGCACTTCATCAGCAGGAACAGGCACTTTCAGGTAGTTTGCGAACTCTTTGTAGTACTTGATACGGTTCTGAGACTGGGCAATCTCGGTCGGACCGCCGCACTCAACGCCGCCGTTGATGATCTGGGTGGTGACGCCGAAGCCTGGGACCAGGCCGTTAGCCTTGTCGTGGTCGTTCGGCTGCCAGGTCCCGTCGATAACCTGCAGCATGCTTGGTTTTGGCGGTTGTGGATAGGCGAAGAAGAAGATCGCACTTGCCAGGTTCAGCCAGGTGTCTGCCACCAGCTCTGGTTTGTCGAGCAGCGTGCGGACATCGCCGTACATCGCTTCAGAGAACGGACCGTAGTTATAGTTGTAAGACAGCTGTTTCGCACCGCGACCGAAGTAGCTCAGGAAATCGCCGTCTTTGTCTTTACCGCACGGCCAGGTCTGACCCTGCCAGACGCTGGTATTACATTCGCCGTTATAGCCGCCCTTCTGGCCTTCACTCCAGCCCATTTCACGCACGTACACCAGCGCCTGACGCCATTCAGCTTCCGGACGCCAGCTTTCGTGCCCCCCCGTTTCCTGCGCAAAGTGAGCAAACATGGTTGCCAGCTCTTTACGGCAGATGGCATCGCTGTTGCGGCCGTCTTTATAGGTGTCGCACAGTGCAGGGAATTTGCCCACCGCTTTCAGGAAGTTGCTGTAGCTGTAATCCTTCGCGCGCAGTGGGAACAGGTATTCCCAGTCGCTCTCTTTCAGGATCCCTTCAACGCGTTTTACGTTATCCGGGTTTGCCGCACGGCCTGGCTCAATCTGCTCAACTGACGCGTTGTCCAGCGTACGGATAGTATCCTTCACGGATTTCATCAGCGGGAAATCGGTGAGCGCTTTCTCCTTTTTCGCCAGATCGCTGGCTTTCATGGTGTAAGGCTCGCTGTTATCCGCCTTCAGCATGGTGGCCTGAGCAATAACAGGTGCTACGCATGCACCTGCAATAAGCACGCTCAGTAATGTCCTTTTATTCATCTCGGTTATTCCTGTTAATTTCGATAGTGTTAAATAAAAATCCAGCTTATTTATTAATCCATTAATAAATAAACTCCAGACAGCTGCTTTTCATTTTCTGAAGAATACGTATTGGTACTCTTCAAAAAAGAAAAAACTCACCAGTCATTTCTTTCATGGGCAACGGATTTGAGTTGCTGATATTTTTCCCAGACTTTATGGGCATACACCATGCGTTTGGGGTAATTCTCTTTTTTGAGCCCGGCGTTATAAGCGCCGACGGCTTCCCAGTTATAACCGTAAACTTTAATCATGCCTGAGAGGATCGATGCGCCCACCATAATGGAGGTACAAGGTTCAGTCATGAGTCTTCGTTCGCTGATACCGTGTTGTTCAAGCGCCGTAAAGTGCGTGCTGTTAATTTGCATTAATCCCACATCAATCGTGCCATCGTGATTTTTCCCGACCGCATAGGGATTCATTCCTGATTCAACATTAGCAATCGCATACAGCAAATACGGATCAACATGATAATAGTGCGCTGCTTTATTCCAGCAATTCGCTAACGCGCTTTGGCTTAATATCAATAACAGAAACAGTAAACGCTTCATTATTCACCTGCTGTGGTATGACTCGATTCTCCTTAAACACGTCCTGTTAAATTAGGTGAAGTGACTGGTCACACCCGAAGCGGGGTGTGACCAGTCATTGTGGGCAGATATCGCACCCACAATTTCACATCAGAAGATTATTTGCAGTCCGCAGACGCGCCTTCTTTCACCCATACATCGCTGTTACCGGGTTTGTCGCCCTGAGTCCACCATTTCGCACGGTATTCAAAGCCCTGATAGGACGTTTTGTCACCACCGTTGTAGACTTTATCGGCACGCCAGTTCATTTTCACCTGGCTGACCATTTCCCATGCGTCTGCATCAAAGCCAGGTTTGTTGCCCTGAGTCCAGTATTTCGCTTTCCATACCAGATTATCGGAACTGACCATATCGCCATTGTTGTAGACTTTGCTGGATTCCCATGCCGCATATTTGCTGGCGTTGGCGTCAACCGGGTTGTCACAGCTGCCGGTTGCTTGCCCTTCGTCAGAAGGTTTGTCGCCTTCGTCAGCGGGGGTGTTGTCTTCATCAGGCACAACCGGCGTTGCTTTCGGCGTGACCGTAACCTGTACGTTAGACTGAACGCTGGCTTTACCGTCGCTCACCATCACGCTCAGGGTGTAGGTTGAGTCAGTGCTCACATCCGGTGCGGTGATCTGTACGCTTGAGGTGTTCGTACCGGTGGCGTGCATATCAGATGGAA
The DNA here is from genome assembly GCF_003986875.1 of Enterobacter sp. WCHEn090032. Taxonomy (NCBI): domain Bacteria; kingdom Pseudomonadati; phylum Pseudomonadota; class Gammaproteobacteria; order Enterobacterales; family Enterobacteriaceae; genus Enterobacter; species Enterobacter sp. WCHEn090032. Next base: position 241,010 of record NZ_RXRN01000003.1, read on the forward strand.
CGCTCCAGGTATAGGTCAGTGCATCACCATCTGGATCCGCAGCCTGTACGTTCAGGGTATAAGACTGGCCTGCTTCCAGGGTTACAGCCTGCATCTGGTTAACCACTGGAGCCTGGTTCGCTTTCGGCGCCTTGTTCACAACCTGAACATCAGCGGTGCTGCTCAGACCTTTAGGATCGGTCACGGTCAGACGGAATGCCAGGGTCTGGTTGCTGGTCACCGCGCCAACGGAGAAGGTCGCTTTCGCTTTGGTGCTGTTGGTCAGCGTGACGGATGGGCCAGAGATCTGGGTCCACTTGTACGTCAGCGCATCGCCATCAGGATCGGTAGACGCAGAGCCGTCCAGGGTGACAGTTGCCGGACCGGTCACGGTTTGATCCGCAGCGGAGGCAATTGGCGCATGGTTAGTCACCACCGGATCCGGCGTTGAACCACCCAGCAGGCTTTCGTTCATCGCGTTCAGGATGTCACCGTTATCAGAGTCGATAGACCAGGCGAACAGACCACCGAGGTTTTTGGCCATCACGTATTTACCTTTCGCCGTCGCGGAACGGGCATCTTCATAAGAGATCAGCTCGCCGGTAGACTTGTTAAAGACGTATGGCGCTTCAGCATCCGCGTCATAACCGTATTCCCAGCCTGGCTTGCCTTTGTACTCGTTCACAATCTGACGATAGTCAACAACGCCGGGTTCCCAGGTGCCTTTCACGGCGTCAGTCGCCGTACCGGTGAACGGGTTGTCGCCGGTGTAACCGTGAACGCCCTTCCAGCCGCGGCCATACATGCCGGTACCCACCACGATTTTGCCTGGCTGTACGCCCTGCTGCAGCAGCGCGTCAACGCCGTTAGAGGTGGTGTAGTTGGTGTCCGGACGCCATGCTGGCGCATGCAGTGCCGCCTGGTGGCCGAGATCGGTCATGCTCCACGCACCGTAGAAGTCATAGCTCATCAGGAAGATGTGGTCGAGGTACTGCTGCGCCGTGGTGTAGTCCACGTCTTCGATCTTATCTTTGCCCGCACCGATAGCGCTGGTCAGCTCATAGGTACGTCCGGTTTCCGCAGACAGCTCGTTCAGCATGGTGCGCAGATCGTGCATCAGCGCGGTATAGGTCGCTTTATCCTGCTGAGCATTACCCAGACCTTCGTTTACACCGCCGCCGCCAGGGAATTCCCAGTCGATATCCACGCCGTCGAAGAATTTCCAGGTTTTCAGGAAGTCTTTAACAGACGCCACGAAGCGGGCACGGATCGCGGTGTCGTTCATATGATAGAACGGATCGGACATGGTCCAGCCGCCGATGGATGGCAGGATCTTCAGGTCCGGATGGGCTTTTTTCAGCGCCATCAGCTGGCCAAAGTTACCTTTGTACGGGTCGTCCCAGTTAGATACGCCAGATTGTGGCATCTGCAGCGCAGCCCACGGATCGTGGATCGCCACAGTGTAGTCAGGACGGCCAGCACAGGCTTTCTGCAGGTTTGCGAAGCTGTTGCCATTCTCAACGGTTTTCAGACCGTCGTTGATGCCATCACCGCCACAAATTGGAATGAAGCCGTACAGGAGGTGGTTCAGGTTAGAGGCTGGAATTTTATCAACCGGGAACTGACGACCGTATACGCCCCACTCAGGGAAGTAAGCGGCAACTACTTTATCGGTATGCTGTGCGAAGGTTTTGTTGTTTTCACGCATAGGCGCATTCAGCGGCTGCAGGTGGCTACCGTCGGTATCCGCAACGATAATCAGCTTGCTGGCGCTTTTGGTACAACCGCTGGTGTTACAGAGTTCAACCTGTTCCTGGTAACGGCCACCTTTTTTCACTTTAAAGGTCGCAGAGCCAGAGGCACCGGCAGCGCCAGACCATACGGTCTGACCGTCGAGCAGGACTTTACCGGTAGTCGGCGCATCGCCGCTCCAGACGTTCCACTCCACCTTCACGTCAACGCCATCGTTATGGACCTTAACGAGGTTACCGTAGTCCACCACAGACTGATCCACTTCAACGATAGCAAATTTGTCATTACCGCTGCTGATAGTTGGCGTACCTGGGGCTGCGGCGAACGCAGAGCCGGAGACGGCGGCGACAAACAGTGCCAGATAAGTTGGCTTCATAAATTTCATTATTAATTCCTGATAATCTTATTTGTGATAAATTAAAACAACCATGTATTCCATATAACATGGGCGGGTAGTGAATATATTATTTAACTAAAACCGTGAGCCTTACTTAATTAAACCAGACAGCTATTACGCTAAATTATCCTCCCTAAAAAGACATAAGCGACAATCCTTACAGTTTATGTCTCTTACAATACGCCGGGAATTTAATAAAATCCTGCCATTCCCTTATCGAAAAAATTTCAAAAAAAACTTGACCGCGCCGTTCAGAATGTAACGTGCAAGGTCTGCAGAATAAAAATAACCAAACCCGCCAGTGACAACATCGGTCCAAACGGAATAACGCTATTTTCTTTAACAGATTTATAAAAAAGGAAATACAACGCGATGCCGCTCAATGCAGCCGCCAGCAATAAAGAAGGCAATGCCTGCCAGCCGCACCACGCGCCCAGCGCGGCCAGCAGCTTAAAATCACCGTAGCCCAAACCTTCGCGGCCTGTGCTCAGGCGAAACGCCCAGTACATCAGCCACAGCGACAGGTAGCCTGCCGCCGCGCCATACAGGGCATCCGTCAGCGGCAACTGATGAAACAGTGCATGGCTTAACAGCCCCGCCCACAGCAGGGGTTGCGTCAGACAATCCGGCAGCAGCAGGTGTTTCGCGTCAATCACTGCCAGCGGCAGCAGCCCGCACCAGAGCACCCACAGTGAGGCCAATGCGGCCGCAGACGGGGCAAACGCCGCCGTCAGGGCAAAAAACAGGGCGCAGGAAAGCTCAAGCAGCAGCAGACGCAGCGGGATCGCGGTTTTACAGCAGCGGCAGCGCCCGCGCAGACAGCACCAGCTCACCACAGGGATATTTTCCCACCAGGAGAGCCTGTGGGCACACGCGGGGCAGTGGGAGGCAGGAAACAGCAGGTTCCCGGCGCCCTCCTCTTCGTTTATAAGCGGGGGAATGCGCTCGACAACTACGCCCAGAAAGCTGCCGATAATGCCGCCAAGCGTACCGCTCAGCAGGCAAAGGGCGGGCATCTGGCTGCTCTGAAGCAGCATCAGCGGGTTCATGCCACTTTCGCCCAGGTGAGTTTTATCTGCGCTTTTACGTCGCTGAGATGATCGACCGGGGTGAGATCCATTTTCTCCAGACGCACCCCGGTGGTTAAATTCACCTCCCGGAGCCAGTTTTTCAGTTCATAGACGTTAACCCGATCAATATTAAATGACAGGGTCTGACCGTCCTGCTGAATATTACTCAGCGCAACGTGGATCTCTTTCGCGCTCTCTTCCACCACGCTACGTGGATTACTGGTTTTTAATATTTTAGCCTGAAGATGGTTTTTATTTATTTCGGCACGCATCCAGTTGAGAGTTTGTTTCTGTTTGGCCAGCGTACTTTCACTATTTTTAATCATACTGTCCAGCGGAGTCATTACGCCGTACCAGATAATGGCGCAGCAGAGCGCCGCGCCGCACAGTTTAAACAGATTTCGCTCGCGCGGACTGTAGCCCTGATAGCGCGCCTTTAATTGTCCAATTTTCTCTTTCATTTATATTTCCCTGTGATAATGGCTGTATACGGCGCTTCACTGGAAACCGGCTGCAGCGTAAAGTCGAAGGTGTCACTGGCCTTATTGACGAACGCCTGCAACGCAGCGGGATCCGTGGCGCTGATGTTGAGCGTGAGCTGATTCTGCGTGTCGTCATACCCGACTTCACTCAGTTCAACCGACGGGAGCGCGGCTTTGATCTGCTCCAGCGCCTCCAGTTGCAGAAAGACGCCTTTTTTCTCTTTCTTAATGTTCTGCCCGACGTGGTACTTCAGGTTGGTGGTCTGGCGCAGCGTGGGAAAGTAGTGCTGAGCCAGCTCAACCATCTGCTGCTGGGCCAGATTTTCCTGGTGAGTCAGCATCCAGGCCATGCCGATGCGAGGGCCGATCAGCAGTCCCAGGCTCAGCAGCGCCACGGCGGCGATAGCCGATCTGGCGTAACAAAAACCGCCGTCGGTGCCTTTGGCAGAAAATTCGCCGTGCAAGAGATTGGCTTTGCAGGTTTTCCACTGCGGCTGGAGCAGCACCAGCGGGTGCTGCCAGGCCAGTTGCTCATCCACCTGCACGCCCGCGGGCGCATCGCCGTAGCAGACGATTTCCCCGGCGCGCTGCTGGCTCAGCAGCAGCGGCAGCAGCGCGGCGTCGGTTTCGCAGGCGCCAAACGGCGAGTAGCGCATCCAGTAGCCGTCGTCGGTGGACACCAGCGTGGTCCCGCCTTCGGCCACCGGCAGAAGGATGGCATCGGGCAGCACCTGCACCACCGTCAGTCCGGCCCCGGCACAGCGGTCCAGCCAGTAGCGCAGACGCGCCGCATCAATGGCCACCGCGTCAACGTCCCGCCCTTTTTTGCTGAGCACCGTCCAGTGGAGCGTGTCCACGTCACCTATCAGCGTCTCTTCGGCCAGCCAGGAGAATTCAACGCTCCCTTTTTTCGGCAAGGTGAAATGGCGGAAGATCATTTCGCAGGCCGGGAGTAACAGACATACCCGCGCGGCAAGCGCGTGACCGGCGAGTTCCGCCAGTGACGCCGCCCCCTGGCGTTCTCCTACCTGGTCGCTACCGGACTCGCACCACATTATGTTCCCGTCTTCATGCGTATCGGGACGAATAAAAAGCACCTGTTTCATAGAGATCGTCTTGTGTTATTCAACCATTCGGTAGCGACGTTGCCAGGTAATCACCTTCCCGGCTTCATTATCAACATGAAGCTGGCTGACGACGCGCAGCGTTAAATCATCGGTATTGCCGGTACTGTTGACCCGGAAATAGTTACTGTTCACCGCAAGCAACGCCTGAACCTGCTTGAGGGCGTCTTTGGTCTGCGGATAATTTGTCTCAAGCGCTTTCAGGAATGCCTCCATCGACTCCCAGCCCTCTTCCGGGCGGGAGGCGATAAGCCGGATGGCTTCATCCTCAGTCAGCGAGCCGATGAACAGCGCGGCCAGTAGCGGCGCCTGTTCTTCGGTCAATGTATTCACATCCACCTTACTGGCCGTGTCCGGTAAGACGCACAGCACCTTACTGACTTTGCCGTAGGCCGCCGCCGGAAAGGCGGGCAGCAGCTTTAATTCCCCCGGGGTGCGCATCATCTGATTCGCGGGCTGCCGCGCTGGCTCTACGCCAGCCCAGGCATCCGTCTCCAGCCCCTCTTTAACCGTCGTGGTATCGCCATCGAGATAGTCCATCAGTTGCTGGTAGATCTCTTCGGCATCCCCCGTGGAGATCCCGCTGTCGGCGAGCAGTTGTTCAACGATGCGCTCTTTGACCGGTTTTTCCGGCAGCGCGCCCGCCGTCTGGGTCGCCGGTGTCGGATCAGCGGCCAGTAAATTGTTCACGTTAAAACAGGTCTGGGCGTCCTCAATCTGGCTTACCACGGTGTAATGTTCGCCTTCGGTTTTCACCGGATCCGTCCATTCCCCTTTTGGCGACAGCCCTTTGCTCTCACCGCTGGCGTACGTCTGCAGCCGGTCTTCAATCGCTTTTTGCTGGCTCTGAATGGACCAGCGCAGCTGCTGCTGGCTCACCTGATAGCGGGTCTTCTGCAGATTGCGGCAGAACTGCTGGCTGATTTTGGCCGCCAGCGCTGACATCATGACCAGCAAAATTAGCACCACCAGCAGCGCGACACCGCGCTGTTTTCGAACCGATTTTCCGCTCATTTCTTCTCTCCGGACGGGGCAGGTGCCGGCTGCGGTTGCGCATCCCCAGGGGCTTCTGGCTTAGCTTCTTTTGGCGCCGCAGGCGCGTCCGGCAGATCGCCCGGGGTGGTAAAGACCCAGCGCCAGGTATCGCCATTTTCCATGGTCAGCAGCAGCTCCACGCCGTCCGGCTGATGCGCCGTGTCGGTCCACTTGTCGAGCCAGCTCGCTTTCCAGAAGCGCCAGGAGATCTCTTTCACCTCGCTGAGGATCGCCACCTCTTCCGGCTTCGCATCCGCCGGGCCGTCAATGACCGGCCAGATATCCCGCCACAGCTTTTTATCTTTGAGCCGCCAGCGCACGCGCTCCAGCTGAACCTGACCGCTCACGCCGTTCAGCGTGGTCAGCTCCAGCGCATCGTCATGCTGGACAAAAACCTCAGGCTCGTTGCGCGGGGCGCGGGCCTGAAGCTGGAAGAAATCCCGCTCCAGCAGGTTGTAAGCGCGCTGAAGCTGGTTTAAGCGGGTGGCCGCCGCGTCGGTGGCGTTCGAGGTGCGCATCGCCCCGTCAAGGATTTGCCAGGCAAGCAAGCTGATAACCGCGAAAATGGTCAGCGCAATCATGATCTCCAGCAGCGTAAAGCCCTGCTGACGCTGAATCTGCTTGCTCATTTCACTTCTCCCGGATCCGGCACCTGCAGGGTAATCACCGGCTTGTCTTCGTCGCCCTCGGCGAACACCTGCACCTCATCAGCAAAGCGTTTTTCGGTGACGTTGACCCGCTGCTTGCGCCAGGTCCAGTTGCGCCCGCCCATCATCTCCGTGCCCGTCTGCAGGGCATCCGGGAGCGGTGTGTTGCTCAGTTTCGCTTCCGCCAGCTGGTTTTCCGCCACCCAGCTCGCCTGCAGCGAGTCGCCGAGACCGTGGGTGAAGCGCACGTTCAGCGAGACGGAATTCATCAGGGCCAGCGCGGCGGTGGAGAAGATGACCAGAGCGACCATCACTTCCAGCAGGGTCATCCCCTGTTCTTTGCGTTTAGTCATCGTTCTCTACCAAAACCGGTGATGCCCCCTGCGACACCACGCGAAAGCGTTGCTTTTTGTCAAAGCTCTGCAGGGAAAGCGTGAAGCGGCCGATCTCCCCGTCCGGCAAAAAGACAATCTGCGGCGTCGCGTCAGTCGTTGCCGCAAGGCGCTGCGGTGACAGTGAGACGTGCATCTCTTCCGGGAACTGACCGTGGGTAACAATGCGCCCGGCGGTTAAGGGTTCCCAGTGACACTCGCCCTCTTTTTCGGCCCATGTGACCAGCTGATATTCCGAGGGGGTGATCACCAGCCCGACAATATTGCCGTCCATCACCGCACGGTCCGAACCATATTCAACGAGGGCTTTTAACTGCTGACCGAAAATATCCGCGCCGCTGCGCGACGGTATAGTCGACACCACCATCATGGCGCAGCTGGCAAATATCACCAGCGCCAGAATAATTTCCAGTAAGGTAAACCCGCGCTGCTTATTCATTACTTCTCTTTTTTATCTAAAGACCAGTTGGTAATATCATCCGCGGTATTCGCTTCGGCATCCGGACCGGCAGAGAACACATCCACCGCTCCATGTTCACCCGGGCTTACCAGGATATAATCATTACCCCATGGGTCTTCCGGCAGACGACGAATATAGCCATCGTCACGGTAGTTTTTCGGGATCGGGGCGATTTCCGGTTTGGTCACCAGCGCCTGCAGCCCCTGCTCTGTCGTGGGATAACGGTGGTTATCCAGCTTGTACATATCCAGCGAACCTTCCAGCGCTACGATATCGCTGGTCGCTTTCTGGGCATCGGCTTTTTCTTTATTTCCCATTAAATTTGGCACCACCATACTGGCGAGCACGCCAAGAATAACGATGACCACCATTAATTCGAGCAACGTAAACCCGGCCTGACGTTTCAGGCTATTTCTTTTTAAGGACATATTTAACCCACCATATTATTGAGCTGAAGAAGCGGTTGTAATATTGACAGCACGATAAATAAAACCACTGTCGCCATTGTCACCACCAGTGCCGGTTCAAAGACCGACAGCGTTAACGTAATTCGATGTTGTAAAGCCGATTCCTGATTTTCCGCGGCGCGATCCATTAATGAACCTAATTCCCCGCTCTCTTCACCAGAGGCAATCATATACAGCATGGTCGGCGGAAACAGTTTCGCCTGGTCCAGGGCGTTATACAGGGAGGCCCCCTGACGCACGGTATCCGCCGCCTGCTCCAGCACCTGCCGGGCATAGCGGTTTTCGATCCCGTCCATCGCGATATACATCCCCTCCAGCAACGGGACGCTACTGGCCTGCAGGATACTGAGCGTGCGGATATAGCGCGCGCTGTTAATGGCGCAGACCAGCTTTTTGATCGGCGAGCCGTTCACCAGCCAGCTGTGCCAGCGAAAACGGTTCGCCGTTTTCTTGACCCAGACCTTAAAGCCGACCATCGCGCCAAAGAAGGCACCCGCAATGAAGATCCCGTATGCCTGCAGGAAATCACTGACGGCAATCAGGGTACGGGTGGTAATCGGCAGTTGCTGCTTCATATGCACAAACTGCTCGATCACCTGCGGGACCACCGCCACCAGCAGGATGCTGATCACCGCCACGGCGACCACCGTCAGGGTGATCGGGTAGACCATCGCCTGCGTCAGCTTGCTTTTCATCTTCTGACGCTGCTCGTTGTACTCCGCCAGCTTCTCCAGCACGTCGCCGAGGTGGCCGGTTTTTTCCCCGGCCATTACCAGCGTGCAGTACAGCTTGTCAAACGTGCGCGGGAACTGGCTGAAGGCGTCAAAAAGGGTATGGCCTTCCACCACTTTCTCGCGGATTTCGGTCACCATCGCCGCCAGCTTTTTGTCTTCCGTCTGCTTTGAAATCGCCTTCAGGGCGCTTTCCAGCGGCAGCGACGCATTAACCAGCGTCGACAGCTGACGGGTAAACATCGACAGCACCGGCACAGAGAGTCTGGCGCCGGTTTTGGCTTTGGCGCTGGCCGCATTTTCACAGGTTTCGGTGATGGTCAGCGGCATCAGCTTCTGTTCACGAAGCGACTGACGCACCTGCTTTGGCCCTTCCGCCTGCAGCGTGCCGCGCTGGTTTTTCCCGGCGGCATCGGTGGCGGTCCACGCGTAGAAAGCCATTATTCATCGCCTCCACGCTCGGCGGTCACGCGCATCACCTCTTCCAGCGAGGTGATGCCGCTGATGACCTTCATCAGGCCGTTTTCGCGCAGGCTGTAGGCCTGTTTGAACAGCTCGGTCTCAATGGACATTTCATCTTTGTCTTCGTGAATGGCGCGGCGCATGGCGCTGTCGACCACCAGAAACTCGTGAATGCCCGCCCGCCCCTGATACCCGCTCTGACGGCAGTGTTCGCAACCCACGGCGCGATAGATGGCCTTCGGCGGTTTATCCATAAAGCTAAACAGCGCTTTTTCATTGTCGTCCAGCGGACTGGTGGTCCGGCAGTGCGGACACAGCCGCCGCACCAGACGCTGGGCAATGACGCCAAGTAGCGATGAACCAATCAAGAAGGACTCAAGGCCCATATCCCGCAGACGGGTAATTGCCCCCGCCGCACTGTTGGTGTGCAGCGTAGACATGACCAGGTGACCGGTGAGCGACGCCTGCACCGCAATTTGCGCGGTTTCGCCGTCACGAATCTCCCCGATCATCACCACGTCAGGATCCTGACGCAAAATGGCGCGCAGGCCGCGGGCAAAGGTCATGTCCACGCGCGGGTTCACCTGCGTCTGCCCCACCCCTTCCAGCTCATACTCAATCGGATCTTCGACGGTCAGGATGTTACGTTCATGGCCGTTCAGCGCCGACAGAATGGCGTACAGGGTGGTACTTTTACCGGAGCCTGTCGGCCCGGTGACCAGGATAATGCCGTGCGGGCGAGCAATCAGCCCTTTCAGTTTTTCCAGCTCTTCATCAATCAGCCCGAGCTTGTTGATGTCCGGCTTCAGGTTGCTCTTATCAAGCAGACGCATGACCACGCGCTCGCCGTACTGCGACGGAATAGTCGAGACACGCACGTCGATCGCTTTACGGCCAATGCGCAGGGAGATACGGCCATCCTGCGGCAGTCGTTTTTCGGCGATATCGAGCTTCGACATCACCTTAATACGCGACACCAGCAGCGGCGCCAGCTTACGCGCCGGCTGCAGTACCGGGCGCAGCACGCCGTCAACGCGAAAACGGATGCTCAGCGTGCGCTCGAAGGTTTCGATATGGATATCCGAGGCGCCGTCTTTCACCGCTTCGCCAAGAATGGCGTTGATCAGGCGGATCACCGGCGAGTTTTCGTCGTTATCCAGCAGATCTTCGTTGTCCGGGATCTCCTCAGTTAACGCCATCAGATCGATATCCGCATCCATGTCGTCCACCAGCTGCTGCGAAACGCCGCTGTTCTGCTGCCAGATTTTGGCCAGCATTTCATCAAACGCTTCGGCGCTCAGTGTCTGGGGCACAAAGGCGCGCCCCAGCACCCGGCGCATCTCCAGCAGCGCAAACGCGGGCACATCTTCACGGATATAGACCGTGTCGTTCCAGAACAGGATGCCGTTGTCTTTCGCAAAGCTGCTGGTGCAAAGCTGTTTCGTCAGTTCATCCACGCATCACCTCCGCTTACTCTTTGAAGGGATTGCGGGTCGATGACGGCGCAGTCGTCCCCACCGGCGTCGAACGGCTTTGCGGCGGAAGTGCCGGCAGTACCGGGTTATCACTGTTTTCAATAATCCCCAGCTTCTGCTCTTCCATACGCTGCTGCTGACGGGCGCGGATCTGATCGTATTTCTCTTTCGTCGCCGCGCTGTAGTTGTCGTCATCACGCAGCACGGTGGTGTGGATAAACACCATCAGGTTACGTTTCGACGTGTCCTGCGAGGTATAGCGGAACAGCTGTCCCACCAGCGGCAGGTCACCCAGTAGCGGCACTTTTGACACGTTCTGTTTGTTGACATTCTCCATCAACCCGCCGAGCACCACCGTCTGGCCACTGTGAACCATCACTTCGTTATTGATGGTGCGGGTGTTGAAGGTTGGCCCCAGGCTGGCGTCCGTGGTGGCGCTGGCATCGACGCTGGAGACTTCCTGTTCGATCTTCAGGTGGATCATATCCCCGTCGTTGATCTGCGGCACAATCTTCAGCTTGGTACCGACGGTTTTACGTTCAACCGAGTTAAAGACGTTGTCACCGCTGGTGGTCTGGGAGCCGGACAGTACCGGCACATCCTGACCGACGTTGAACGACGCTTCTTTGTTATCCAGCGTGACCACGCTCGGCGTGGAGAGAATGTCGTTCTTACCGGTGGTCGACAGCGCAGTCATTAGCGCACCAAAGTCGCCGTTAAAGAAGCCGGTCGCCAGGCCGGTAAAGCTGGCCGTTTTCAGCGTCTTGTTCTTAATCTGGCTGATCGGCAGACCGGTCGAGCCAAACTGCACGCCGCCGTGTGAGCTGGTCCACTGCACGCCGAGATCCAGGCCGTTGCCATCCTGTACCTCAGCAATGATCGCTTCCACCAGCACCTGCGGACGGCGAATATCCAGCTTGTCGATCACCTTCTCCAGCGAGTTCATGACGTTTGGCTGGGCGGTGATCACCAGGGAGTTGGTCGCATCATCGGCGGTAATATTCAGATCCCCTGAAGGGCTTGCGGTTTTGCTTTTCGGCGTACCCGCTTTGTCTTTTAGCTGCTCACCAATACCGGTCAGCACCGGCACCACTTTTGAGGCGTTGGCGTACTTCAGGTAAAAGACGCGGGTATTGCCCTCGTTATTCTGTTCGCGGTCGAGCTGACCGATCAGCGACCGGGTGCGCGCACGCGCATCTTCCGTCCCACTGATCACCAGGCTGTTGGTTTCGTCATCGGCCACCACTTTGGTTGCCAGCTGCGGCGCGTTCTGCCCTTTCTGCTCTTCATTGTTGAGGTTATTCAACATGTCAGAGAGCTCTTTGGCGGAGGCATAGCGCAGCGGCACGATTTCACGACGCTGCATGCCGGAACGATCCACGCGCTCCACCAGATCCACCAGGCGGTTCACCACCGAGGCTTTACCGGTTAACAACAGCACGTTTGAAGGTTCAAAATGGACCACGTTACCGATGCCCGAAGCGTCGTTCAGCTGGCGCAGCAACGGCGCCAGCTCGCGCACCGGGACGTTTTCCATACGCACCACGCGGGTGATGATCTCATCCCCTTTGCCAGGGTTTTTGCTGTCGGCCACCGGCACACCGGCAGTACGCGCCACGCTTGAACGCACCACTTTGACCATGCCGTTATCCATCGGAATAACCGACAGACCATACAGGTCCAGCACGCTCAGGAAGAACTGATAATATTCCTCCTCCGACAGCACGTTATAGGTTCTCACCGACACGGTGCCCTGAACGGACGGGTCGACGAGTATGGTTTTATTCAGATTACGACTTACCGTATCGATAAATTCGCGGATATCGGTATTTTTAAAACTGGCGCTAAAGTTGGCTGCAAGCAGCGAACCGGAATATAACGACAATGCGGTCAGCGCTACGCACGCCCACGGAAATTTCTTCATGATGTACACTTGTTAATTGTTGAATACATTAACCCGAATATTTTCAAGGTGAGCGTGCCGTCTGACGACAACATCCGCTTCTTTCATTTTCGACCAGTTGGCGATGATATTTTTCGCCTGCGCTTCTTGCGTCATATCGACGTCATTGACTTTCAACACCACGTCGCCTTTTTCCAGTCCTGCATTATGGTAAAAAGGCGTTGCGTTCCGTGGATTAATAGTAAAGCCTTCCAGTTGGCCTTTATCGATTAACGGTTTTAACACCAGATAATCATCGAGATGCAGACTGTCGGCGCCGGCATCTTTTTTCGATTTGGTAACCGGGGCGCTGTCAACACCGCCCTTGAAATACGCCGGTTTATTGAGGGCCAGCGTCTGTTTCGCCCCCTCGTACTGCACAACCACATTATCTTGATTAATTTCACTTACATAGGCATCGTCAAAGCCCACCAGTGGCTCCCCTTCCCGGTAGCTCTGCTGACCGGCGGGCGTCTTGATCACAGCGAACGATAACCAGGATTCATCGCTACGAATAATGCCCTCAATCTCTGCCGACAGTGGCGCTTTTGCCGCGGCCGGCGCGTTGCTTTGACGCACTGCGGCGGTGAAAAGCCCAAAGGATTTTTCAGCGTCAGTTTTTTTTAGCGCTGGCTTATCAGCATTCGCTAACTTATTCGTAACCTTCTTATAATCTTTATAAACGACATATCCCTGCTGGCTGCAGAATATCAGCATGACAAGCATGACGCAGGGTGTCATTAAACGGGAAAGGAATGCGTTCCTCATTATTTATCTGGCCTTTTAGCAAAGCAGTCATTTGCAGCGACGTGCTGCATCACTGAGTGAGCTAATAATAATCAGCCCCCTGAAGGTGGACTATCGGCTTCGCTATTAACTTTAATGAAGAAAATGATTGACCGGAAAAAAGGGGAATGTTAGAGCCTGACGGCAGGTTATTTTTACTCTGGTGTTAAATTGACCAGGCCTGGTGCATCCCGTACTTTTCGCCCATTGCTATTAAAGAGATGAGACGGTTAGTCGCTATGTATCAGAGTCATTTTAAATTCAGTACCCCTCCGTTCAGAAATATCACCCGCAAATCGGGTGATTTTCTGGTGCCCTATCATCAGGATGTGTTCAATCTTCTGAAAGAAAAAAGCCAGCAGGCAGGGATCACCGGGCTCTTTTACCACGACAGCGAACTGCTGGGGCAGTTCAGCGAGGCGTTGAAGCGCAGCAACGCCGTCATCCCGGTTAATGCCTTTCCGAAGCTGAGCGCCAATACTCTTCTTTATAAGCTCAACCCGTCGGTGAAAGAGAGCAAAAATAAACTGCAGGCCGTGGATGCCGTGCTGCGCCAGTGGCGCGATGCCCGTGCCGCGCAGAAGGTGCTGGTCATCACCCATGCTGAGGCGATGAAGCACAACTGCTATGATCTGCTGGCCATGCTGCTCACGCGTGCCCAGGAGCTGGACGTGCGTTTATCGGTCATCCTGATGGGCAGTGAAGACAGGGAGACGATGCTGACAGACTCCGCGCTGCAGGCGTTTGTTCTGACCCGCCACACGCTGCGTAACCTGACCTGCCGCGAGTTCCTGCGCTATGTCGACGCCCAGTGCGAAGAGCACGGCGCAGCGATCTCCCCGCTGACGCCTGCTCGCGTGAAAAAAATCCACGCCCTGACCAAAGGTAATATCAGCAAGCTGAATGCGCTGGCGCATCTCTCAATGCTGGCCGCCTGGACCGAACGCGCGCCGAACGTCGGGCCTCGCCATCTGCGTCTGGCCATCGGCGAAGTGCTCCCGGCGCCGAAACGCGGTAAAGCGCTGGCTACCGTCGGGCTGTTCGCCTCCGTCCTGTTCGCTGCCTGCGGCTGGATGATGACCTCTTCCATTACGGCAAAACTGCCGGTGGCGCTGCCGGTGCCGGCCAGCTGGAAACAGCCAGTCAAAACGCCAGACGCGCCGGTGGTTCCGGTTATCGAAAACGAGGTGGTGAATCAGCCTGATGCCATGCACCAGCTGTACGCCATGTGGGGGTATGACGCTTCAGCAGACGACGCCCTGTGTCAGAACGCGGCCAAAGTGAACCTGATGTGTAAACAGGGAACGGCCAGCCTGGATACCCTGGCCAGCGAAGGGTACCCGTGGGTCAGTGAAGTCAAAATGGGCAACCACATTAACTACGCCGTGGTGGCGCGCGCCGGAAAAACCTCTCTGGATCTGCTGATGAACAACCGGACCTGGCAGGTGAGCCGCGCCTGGTATACCCAACACGCCACGGGAAGTTACACCCTGCTTCACCGCCTGACGCCTTCCGGCAAAGATGAAATTACCGCGGCCAGCGACAGCAACGATCTTGAGTGGCTGGATCAGCAGCTCAGCGTCGCGCTCGGTGAAAACGAAACGCACGATAAAAACTGGACGGCGGAGCTGATGAAACGCACCCGCGAATTCCAGGAGAAGATGCACCTTCGCGTCGACGGTATCCCGGGGGAAGAGACCCTGATGCAGCTGATGCGTGAAACGCATACCACACCGAGCGTTCAGATCCAGGCATCGCAGACCCCCCCGAACACGCAAGAGAAGCACGCATAATGTCTACTATCTGTCTCGCTGCCCAGCGCAGCTATACTACCGGGGAACCGGTCTGGTTTTCCTGGCGGTTACCGTCGTTCAGTAAAATGTTCAGCGTGGTCACGCTCTGGTGTCTGGGGATGTGCGCGCTGATCGTCGCCGGGCTTTATGCCCATGTGTACTGGAACTTACGCCATCCGGCGCCGGTGGTGAAAAAGGTCAGCGTCGCGAAGCCGGAAACCAGCCTCTCGGATATGCACTATATCTATGTAACGAAGCCGTTCCCGCACCCGCAGCCCAAACCGCAGCCGGTGAAAATAAAGGACGATTTACCGCCGATGGAGAATATGCCGATCAACAGCGACGAAAATGACTGGCAGCAGGCGCCTGATGGCACCTTACCGGATAGCTCCGTCACGCATGACACCTCGCGCGATACCTTACCCGGCACCGAGGCACACGAACAGGCGACGACATCTGAGGATGACGGTGCGTTAAAAGCGTTATTTATGCAGGCGTTAAAACAGCAGCAGGATGATATGGCGAAGGGAAAAATGCCGGCACCACCGGTCGATGAAACGCAAAATGCGTCTCCTTCGGTGATAAAAGGAGACGCAGGAGGAGACTAATATTTTTCCGGTAACGTGGTCAGGCTAATCAACCGCCCTTTTTCCACCACAATATATTGGCCTTTTTTCAGGTCGGAGAGAATTTTGATAATGGTACTGCGTGCCAGGTTGGTGTATTCCTGAATATAATCGTAAATATTAATATCGCGCTGCTGCTGAACAATCAGCTCGTTAATTTCAATCAGAAATTCACGCACTACGGAATACGCGCTGCGGGCAACTAAACGGTCATCACGTTTGCTGAGCATACAGATATACCATGCCAGCACTTTGGTTAACTCAGGCCACAGCCCCTGCTCGGTCATTAACCGCTGGAAATCATCTTTATGAATGGTGCGTATTACGGTGTTGGTGCGCACAACGCCGTGCATGTGTGCCGAGTTGTAAAAAATGGCGGAGAGGCCAAAAATACATTGTCCCTCCAGCGTGAATAAGCATAAATCATCAGAACTGCGGCGGAACTCAACTTCACCGCTGATGATAATATGAATATTATCCGAGTTTTGTGTGGAAATTCGTTGCCATTTTTTTAACGTTTTTTCTTCGTAACCAGACGTTGACGCAATAATGGCTGCCATTTCATGATGAGGACGCGTTTTTTTACTGAAAATGCTTAACATTGTTATACCTGATTAAGATGTTTAAAAGGGAAAGTGATCGGCAGCGATAAATGTTGCCGTAAAGTTAATTTCGTATTCTTTTAAAATTAAAAAAACCAAACAAGCGCTGTTTTTTTAATTTGATTCATGCTGTGAATCGATGAATCCATCTTAATTGAGGCCGATTTTAAATCAATTAACTTAAAATGAATTGAGAATGTACTTAAGATTAATCTTAAGCGCATTTATAGCTAATCTTTCTTTCGGGGGCTTTCCGAAGAATTACCCCTGTCCGTATTTCTCCAGAAGCGCTTCGGCGATGGCCAGCGTTTCGACATCCGCGACACCGTTCCACAACTGCGGCCTGAAGTGCATCTGGAACACCATGATGATGCGTTTCTGCTGGGCGGGAGTGCTGTTATCGGGCACTTCGTAACCATAGCGCGCGAGCAGATCCAGCAGCGCGGCGGTGTCCACCGGCTGATAAGGCGGCCGCCCATTCATATAAAACGCCACCCGGTCTGCATCAGGCCAGGCGCCAATCCCCTGCTGCGCCAGCTCACGCCAGGGGAAAAGCGGGCCGGGATCGTCCTTGCGCTGCGGCGCAATATCCGCATGAGCCACGACGTTCTCAGGCTTGATGTTGTAGCGGGCGATAATGTCTTTAGCAAGCGGGACCAGCGCCGCAATTTGCGCTGGTGCGAACGGCGTAAAATGCTTCACTCCGGCCGTTTTCTGCCAGCCACGGTTCTCCAGTTCTATGCCCACCGAGGTATCATTGATACGGTTGGTGCCGCGCCAGAAGCTGATACCCGCATGCCACGCCAGTTCGCTTTCAGGCACCAGCTGCCAGATGCGCGGCTTACCGTCGGGGGCTGGCGGTGTGGCAGGGATCAAATAGTGAGAGCTGACGTTTTTATCCGTCAGCGTGGCCAGCGAGCTGTCAAAATCATCCGCGGTGTAGTGAAAAACCAGCACCTTTATGCGCGGATACGCCGCCTGGGCCTGATGGCGCGTATCCAGCTCGTAGGCACCTTTATCGACAATCCCTTTTTCCGAAACACATCCTGCCAGCAACAGCGCCAGCAGGAGTGGGGCAAACGCACGCCTCATCGCAGGGTTTTCACCGCCGTACCGCTTACGCTCACCATCAGCATACTGCCGTCTTTGCCGACCGTTTCGTAGTCGATGTCGATCCCCACAACCGCATCCGCGCCGAGGGCTTGCGCCTGCTCGCCGAGCTCTTTAAAAGCAATTTCGCGCGCTTTGCGCAGCTCTTTTTCGTACGCGCCAGAGCGGCCACCCACGATATCGCGAATTCCGGCAAAAAAGTCACGGAAGATATTGGCACCGAGAATCGCTTCACCGGTGACCACGCCGCAATACTCGGTAATGGTCTGCCCTTCCAGGGTTGGCGTTGTTGAAAACTGCATGGTTTCTCTCCTTCTTTAGCGTTCAATGCCTTAGGGACAGCATTATCGGTTCGTTACGCTATGATTGAAAGGATAGTTAATAAATAAGGAAATCAACATGCGCTATTCAGCTTTAACACTTTTAGTGCCCTGCGCGCTGGTGCTCAGCGCCTGTACCACCACGGTCACGCCAGCCTTTAAGGATATCGGTACCCGCAGCGGCCCCTGTATCGAGGGCGGCCCGGATACCGTGGCGCAACAGTTCTATGATTATCGCATTCAGCACCGCAGCAACGATCTTACCGGTCTGCGCCCGTACCTGAGCGATGGGCTGGCAAAACTGCTCAACGACGCCACCCGCGATCCGCAGCACAACGCGCTGCTGAAGTCCGACCCATTCTCCAGCCGCACCACGCTGCCAGACAGCGCCGAGGTGGCCAGCGCGTCCACCATTCCGAACACCGATGCGCGAAATATTCCGCTGCGCGTAAAGCTGACCCAGGGCAGCCAAACCTGGCAGGATGAAGTGCTGATGATCCGTGAAGGCCAGTGCTGGGCGGTGGACGACGTGCGCTACGTTGGCGGCAGCGTTCATGCCCCGGCCGGCACGCTTCGCCAGTCGATTGAGAATCGCTAACTTCTGCGATACCGCGCGGTAACCCCCGTAAAATGTGCGGCATTTCATGCGGAATGCCGACATTTATACTCGCCGACCTTGCCGCTCGCTATTTTGTGCTATGTTTAAGGGGAAACACGGGTTATATTTAACTTTTAACGCAGAAATATTGCATAACTATTCTGTCAACGGTACTATCTGCGGCCTCAATTGCTATAGATTGCCTGGATGAGTAAAGACTGCCCCGATGAGTATTAAACTAAACGGCATTAACTGCTTCTACGGCGCACACCAGGCGCTGTTTGACATCACGCTGAACTGCCCGGAAGGCGAAACGCTGGTTTTGCTGGGTCCTAGCGGCGCAGGCAAAAGCTCCCTTCTGCGTGTCCTTAATCTGCTTGAAATGCCCCGTTCAGGTACGCTGGCTATCGCCGGTAACCATTTTGACTTCGCCAAAACGCCCTCTGATAAGGCGATTCGCGAACTGCGTCAAAACGTCGGCATGGTCTTCCAGCAATACAATCTCTGGCCGCATCTCACCGTGCTGCAAAACCTGATTGAAGCGCCATGCCGCGTGCTGGGCTTAAGCAAGGATCAGGCGATCGCGCGTGCGGAAAAGCTGCTGGAGCGTCTGCGCCTTAAGCCCTACAGCGACCGCTACCCGCTGCACCTTTCCGGTGGCCAGCAGCAGCGCGTGGCGATTGCCCGTGCGCTGATGATGGAGCCTGCGGTACTGCTGTTTGATGAACCGACGGCGGCGCTGGACCCGGAAATCACCGCTCAGATCGTCAGCATCATTCGCGAGCTGGCGGAAACCAACATTACGCAGGTTATCGTCACCCACGAAGTGGAAGTGGCGCGTAAAACCGCCAGCCGTGTGGTCTATATGGAAAACGGGTATATCGTTGAGCAAGGTGATGCGAGCTGCTTCGCGAACCCGCAAACCGATGCCTTCAAAAACTATTTATCTCATTGATTGTGTCAGGGGAAATATAATGAAAAAAGTATTACTTGCCGTGCTGCTTGCTGGCGTTACCCTTTCCGCTACCGCAGCCCAGACCATTCGTTTCGCCACGGAAGCCTCTTATCCTCCGTTTGAGTCTATGGATGCGAACAACAAAATTGTTGGCTTCGACGTAGACCTGGCGAATGCCCTGTGTAAAGAGATCGATGCGACCTGCACCTTCAGCAACCAGGCGTTCGACAGCCTGATCCCAAGCCTGAAGTTCCGCCGTATCGACGCCGTGATGGCCGGTATGGACATCACCCCAGAGCGTGAAAAGCAGGTGCTGTTCACCACCCCGTACTACGACAACTCCGCCCTGTTCATTGGTCAGAAAGGCAAATTCACCTCTGTCGATCAGCTGAAAGGCAAAAAAGTGGGCGTGCAGAACGGCACCACCCACCAGAAATTCATCATGGATAAGCATCCGGAAATCACCACCGTTCCGTATGACAGCTACCAGAACGCGAAGCTGGATCTGCAAAATGGCCGTATCGATGGCGTATTTGGTGATACCGCGGTCGTGACTGAATGGCTGAAAGCCAATGACAAGCTGGCGCCAGTGGGCGACAAAGTGACCGATAAGGACTACTTCGGTACCGGTCTGGGGATTGCCGTTCGTCAGGGCAACACTGAGCTGCAGCAGAAATTCAACGCTGCGCTGGAAAAAGTGAAGAAAGACGGCACCTACGAAACCATCTACAAAAAATGGTTCCAGAAGTAATTCCTGATGAATGAAATTTTTCCTTTAGCAAGCGCCGCCGGGATGACCGTCGGCCTTGCCGTTTGCGCACTGATTATCGGCCTTGTGCTGGCGATGTTCTTTGCGGTGTGGGAATCCGCGAAATGGTTCCCCGTCGCCTGGACAGGCTCCGCGCTGGTCACCGTGCTGCGTGGACTACCGGAAATTCTGGTGGTCCTGTTTATCTATTTCGGCTCCTCACAGCTGCTGCTTACGCTGTCGGACGGCTTTACCCTCAATCTCGGTTTTGCGCAGATTCCGGTGCAGATGCAGATTGAAAACTTCGACGTCAGCCCGTTCCTGTGCGGCGTGATTGCCCTCTCCCTGCTCTACTCCGCGTACGCGTCGCAAACCCTGCGCGGTGCGCTGAAGGCCGTGCCGCAGGGGCAATGGGAGTCGGGTCAGGCGTTAGGGTTGTCGAAATCCGCGATCTTCTTCCGTCTGGTGATGCCGCAGATGTGGCGTCATGCCCTGCCGGGCCTCGGCAACCAGTGGCTGGTGCTGCTGAAAGATACCGCACTGGTAAGCCTGATAAGCGTTAACGATTTGATGCTGCAAACCAAAAGCATCGCCACCCGTACCCAGGAACCCTTTACCTGGTACATTGTGGCGGCGGCGATCTACCTGGTGATCACGTTGCTCAGTCAGTACATCCTCAAGCGTATTGACCTGCGTGCCACGCGCTTTGAACGGAGACCAGGCTGATGCTTGAATACTTTCCCGAGCTGATGAAAGGGCTGCACACCAGCCTGACGCTGACCGTGGCGTCCATCATCGTGGCGCTGATCCTGGCGCTCATTTTCACCATCATCCTGACGCTGAAAACGCCGGTGCTGGTGTGGATTGTGCGCGCTTATATCACCCTGTTTACCGGTACGCCGCTGCTGGTGCAGATATTCCTGATTTATTACGGCCCGGGCCAGTTCCCGTCGCTGCAGGAGTATCCGGTTATCTGGCACCTGCTTTCTGAGCCGTGGCTGTGTGCCCTGATAGCCCTTTCGCTGAACAGTGCGGCCTATACCACCCAACTGTTCTATGGGGCGATCCGTGCCATTCCGGAAGGACAGTGGCAGTCCTGCGGGGCGCTGGGCATGAGCAAGAAAGACACGCTGGCGATCCTGCTGCCGTACGCCTTTAAGCGCGCCCTCTCCTCTTACTCCAACGAAGTGGTGCTGGTGTTCAAGAGTACCTCTCTGGCCTACACCATCACCCTGATGGAAGTGATGGGGCACGGACAGCTGCTGTACGGACGCACCTATGATGTGATGGTGTTCGGTGCGGCGGGCGTGGTGTATCTGGTGGTGAACGGTCTACTGACGCTGATGATGCGCCTGATCGAGCGTAAAGCGCTGGCGTTTGAGCGCCGGAATTAGTCGGGTGGCGGCTTCGCCTTACCCGACCTACAGAATGCATAAAATATAAACATCAATGCGGGTAACCTTCTGGTTATCCGCTTTTTTTTATATCATAAATAATATTTAATCATTTTTATTGAATATAAATTCATTTACTGGCATTGTTTATTCATAGGACCTACAGACGGGAGTATGATAATGAAAAAGTTAGTTCTGGCCGCCTTACTGGCAACGTTCGCCGCTGGCGCATCCGCTGCGGATAAAATCAATTTTGGCGTTTCCGCCACCTATCCGCCGTTTGAATCGCTGGATGCCAGCAACCAGATCGTCGGTTTCGATATCGACCTGGCGAAAGCGCTGTGCAAACAGATGCAGGCCGACTGCACCTTTACCAACCATGCCTTCGACAGCCTGATCCCGTCGCTGAAATTTAAAAAATACGATGCGGTGATCTCCGGTATGGACATCACGCCTGAGCGCAGCAAGCAGGTGGCCTTCACCGACCCGTACTACGCCAACTCGGCGGTGGTGATTGCGAAGAAAGGGGCGTACAAGACCTTCGACGAGCTGAAAGGCAAACGCATCGGGATGGAAAACGGCACCACCCACCAGAAGTACCTGCAGGACAAGCATCCTGAAGTGAAAACCGTGGCCTATGACAGCTACCAGAATGCGATTATCGACCTGAAAAACGGCCGTATCGATGGCGTATTCGGTGATACCGCCGTGGTGAACGAATGGCTGAAAACCAACCCGCAGCTGGGCACCGCAACGGAAAAAGTGACCGATCCGCAGTACTTCGGCACGGGCCTCGGCATCGCGGTACGTCCGGATAACAAAACCCTGCTGGAAAAACTGAACGGCGCGCTGAAAGCGATTAAAGCCGACGGTACGTATCAGAAAATCAGCGAGCAGTGGTTCCCGCAGTAAGATTTTTTTGCCGGGTGGCGGCTACGCCTTACCCGGCCTACGGGGGGAATTCCTGGCCGGATAAGCGTAGCGTCATCCGGCAATTCTACAGCGGAACAAAGAAGCGAAAACGCGCCCCACTCACCGACTCCATCAGCCTGATCCCGCCTCCGTGCAGCTCCAGCATCCTTTTCACAATCAGCAGCCCTAACCCGCCGCGATCCTCGCGTGATGCCTGGGTCGTCAACGCCGACGGCCGCTGGAACAGATCGTCGCGCAGCGCGGCATCGACACCCGTGCCATTGTCGGCCACTTCGACCTGAAGCTGTTGATTCTCCTGCCAGACCGCCAGACGGATCTCCCCGCCCGCTGGCGTATGCCGCATCGCGTTATCGAGCAGGTTGGTCACCACCCTCTCAATCATCGACACATCGGCGTTAATCAGCGGCAGCGGTCCCGGCACATCAATATGCAGGTTCACCTGCCGCGTGCGGGCGGTTAATTCAAACTTCTGCGCCACGTCGGAAATCAGCTCCGCCATCGCGAAACGCTCACGCTGCGGTTTAATGCCGCCGTGTTCAAGGCGCGCCAGCTCAAACAGCTGCTGGGAAAGATGACGCACCTTTTGCCCCTGACGCAGGGCGGTGGCGAGATACTGCTGGTGCTCCTGCGGCGTCAGGGTCGCAGATTTGAGCGACAGGGTTTCGAGATAGCCCAGCAGCGACGTCAGCGGTGTGCGGAGATCGTGCGAGATATTGGCGATAAACTCCCGGCGCTGGCGATCGCTGTCCGCCAGCTGATCCCACTGACGGGTGATTTTACGCGCCAGCTCGATAAAACTGCTGCGCAGGAGCGCCACTTCATCTTTCGCCGCCGCGTCCGGCTGCTGCGCCGCCAGCTGCCTGATGGCGCTGATGCTGTCCTGCTCCAGCCCCGCCACTTCGCGGGTCAGGCGTTTGACCGGACGCGTGACCCAGTACCAGATCAGTAAGCCTGCCAGCAGTCCAAACAGCGCCACCCACAGCAGGGACCAGAGGACGGTACTCCAGAGCGCCTTATGCCAGGCCATTTCCGCCAGCGCGTTCGACTCCTCGCCCTGCAAAATAATGTACAGATAGCCTTTAAGCTCGCCGTCCTGACGTAACGGCGTCGCGCTGAAGACTTTTTTACTCTGGCTGCGCGGATCGTCGCCATAGATTGGCATGACCTCGCCGCTGAGGAAGCTCTGCACCGGCGCAAGGTCAATGGTTTGTCGCTGAATATGGCCCGGCGGCGCGGCATCGGCCAGCAGCGTGCCGTCCGGGGAGACGACGTACAGCTCAACGCTGGGGTTAAAGGTCATCAGCCGGTCAAACAGCGGTTTCAGCGCGCTGCGGTCAACCCTGCCCTGCGCGTCCAGAATCGGTTCACGCTGGACAATCTGCTGCGCCAGCCCGCCCGACAACCGCTGCACCATAGCATTACCGTACTGCATACTGCTGTAGAGCTGTACTGCGCAGGCAACGGCGGCGCAGAGCATCATCAGCAGGATAAACAGCAGCGTCAGGCGCTGGCTGAGGCTAAAGCGGCGCATCATGGTGCGCCTCCGCAAATTTGTAGCCCTTGCCCCAGACGGTGCGAATGATCTCCGGCTCGGCGGCATCCTTCTCAATCTTGATGCGCAGGCGGTTGATGTGGGTGTTCACAGTGTGCTCGTAGCCTTCGTGCTGGTAGCCCCAGACCTGCTCCAGCAGGGCCAGACGCGAAAACACCTCGCCAGGATGACGGGCAAAGAAGTAGAGCAGCTCGAATTCACGCGGGGTGAGATCCACCACCTGGCCATGAAGCAGCACGCTGCGCGCCAGCGGATCGATGGTCAGACCGTGAGCCTGAATGTGACCGTCGGTTTGCGCCTGCCCCATCGCCTGCTGGCGGCGAAACAGGGCTTTGATGCGCGCAATCAACTCCTGCACCGAAAACGGTTTTGCCAGATAGTCATCGGCACCGGTTTCCAGCCCGGTAATGCGGTCAGTTTCGCTACTGCGGGCGCTGATGATGATGACCGGCAGGTAACGCGTCATCTGACGAATACGGCGGCAAATCTCCAGCCCGTCAACGTTGGGCAGCATCAGGTCGAGGATCACCGCATCCCACGGCTGTTTTTCAAGACGCTGCAGGGCGTTGCCCCCGTCGGGCTCGTGGGTGATGGCGTAGCCTTCGTCTTCTAAATTGAGTCGCAGAAGCGCCGCGATATCGTGGTCATCTTCCACCAGCAGGATCTGCTTCATGGGTAAGCCTTCATTCATGTCTTATGACGTAAGCTTACCTGATTTCGCAGGAATGAAGAGTTCACATTTTGTTTAAGATTTTACGAGCAACGTCAACACTTCATAATGGGCGGTATGCGGGAACATATCGAAAAGCTGAACGCGTTCAACGCGATAGCCCGGCAGTTGAGCGATGTCTTTCGCCATGGTCTGCGCATTGCAGCTGGAGTAGATGATGTACTCCGGCGCCATCTGGCTCAGGTAGTCGCACAGCGCCTTGCCGATGCCACGGCGCGGCGGGTTGACCAGCACCAGCGCCGGCACGTTGCCCTGGCCGGTCGCGAACTGCGTGGAGTCCAGCGCCTGGAAGTGGATATTCGTCAAACCCAGCCCGGCGGCGGACTGTTTCGCACAGGCAATGGCTTCGGCAGAGATCTCAATCCCGGTGAGCTGCATCTGGGGCGTGGCGCAGTGCAGGCCAAAACCCCCGACGCCGCAGAACAGATCCCACATATGATGGATATTCAGCGACCGTACCCAGTCGCGGGCGGTGGCGTATAACGCACTCGCCACCGTCGGGTTCGTCTGGAAGAAGCTTTGCGGGCGGATCCACAGCGGCACGCCGTTGAAGTTCTCGGCCAGCGCGTGTCGCTCGGTCAAGTAGATCTCTTTCTCCCCTTCCATGATCGCCATATGCACCGGCTGAATGTTTGCGGTTATGACCTTTAACTGCGGAAGCTGTTCCTGCAGCCACGGCAGCGCCTCGCGCAGCTGCTCCAGTTTGGTTTCCGAGCGCAGCACAAAACGCAGCATCATGCCGCCATCTGCCTGACTCTCCGTCAGCAGCAGGTATTTCAGCTCACCGCGCTTGCGGGCGACGTTATAAGGCGTTAACCCGGCCCGCGCGATAAACGGTTTCAGCGCGGCAAAAACAGGCGCAAAGGAGGCAGGATAGAGCGGGCAGTCGGTTAAATCTTCCGGCGTGCCGTCGCGATGCAGCATCCCGAGCAGCGGTTTTTCAACGCTGCCGCTGACCACCATTTTGGCTTTATTACGAAAGCCCTGCTCCGGGCCGCTGACGGGTGCGCACCACTCCGCCACCGCGTGTGCTGCCAGCAGCTGTTGCAGGTCGGTCATTTTGGCGGTGAGTTGTTGAGAGACCGGCTGTTCTATCCACTGACAGGAGCGGCAGCGTCCGGCGTCATAGAGTGCGCACTGCATATGAAAACCTTAAGGAAAGCGAGGGCAGCGATTATACACATTATTGCAGGCGGAAGAACCGTCGGCTTGAAGCTGGCGCAAAGAGCAACAGGAGCACCAGCATATCCGGCAATTTCTGCATGACCAGCGCGTGGAAGATTTCGCGTTTGGATCCGCCGGCAATGCTGAACAGTTCCGGGTAGCCGTATCCCAGCGAAGCCGCCCACAGATAGCTCGCCGCGGTCACCTGCGTCAGCAGATAGACCCAGCGCGCCCAGTTGCGCCCTTTGACCAGCGAGAATGCGCAGTAGATCTCGATAAAGACCAGCATCAGGCTGCTCAAAAAGACCAGCGTCAGGTTCCACGTCTGCACGCTGCGGTGAATAAACTCACCGATGCCGCGCACGCCCAGGGTGTTGAGAATCATCAGCACATCCAGGCAGCGGATCATAATAATGGCGAGCGCCGCCACCTGAACCAGAGCAGGAACGTTAGGACGCGCGTGCGTAATACGTGATTTCTTTAATAATCCCAATGTTTTACTTCCCTGAAAAACAGTGCCGCGTCATGCGCGGCACATCACTGGAAATTTTAAATCCTTCAGCCGCGTCTTGCACGCTGGATATCACGCACGCGCTGCTTTTCCGCGCGCGCCATCAAATACCAGGCGATAAATCCGACAATTCCGACCACGCCGAGGATGATCGAGGCCAGGGCGTTGATCTCCGGGTTGACCCCCATGCGTACGCTGGAGAAGACCAGCATCGGCAGCGTCGTCGCGCCAGGGCCGGAGACAAAGCTGGCGATCACCAGATCGTCGAGCGACAGGGTAAACGCCAGCAGCCAGCCGGAGATCACCGCCGGCATAATCATCGGCAGGGTGATGATGAAAAAGACCTTCAGCGGCGTCGCGCCGAGATCCATCGCCGCCTCTTCAATGGAGCGATCCAGCTCGCGCAGGCGCGAGGAGATCACCACCGCGACATACGCGGTACAGAAGGTGACGTGCGCCAGCCAGATGGTGAGCATGCCGCGATCCGCCGGCCAGCCGATGGCATGCGCCAGCGCCACGAACAGCAGCAGCAGCGCAAGGCCGGTGATGACGTCGGGCATGACCAGCGGCGCGGTGATCATAAAGGCAAACCCGTTCGAACCGCGAAAACGGCCGAAGCGCACCATCACCAGCGCGGCGATCGTGCCCAGAACGGACGCCATTGTCGCCGCCAGCGCCGCAATGGTCAGGCTCAGCCCCACCGCGCTCATCATCGCATCATCGTGGAACAGCTCGCTGTACCAGCGCGTCGACCAGCCGGCCCACACCGTCACCAGTTTGGAGCTGTTGAACGAGTAGATCACCAGCATCAGCATCGGCGCATACAGGAAGGTGAAGCCGATAACCAGGATCGCTATTCGCCACGGGGAGCGCACTACCGGTAAGTTGTTCATCCGTGGTCTCCCATCTGTTTCTGCTGATGCTTGTGGAACCACATGATCGGCACGATCAGCAGCAGTAACATCACGATCGCCACCGCCGACGCCACCGGCCAGTCGCGGTTATTGAAGAACTCCTGCCACAGCACGCGACCAATCATGATGCTGTCTGGCCCGCCGAGCAGTTCCGGGATCACAAACTCCCCTACCGCCGGGATAAAGACCAGCATCGACCCGGCGATAATGCCGCCTTTGGTCAGCGGGACAATGACGCTGAAGAAGGTTTTTAACGGACGGGCACCAAGATCCAGCGAGGCTTCCACCAGCGAGTAATCAATACGCGTCAGCGCCGTATAGATCGGCAGCACCATAAACGGCAGATAGGCGTACACAATGCCAATATAAACCGCGAGGTTGGTGTGCAGGATCGTCAGCGGCTGATCGATAACGCCTAACCACATCAGGAAGTTGTTCAGCACGCCGTTGTTTTTCAGGATCCCCATCCACGCGTAAACGCGGATCAGGAACGAGGTCCACGACGGCAGGATCACCAGCAGCAGCAAAATATTCCGCGTCGACGGTTTACTGTGCGCCACGGCCCACGCCAGCGGATAGCCCATGACCAGGCAGCAGAGCGTCGAGATCGCCGCCACCTGCAGCGACTGCAGGTACGCCTCGAAATAGAGCGGGTCATCCGTCAGCTGCAGGAAATTGCCGAGATTCAGCGTCAGCGTCAGTTGCCCGTCGGCCCAGTCCAGCAGGTTGGTATAGGGCGGGATCGCCCGCGCCATTTCCGCCAGGCTTATCTTGAAAACAATCAGGAACGGCAGCAGAAACAGCAGGATCAGCCACACGTAAGGCATGGCGATCACCAGCTTGCGGCCGTGGTTCATCTGCATGCGCGTCAGCCAGCTGGCAACGCCGCCCGGTTTACCTGCGCGGGCTGGAGGTTCAAGTGTACTCATTGGCCGCTCCTTATACCGTCAGCACAACACAGCTGTCCGCATCCCAGCACAGGCGCACCTCGTCACCCCAGGTTGGCTGGCCTTTGCGATAGCGGTGTTCGTTCTGCAACTGGGCACTCAGCATCTGCCCGCTTTTCAGGCGTACGTGGTAGATGGAGAGGTCACCCAGATAGGCAATGTGCACCACTTCACCCACGGCAAAGTTATAGCCATCGGCAGGCGGATCGTCGCACAGCATGATCTTCTCCGGGCGCAGCGCGACGTAGACCGGCACGTTATCTACCACGGAGTTATCCGGATCGACCTTAAGCGGATGCTGCAGCCCCGGCGATTCGATGATCAGGCCATCTTCCTGACGCGCTTTCAGCAGCCCTTCAAAGACGTTAACCGAACCGATGAACTCTGCGCTGTAGCGGGTGGTCGGATGCTCATAAATCTCTTCCGGCTCGCCAATCTGCACGAACTTGCCGCGGTTCATGATCGCGATCCGTCCGGCCATGGTCATGGCTTCTTCCTGGTCGTGGGTGACCATCACGCAGGTCACGCCCACGCGTTCGAGAATATCCACCACTTCGAGCTGCATACGGTCGCGCAGTTTTTTATCCAGCGCCCCCATCGGCTCATCAAGCAGCAGCAGTTTCGGGCGTTTTGCCAGGCTTCTGGCCAGCGCCACACGCTGACGCTGGCCGCCAGAGAGCTGGTGCGGTTTACGTTTCGCGAACTCCTGCATATGCACCAGGCTCAGCATCTCGGCCACGCGCGCGGTTATTTCAGCCTTCGGCAGCTTATCCTGCTTCAGGCCAAAGGCGATGTTCTGCTCCACCGTCATGTGCGGAAACAGGGCGTAGGACTGGAACATCATGTTAATGGGGCGCTGATACGGCGGCACGCTGGAGAGATCCACGCCATCAAGCATGATCTGCCCGGCCGTGGGCTGTTCAAAACCGGCCAGCATACGCAGCAGGGTCGATTTGCCGCAGCCGGACGCCCCCAGAAGGGCAAAAATTTCGCCTTTATAGATAGTCAGGCTGACGTCGTCCACGGCATGCTGGCCATCGAAAGATTTGGTGAGGTTACGAATTTCAAGAAGCGGGGTCAGCGCTTTACGGACTTTCGCCTGCGGGCGGGGGATCGCGTCATTCACGGGGTGCTCTCCGGCATAGATCAAAACTGGTGCAAACGCACCGTCAGGGTGCGCATCGCCGGGCGGCGCTAACGCTTGCCCGGCCTACGGCTTGTATAGGCCCGGTAAGCGATAGCGCCACCGGGCAACAATACCAAACGCCGTTATTTACCGCTTTTCACCTTGGTCCACGCGCGGGTACGCACACGGTCAATTTTTGGATCCTGAACTTTCAGGGTGAAGAGCTTGGCGAACACATCCGCTGGCGGATAGATAGCCGGGTTATTACGGATTTCTTCGCTCACCAGCGGCACGGAGGCCTTGTTACCGTTTGCGTAGTAAACGTGGTCGCTGATGTGGGCGATCACGTCAGGACGCATCAGGTAGTTGAGGAACTGATAAGCTTCATCTTTGTTTTTCGCATCCGTCGGCATCGCGAAGACGTCAAAGAAGGCCAGCGCCCCCTCTTTCGGAATGAAGTAGGAGACATTCACGCCGTTTTTCGCCTCTTTCGCGCGGTTAGCCGCCTGCCATACGTCCCCTGCCCAGCCAATCGCGACGCAGATGTCACCGTTCGCCAGGTCATTGATGTACTGAGACGAGTGGAAGTAACGAATGTTTGGACGCAGCTTCAGCAGCAGATCCGTCGCCGGACCGGTGTAATCATCCGCCTTGTTGCTGTTCGGATCTTTGCCCAGGTAGTTCAGCACGGTGGCGAAGATCTCTTCCGGCGCATCAAGGAAGGAGACGCCGCAGCTTTTCAGCTTCGCAAGGTTTTCCGGCTTCAGCACCACGTCCCAGCTGTCCAGCTTGACATCCGGGCCCAGCGCCGCTTTGACTTTATCGACGTTGTAGCCAATACCGGTAGTCGCCCACAGATACGGCATAGCGTATTTGTTCTCCGGGTCGTGTTTGGCCACCAGCTTCAGCACTTCCGGGTCGAGGTTTTTCCAGTTCGGTAATTTGCTCTTATCCAGCGGCTGGAAGACGCCGGCAGTAAGCTGACGCTCCAGGAAGCTCGCGGACGGTACCACGAGGTCGAAGCCGGTGCTGCCGGCCATCAGTTTGCCTTCCAGCACTTCGTTGGAATCGAACACGTCATAGACCACTTTAATGCCGGTCTCTTTTTCAAAATTCGCGACCGTGTCCGGCGCAATATAGTCAGACCAGTTGTAAACGTGCAGCGTTTTTTGTTCCGCAGCGAGCGTGCCGGCAGAGACGGCCATCAGAGCACCCGCAACCAGACCCGATAACCATTTTTTATTTAAGGCGATCATAGTGTTATTCCTTCTGAAAGCTCGTTAACAAACGAACTAAAACTGTGCAATCTGGATATATGCAAAAATCATGCATAGTTTGTCGCTCTGCCCGAAATAAAAAGAAACCTCTTTATCCGGCAGCCTCCGCTCGCTTTTTTAAGCATCGCAAGAATAACTGTAGCCCGTGTCCCCGGCTATAGCCCAGACGAAAAAACGCCTTTTATCAATTTTTTATGCAGGTTATGTCTACGTGATAAGCCGAAATGGCCTTTGGGGAGGTGAAAAATTCTTTAAGGAAAGGTTAAAAGCAGCAGAAAAAATGGCCTTCTGCAGCCGCTATGGCAGCGACTGCGCAAAAGTCAGACAGGTTTAGTGAAGAAAATTGGGAGATGCATCATTATTCTCTGCATCGTCTTCCGTGCTGTACAGGAGATGGTGTGCACTGGCTTCCATCATGACCATGGAAATTTGCTCTTCGCTCAAGCGCATAAACCAGGCGAACTGCTTGAACGACAGCCCGGCACCGGAGAATAAAGACTGGCAAACGACCAGTTTTGGCAGATTATCATCCTGTATGTCGAGAAATGCTTTCACCGTCAAAGAACTGGCGTTGATCGCTGACAGGTCCGAGGCCAGCGCCAGCAGCGCAGACGGCTTCACTTCAGCCAGCGCGGAGAAGAGGATCACGTCGTTAATGAGATCGATTTTGGCGTCAAAAATGCCGTCGAAATTCTGCATATGAGGCAGATGCAGCGCCTGGCAGGAGTCACATTCAAAGAACGTAATACCCGCATCATCGAGCCATTGACGTAACGTATCCAGTGTTGGAACGACCTGTAAATCCATCGCTGTGCAGCCTCTTTAATAAAAACTTCGCATAGGGTACGCAAAAAGTGCGATCAATACCATTCACCCACCCGTTTTCAGACAGTAACCTGGGGTCGCATGACGCTCGATCCATGCGATCATTTTACCCGCAATATCGACCCCTGTGGTTTTTTCCACGCCTTCCAGCCCCGGCGAGGCGTTCACCTCCATCACCAGCGGCCCGCGCGTCGCCCGCAGAAGATCGACGCCCGCGACATCCAACCCCAGCGTTTGCGCGGCTTTCACCGCTATCTCACGCTCACGATCGCTGATCGTCGCCACCCGCGCAATGCCTCCGCGATGGAGATTGGAGCGAAAATCGCCCTCTTTCGCCTGGCGTTCGATGGCCGCCACCACCTCGTTACCCACCACGAAGCAGCGAATATCACGTCCTTTAGCTTCTTCAATATACTCCTGCACCAGGATGTGCGCATTGAGGCCCCGGAAAGCGTCAATAACGCTCTCCGCCGCCTGACGCGTCTCCGCCAGCACCACGCCAATGCCCTGGGTGCCCTCCACCAGCTTGATGACCAGCGGCGCGCCGCCCACCATGTCGATGAGATCGCTGGTGTCGTCCGGGGAGTGAGCGATACCGGTCACCGGAAGATCGATCCCCTGCCGGGCGAGCAGCTGCAGCGAGCGCAGCTTATCCCGGGCGCGGGAAATGGCGACAGATTCGTTGAGCGGGTAGCTGCCCAGCATCTCGAACTGGCGCAGCGCGGCGGTGCCGTAATAGGTGATCTGGGAGCCGATGCGGGGGATCACCGCATCAAAATGCGGCAGCTTGCGGCCTTTGTAGTGAATCGATGAGGCCGCGGGATCGATGTTCATATAGCAGGACATCGGATCGAGGATTTCAACCTGATGCCCGCGCTTTGCCGCCGCTTCTCGTAGGCGTTTACATGAATAGAGCGTTCCATCCCGGGATAATATGGCAATTTTCACCCTGCACCTCGCTAAAGACATGGAAAAAGCCTGCGTATCATATACGCAGGCAGGCACAGGATAAATGGACTATCGCGTCGCCCAGCCCTGTTTGTGCAGGTAATCAAGAATAAACGGACGATTTTCTTTAATGATAGTGCGGCGAATATGGTCGCTCCAGGTATCGCGACGGGTATTGCTCCCCCGGGTCATATAGTAGTGCGCCAGCTCCTCGTCGTATTGCTCCAGCACGTCGCGATCGAGCGGCTGGTAGTGGTTTTCGTGCACCAGCATGGCAGCAGGAATACGCGGCTTCAGATCCGGGTTATCCGCCGGCCAGCCAAGGCACAGGCCAAACAGCGGCAGGACATGTTTTGGCAGCTTCAGCAGTTCGGTCACGCTTTCAATGTTGTTACGCAGCCCGCCGATATACACACCGCCTAACCCCAGCGACTCCGCCGCCGTAAAGGCGTTTTGCGCCATCAGCGCGGTATCCACTACGCCCAGCAGCAGCTGTTCTGCCAGGCCTAATTCGGCCTCAGGGCAGATCTGCAGGTGGCGGTTAAAGTCGGCACAGAACACCCAGAACTCCGCGGCCTGCGCCACGTGTTTCTGCCCGCCGGTGAGCGTAACCAGCTGCTCGCGCAGGGCCGGGTCGGTGATGCGGATAATGGAGCTGCACTGCAGGAAGCTGGAGCTGGAGGTCGCCCTTGCGCTGTTAATAATCGCTTCGCGCTGCGCTTCGGTAATTGGTTCACCGGTGAAGTGTCGAATGGAACGATGGGAAAGGAGCAGGTCAATCGTTGGTGTCATCTTGTCTCTCTTTGTCGTGCTTAAACCGTATTGCAGCCAGTATAGGCAATGATTTGCGCGGTGTAATTGGCGAAACATAGCCTTACTGTATCAAAGTGACAGGCGAAACCTTCTTTAATGACGGCAGGTTATCGGGCACTATATGTCCTATTCGCCGTCAGGCTTGTTTTTTGAGGAGAGAGAAATGTTTGCAGTAATTTTTGGTCGTCCAGGATGCCCTTACTGTGTGCGCGCAAAAGAGCTGGCTGAAAAACTGACTGAAGAGCGTGATGACTTTAACTTCCGCTATGTGGATATCCACGCAGAAGGCATCACCAAAGCCGATCTGGAAAAAACCGTGGGTAAACCGGTTGAAACCGTACCGCAGATTTTCCTCGATCAGAAACACATTGGTGGCTGCACCGACTTTGAAGCTTACGCTAAAGAGCATCTGGGTCTGTTTGCCGCCCAGTAACGCTAAGACGCCCTCACCTGGAGGGCGTTTTTATTTGTGGTGTCGCCAGTGCTTAAGCAGACTGCACACAAACAAATAGCACAGCGCCCCCAGCGCGCACCAGAATACCGCACTCAGTAACCACGCCAGCTCCTGCCAGAAACTTCTCGTCGGGACATACAGTAACCGCATCAGCAGCAAACAGAGCGGTGCGGCCAGCATGGCGCCGATCAGTGGCTTAACCACCTCCCCTTTACGGGAGAGGAAACTGGCTGCCGCTCCCGGCAGGGTAAAAAAGAGCAGCCCGAGCTCCGGGTGACCGGCAGCCCTGAACGCCCCTTTCACATTAAAAGCGAGCGCCATGCATACGACGATAAACAGCAAAAAGCAGCTGATCACCCCCGCCCAGTTCCGTGTAATGTTCAAACTATCCTCCTGACTTCATCTCTATCAAATACAGCTTCGTCCAGTGGACGCCCAGTCAGATAAAGCAATGTGGCAATCCTTGCCAAAGCCCGCACAGGGTTATGCGATAATAGGTAGCTGTCAGTAGCTAATACGATTAAACTATCGGCCAGCTAATGTTTTAGGGAATAAATTAGGAAACAGGGAGTGTTGCACGCGTTCCCTGACCCAGAAAACAGTAGCCCAAATAGTCCTTTCATTCAACAACTTACTGGTAAACAAGAAGTTAGCCTCCGTGAATATAAACGTCGCAGACTTGTTAAACGGGAATTACATCCTGTTATTATTTGTGGTACTGGCGCTGGGTCTTTGCCTGGGTAAATTGCGTCTCGGTTCAGTTCAACTGGGTAATTCCATTGGCGTTTTAGTCGTCTCCTTATTATTAGGCCAGCAGCATTTCAGCATTAACACGGACGCGCTCAACTTAGGTTTTATGCTGTTTATTTTTTGTGTTGGCGTGGAAGCGGGACCTAACTTTTTTTCAATTTTCTTCCGTGACGGCAAAAATTATCTGATGCTGGCGCTGGTGATGGTCGGCAGCGCGCTGCTGATCGCCTTAGGGCTGGGCAAACTGTTTGGCTGGGATATCGGGTTAACGGCCGGTATGCTGGCAGGCTCCATGACCTCCACCCCCGTGCTGGTGGGTGCCGGTGATACCCTGCGCCATTCCGGTATGGCCGGGGAACAGCTCTCTACCGCCCTCGACCACCTGAGCCTGGGCTATGCCCTGACCTATTTGATTGGTCTGGTGAGCCTGATTGTGGGCGCACGCTATCTGCCAAAACTGCAGCATCAGGATCTGCAGACCAGCGCCCAGCAAATCGCCCGCGAGCGTGGTCTGGATACCGACTCCAAACGTAAAGTTTATCTCCCGGTGATCCGCGCCTACCGCGTCGGGCCGGAGCTGGTGGCCTGGGCGGACGGCAAAAACCTCCGCGAGCTGGGTATTTACCGCCAGACGGGCTGCTACATCGAACGTATCCGCCGCAACGGCATTCTGGCGAACCCGGACGGCGATGCGGTGCTGCAGATGGGCGACGACATCGCGCTGGTGGGTTACCCGGATGCCCACGCGCGTCTCGACCCAAGCTTCCGTAACGGCAAAGAGGTGTTCGATCGCGATCTGCTCGACATGCGTATCGTCACCGAAGAGATCGTGGTGAAAAACCATAACGCCGTGGGCCGCCGTCTGGCGCAGCTGAAGCTGACCGACCATGGCTGCTTCCTCAACCGCGTGATCCGCAGCCAGATTGAGATGCCCATCGACGACAACGTTGTCCTGAATAAAGGTGACGTGCTGCAGGTGAGCGGTGACGCCCGCCGCGTGAAAACCGTCGCCGACCGCATCGGCTTTATCTCCATTCACAGCCAGGTCACCGACCTGCTGGCCTTCTGCGCCTTCTTTATCGTTGGCCTGATGATCGGGATGATCACCTTCCAGTTCAGCAACTTTAGCTTCGGCATCGGTAACGCCGCCGGGCTGCTGTTCGCCGGGATCATGCTGGGCTTCCTGCGAGCGAACCACCCGACCTTCGGCTACATTCCGCAGGGCGCGCTGAACATGGTGAAAGAGTTCGGTCTGATGGTCTTTATGGCGGGCGTTGGCTTAAGCGCCGGCAGCGGCATTGGCCACAGCCTGGGCGCTGTCGGCTGGCAGATGTTGGTTTCCGGACTTATCGTCAGCCTGGTACCTGTGGTGATCTGCTTCCTGTTCGGCGCCTATGTGCTGCGCATGAACCGCGCCCTGCTCTTTGGGGCAATGATGGGGGCGCGTACCTGTGCGCCGGCCATGGAAATCATCAGCGATACCGCGCGCAGCAACATCCCTGCGCTGGGCTATGCGGGCACGTATGCTATCGCTAACGTACTGCTGACGCTGGCGGGTACGCTGATCATCATCATCTGGCCAGGACTCGGATAACGCTGATGTTTGCGCATAACGAAAAAATTTTTGTTACGCGCAGAACTTTTTAATCAGGGGGCAGTCATAACTAGTGCCACTGCTTTTCTTTGATGTCCCCAATTTGTGGAGCCCATCAACCCCGCCGTTTTGGTTCAAGGTTGATGGGTTTTTTGTTGCCTGAAATTCTCCTTCCTGAAATCTCGCCTTCTCTCTTGCCACCAAAACACATATGATTAAACGCATATAAAAATCACACCCGCAGGGAACCCCATGCTCCACCCACTCCACCTCTTCAAAACCCTCGCCGACGAAACGCGGCTCGCCATCGTCATGCTGCTCCGCGAAGCCGGCGAGCTGTGCGTCTGCGATCTCTGCTCCGCCACCAACGAGCCGCAACCGAAAGTCTCGCGCCATATGGCCCTGCTGCGCGAGTCCGGGCTGGTGATCGACCGCCGCGAGGGTAAGTGGGTCCATTACCGTCTCTCTCCCAACATGCCTGCATGGGCGGCAGCCGTCATCGACACCAGCTGGAACTGCCTGCGGGAAGAGACGCGCCTGAAGCTGAAAAACCGACTTCCGGGCTCGTGCTAAGCAAAACACATTCACAAAAACAGATGTAATGGAGTAAAAAATGTTTCTGGCAGGGGCTATTTTTCTGTTTACACTGGTACTGGTCATCTGGCAACCCAAAGGGGTGAGTATCGGCTGGAGTGCCACCCTTGGCGCCGGGCTGGCGCTCGCCAGCGGCGTGATCCACATTAGCGATATTCCGGTGGTCTGGAATATTGTCTGGAACGCCACGGCAACGTTTATTGCCGTCATCATTATCAGCCTGCTGCTCGATGAGTCCGGCTTTTTCGAGTGGGCAGCGCTGCACGTCGCCCGCTGGGGGAACGGTCGCGGAAGATTGCTGTTTACCTGGATAGTCCTGCTGGGCGCAGCCGTGGCGGCGCTGTTTGCCAATGACGGCGCGGCGCTGATCCTGACCCCAATCGTTATCGCCATGCTGCTGGCGCTGGGGTTCAGCAAGCAGGCCACGCTGGCGTTTGTCATGGCGGCAGGTTTTATCGCCGATACCGCCAGCCTGCCGCTGATTGTGTCTAACCTGGTCAACATTGTCTCGGCAGACTTCTTTTCGCTGGGGTTCAGCGAATACGCCTCGGTGATGATCCCGGTAGATATCGCCGCGATTGCCGCAACGCTGGTGATGCTGCATCTGTTCTTTCGCAAAGACATTCCCCCGGCATATGACCTGGCAAAACTCCGCGAACCCGCTCGGGCCATTCACGATCTCCCGACGTTCAGAACAGGCTGGATCGTCCTGCTGCTGCTTCTGGTCGGCTTCTTCGTGCTTGAACCGCTCGGGATTCCGGTCAGCGCCATTGCGACTGCAGGCGCGCTGATTTTGTTTGCCGTCGCAAAACGCGGACATGCGATAAACACCGGAAAAGTGCTGCGTGGCGCGCCCTGGCAGATCGTTATCTTCTCGCTGGGGATGTATCTGGTGGTGTATGGCCTGCGCAATGCCGGGCTGACAGATTCACTCACAGGCGTTCTGAATAGCCTGGCCGGACACGGATTATGGGCCACCACGTTGGGTACCGGGTTCATCACCGCGTTTCTGTCATCCATAATGAACAACATGCCCACGGTGCTGATTGGCGCACTCTCCATTGATGGCAGCACGGCAACAGGATTAATTAAGGACGCGATGAATTACGCCAACGTGATTGGCTGCGATCTGGGGCCGAAAATCACGCCCATCGGTAGCCTCGCCACCCTGCTCTGGCTCCACGTGCTGGCGCAGAAAAACATGACGATTACCTGGGGCGACTATTTCCGGACGGGCATCATCATGACGCTGCCGGTCCTGTTTGTGACGCTCGCCGCGCTGGCGCTACGTCTCTCCTTCACACTGTAATGAGCCACTGATATGAGCCACATCACTATTTATCACAACCCCGCCTGCGGCACCTCGCGCAATACGCTGGAAATGATCCGCAACAGCGGCGCGGAGCCAGAAATTATCTTCTATCTGGATACCCCGCCATCACGCGATGAACTGAGTAAACTGATTGCCGACATGGGCATTTCAGTGCGGGATCTGCTGCGTAAAAACGTGGAGCCCTATGAACAACTCGGCCTTGCCGAAGATAAATTCAGCGACGACCAGCTTATCGATTTGATGCTGCAGCACCCAATCCTGATAAACCGTCCGATCGTGGTGACGCCGTTGGGCACGCGCCTGTGCCGTCCCTCTGAAGTCGTGCTCGACATTCTGCCGGATGCGCAAAAAGGGGCGTTTACCAAAGAGGATGGCGAAGTGGTAGTGGATGAGAGCGGGAAGAAGCGCCTGAAAAAATAATCCATCTTCAGAAGGACGACAGAGCCTGATCCAGTCAGGCTCTGAGCTCATGGCGAAGACAGCCGCCCGCTAGCTCGCCACGCAGACGCGGTTGCGCCCTTCACGTTTCGCACGATATAGCGCCTGATCGGCGCGTGCCAGGGCTGACTGCATGCCATGTTCTATTTCAAGTTCATCCGGGGTCATGCACGCGAGTCCTATGCTGGCGGTGAAGCGGATCGTCTGCCCGTTGAAGTCGACATTCTGGCTGGCAAGGCTCATCCGTACGCGCTCGGCGATCTCTGCGGCCGCCTCCAGAGAGGTATGCGGCATGGCCACGACAAACTCTTCCCCGCCAAAGCGCGAGGCAATGTCGCTGCCTCTCACCAGTGCCGGAAGCACGTTTCCAATGTGCTTCAACACCGCATCGCCGCCGTCATGACCCCAGGTGTCGTTAATGCGCTTAAAGAAATCCAGATCCATGCTCATCAGACACAGAGGCTGCTGATGCCGACGGGCAAGATTGCAGGCCCGCAAAGACCACTCATCAAACTGGCGACGGTTTGCCAGCCCGGTGAGCGGATCGTGCCGCGCCTCCTGCTGGAAACGCGCCCGCTGCGGGGCGTTGACGTGGATATAGTGCATAAGAAACCACTGCGTAAGGGAGATCACCAGAATCGCCAGCGCCGTCCACAGGGCCTGATAATACCAGCCGTGCAGCACATCTTTTCGGGCCAGCCCGACGGCGAGCACCCATTTGCGCTCGTTAAGGTTGAGAAATACCCCCATACGTTCAACGCCATCAATCGGAGAGGTGTATTGGTGGACCTGTGCGGTATCGCTCGCGTATTCCAGCAGCTTCGCGAGATGCGGATCGGAGGTGTTCAATTGCGTACCGCCATTCGCCCCCATGCGGGCAAGCTGCACTGCATTATCCCGGTCAAGGACCGCCATTGCCCCGCCCTGGCCTAAATCGAAGCCCTGCACTTCCATTTTGCGGAACATATCGTTCATAGAGTGACCATTGAAGAAACCCACCGCACCGCCCAGAAAGCGTCCATGGGCATCGCGCACCGCACGGAACATCACGAACCCCACCATGTTTTTATCTGTACCGTTGCTCCGCCAGTAAAACAAACTTTCGGTGACTTCATCCCGGCGAAAATCGTTAAAGAGAGGGCGCTGCCGGAAGCTGGCCTGCGCAAGCGTAGAAGCGTCCAGCGCGTGCTCGAAAGTAAATAATGCGCGGGTGCTGAGAAAATGACCGTCTTCATCAAAGACGATAATGCCATCCAGCCAGGCGCGCTTCAGCTCTCCTTTCAGGAATGACTGTGCGTTTTCAGGCGTGACCGTATGGTTGAGCAGAAAGGCATTACCGATAAAGCGCATCTGGTAGCGCATCGCGTTGAGGCTGGTATCAAACTGCTGGGACTGGAGAATGGCCGTGTTGCGAAGGATACGTGCAGCGTTATCCTCCACATAGCCGCGCTGGTAGAGCAAATGCCCAATCAGCAGACCCGCCTGAACCAAAATCACCAGGACTAGCAACGCTCTCTTTTTTGCCAGACTAACCTGCACGAACCATGTACTTACTTTTTCACCCAACGCCAACCTCAACCACTGAACAGTAAATAACCAACGCGGTGGATAGTCACTTGATCAGTCCGGATTGTCAATATGAAGGAAAATCGTAATACATTGAAAAATATAAACTAATTTATTTTACTTACCGGTGTAACGCCCGCAATCCTTCCCACCATCGCCCTGATCTCCTCGCGCGATAACGGTGTCCGGTCAGTCACGTAGTGCAGCGTCATCCCTTCGATGAAGGCATCCAGCGCGCGGGTGGTGACCGGGTCAAACCACTGCTCCAGCGTGGTCTGGCTCATCTTCATCCAGTCCTGCATCACCGTTTTGAGCGCCGCGCTGCGGTGCATGAAGGCGTAGAGCTGATACATCAGCGCCATGTTGTGCGGCGTCGTCACCTGCGAACTGTGGATCAGGGTGGTGATGGATTCGCACGCCATCTCCGGGCCGGTGACACCCGCGAAGAAATCCCGGTACTGCTGCGACATCTGCCGGGTAAACCACGTGAAGGCCTCCTCCAGCAGCGGCTCCATTCCGTCAAAATAGTAGGTCATCGACCCCAGCGGCACGCCGGCGCAGGTGGCGATTTTACGGTGCGTGACGGCGTGAATACCGTGTTCAGCAATGGTATCGAGCGTTGCCTGCAGGATCTTCTCCCGGCGATGCGGATCGTTCGGTGGTCTGCTCATAAATTCCTCACGTGGTTTGTGTACAAATGTACACAAACTTGCTAGTGTTGTCGCTATTGATGTACTTCTGGTGCAACCCCGATGACGCAAACCTCTCCCCGTAAAGCCCTGCAGCTCCGCCTGTGGGCGCTGTTTATGTTCTTCTTTATTCCGGGCCTGCTGATGGCCTCCTGGGCCACGCGTACGCCCGCCATTCGCGATATTTTGTCCGTCTCTACCGCTGAGATGGGCATCGTGCTGTTCGGCCTGTCGATAGGTTCGATGAGCGGCATCCTCTGCTCCGCGTGGCTGGTGAAGCGCTTCGGTACGCGGGCGGTGATCCGCACGACCATGTGCTGCGGGGTGATTGGGATGATAGTGCTGAGTGCGGCGCTCTGGTTTGCCTCACCGGTGCTGTTTGCTCTGGGGCTGACGGTATTTGGCGGCAGCTTAGGCTCAGCGGAAGTGGCGATAAACGTTGAAGGGGCCGCGGTTGAGCGCGAGATGAACAAAACCGTGCTGCCCATGATGCACGGCTTCTATAGCCTCGGCACGCTGGCCGGTGCTGGCGTGGGCATGGCGCTGACGGCTGCTGGCGTAAGCGCGAATCTGCATATCCTGCTGGCGGCGCTGGTGTGCATCATTCCGATTCTGATCGGCATCCGTGCCATCCCGAACGGTAACGGCAAGAACGCCGCGGACGAACAGCACTCGGCCGAAAAGGGGCTGCCCTTCTACCGCGATTATCAACTGATGCTGATTGGCGTGGTGGTGCTGGCGATGGCATTCGCGGAAGGTTCCGCCAACGACTGGCTGCCGCTGCTGATGGTGGACGGTCACGGCTTCAGCCCGACTTCCGGTTCGCTGATTTACGCCGGGTTTACGCTGGGAATGACCGTCGGACGCTTCACCGGCGGCTGGTTTATCGACCGCTACAGCCGCGTGGCGGTGGTGCGCGCCAGCGCCCTGCTCGGCGGCCTGGGTATCGCGATGATCATCTTTGTGGATGTGGGCTGGATTGCCGGCGTCTCGGTGATCCTCTGGGGTCTGGGGGCCTCACTTGGCTTCCCGCTGACCATTTCAGCCGCCAGCGACACCGGCCCGGATGCCCCGACGCGCGTCAGCGTAGTGGCAACCACCGGCTATCTCGCCTTCCTGGTCGGGCCGCCGCTGCTCGGCTTCCTGGGTGAGCATTACGGGCTGCGCAGCGCCATGCTGGTGGTGTTAGGGTTGGTCATCATCGCGGCGCTGGTGGCGCGCGCCGTGGCCAGGCCGGAAACGAAACAAACGACACTGGAGAAGGGATATGAGCGTTAAACTGATCGCCGTCGACATGGATGGTACTTTTCTGAGCGATGCCAAAACCTATAATCGCGAACGTTTTCTGGCCCAGTACGCCCGCATGAAGGCGCAGGGCATTCGTTTTGTGGTCGCCAGCGGCAACCAGTACTACCAGCTGATCTCGTTCTTCCCGGAGATTGCGCATGAGATTGCGTTCGTCGCGGAAAATGGCGGCTGGGTCGTGAGTGAAGGTGAAGACGTCTTTAACGGTGAACTGTCGAAGGCCCATTTTGAGACCGTCGCAAACGTGCTGAACGACGTCCCGGGCATTGAGATCATCGCCTGCGGGAAGAGCAGTGCCTATACGCTAAAGTGCTATGACGAGAGCTTCAAGGCTATCGCGGCGAAGTACTATCACCGGCTCGAAATGGTCAGCAATTTTGACAATCTGAACGATATTTTCTTCAAGTTTGGGCTTAACGTCTCTGACGATGAAATTCCGCCTATTCAGGCGCTGCTGCATGAAAAGCTGAGCGACATCATGGTACCCGTCACCACCGGTCACGGCAGTATCGACCTGATTATCCCGGGCGTGCATAAAGCCAACGGTCTGCGGATCCTGCAACAGCGCTGGGGGATAGATAACAGCGAGGTGGTGGCCTTCGGGGACAGCGGCAACGACGTGGAGATGCTGCGTCAGTCGGGCTTCAGCTTTGCGATGGCGAATGCCGGACCGCATATTAAAGCGGTGGCTCGCTTTGAAGCACCGCACAATAACGAGGAAGGCGTTTTAAACGTGATTGAGAAGGTATTGAATGGGGAGGCGCCGTTTAATTGACCGTGTGCGGTTTGGTGCCCTCCCCCCTCACCCTGGCCCTCTCCCCAATGGGGGAGAGGGAATAAACAGATTAAGGTTGCAGGGCGTTTCCGACGCGTTTGTCCTTCAGGAACACCACCATCAGGCCAACCCACAGCACGCCGTTGGCGAGGTTAAACAGACTGAACAGACCGTTGCCTCCCAACGCGTAAGCATGCTTGCTCACCTCGATACCGACGGTAAAAATCAGCATCTGCAGCATTCCCATCGCCGCGGAGACCGTCCCTTTACTCATCTCGCTGGCGAACAACGTCAGGCGCACCAGCCCGGCGTTCGCCACGCCAATTCCAAAGGCATAGAGGCTGAGCCCCGCCGTCATCCACAAATAAGCGTGGGAGGACACCACGGTCGCCACCGCCGCCAGAATCAGCCCCGCGGCAACCGGCCAGCCGCCCATGATAATCAGCGAGCGCACGGTGCGGCGTGACGTCAGACGCGCCAGCACCAGGTTACCGATAATCAACGCGCCAAAAATCGGCACCTGCAACAGACCGTACTCGTAGCTGCTGAGCTTTTCACCGCTGATGATAATAACCGGTGATTGCGCAATCCACGCCAGCAGCGGCAGGCTGACAAACCCTGTCGCCAGCGCACCGGCCACAAAGCGGCCATTCTTCAGCACGGCTTTGTAATCCCGACCCAGCTCTTTTAGCGAGAGTTTCTCGCCAATGCGGGTCGCCGTTTCCGGCATCGCACGGTGCAGGCCAAAGAAGGCGATGGCGGCGAGAACCGCAAAGAGGACAAACATCCCTTCCCAGGGCGCAACGTGCACCCACGCGGCACCCACCAGCGGCCCGAGTAACGGGGCGATCAGCGCCACGTTCGCCATCAGCGCGGTAATTTTGATACACACCGCCTCTTCAAACGACTCCTGAATGGCGGCATACCCCACGGCACCGATAAAGCACAGGCTCACCCCCTGCAGGAAACGCAGCAGGGTAAACTGTTCAATGTTTTGCGCCAGCAGCGTGGCGAGGCAAGTGACGATGAACCACACCACGCCGGTCAGCATCACCGGACGACGGCCAATGCGATCCGACAGCGGGCCTAACAGCCACTGCAAAAACATGCCGCCTGCCAGATAGGCGGTCATCGAGGTCGGCACCCATTCGATCCCCGCGTTGTACTGCGCCACAACGGCCAGCATACCGGGCTGAATCATATCGTTGCCGATATAGGTCGAAAATTCGTAGAGCACCAGACACAGAGGGAAAAGCAGCGCCTGACGACCCAGACGTGAACCTGAAGAAGAACGGTTTAACATGCAATCTCTTTATAATGACAAAATCGCGACGAGTGTAATGAAATGCCGCAGCCCGAGATAGTGATTTATCGAGGATAAACAGAAATAAAGCACATATCGTCTTCGTTTAAGGTTTCCTTAAGTTGACAGATTTATGATAGCCCGATGACTCGTCAACGATCCCAAATTATGTCACTCACGTCCAGCCGCTCAGAATTATCTAACTTACAGACAAATAAGACAAAACGCCTTTACCGCTTACCGACCCGCTTTTATGGTTATCAGCTTTTCGTGCTGATTGCTCTTGCCGTGGTGTTCACGTGGCTATCGCGCAATGAAGCGCTGGACAGATGGATAAGTGGTTTTTGGTATGACGCGGCGACGCAAAGCTTCCCGCTGCAGAAAGACCACCTGCTGGATCTGCTGAACCATCGCCTGGCGAAGTACATC
The DNA here is from genome assembly GCF_003986875.1 of Enterobacter sp. WCHEn090032. Taxonomy (NCBI): domain Bacteria; kingdom Pseudomonadati; phylum Pseudomonadota; class Gammaproteobacteria; order Enterobacterales; family Enterobacteriaceae; genus Enterobacter; species Enterobacter sp. WCHEn090032. The sequence goes on from NZ_RXRN01000003.1 coordinate 285,327, forward strand.
GCCATCGCCTTAGGGGTCGTGGCGCTGTTATTCGGTGCTTACAAGCGTAACGCAAGGCTGGTTACGGCGGCGCTGCTGATGGGACTCGGCGCACTGGTGGTGGGGGCGTTGAAAAGCATCAGCCATCACAGCTGTCCGTGGGATCTGGTGGAGTATGGCGGTAAAGCCGTGTCTTATCCCCTGTTCAGCGCCGTCCCGGCAGACAGCGGTCCGGGTCGCTGTTTCCCCGGCGGTCATGCCTCCAGCGGCTTTATGGTGATGGGGCTGTTTTTTGCCTTCTGGCGCGAGCGTCCGCGCCTCGCCTGGAGCTTTGTGATCCTCGGCGTGGTGCTGGGTCTGGCGATGGGCTTCGGCCAGGTCATGCGCGGGGCACATTTTTTCTCTCACAACCTGTGGGCCGGGTGGTGGGTCTGGTTTTCCCAGGTGGTGGTCTATGGCCTTGTTTCCACCTGGTTTGCTAAAGAGTGATGACATTATGTTAGAGAGTCTGAATTACCAGCTGTTTTATCTGATCAACGCCACGCCGGCCTCGCCAGAGTGGATGATCGATTTCGCCACCTTCCTGGCAAAAGATCTGATCAGTATCGTGCCTGCGCTGGCCGCCATCCTCTGGCTGTGGGGTCCCCGCAGTCAGGTAAAAGCGCAGCGCCAGCTGGTGATCAAAGTGGCGATGGCGCTCGGCGTAAGCGTGCTGGTGAGCTATATTCTCGGCCACGCATTTCCCCACGATCGTCCTTTCGTCGATCACGTCGGCTATACCTTCCTGCACCACGCGCCAGATGACTCGTTCCCGAGCGATCACGGTACGGTGATCTTCACCTTCGCGCTGGCCTTCCTGTTCTGGCATCGCCTGTGGTCGGGTGCGGTGCTGATGGCGGTGGCCGTGTCCATCGCCTGGTCCCGCGTTTATCTGGGCGTCCACTGGCCGCTGGATATGGTGGGCGGTTTCCTGGTGGGACTGATTGGCTGCGTCAGCGCGGCGATCCTGTGGAATCTTATCGGGGAAGCGCTCTACCGCGGGCTCTCTTCACTCTATCGGGCCGTTTTCGCCATCCCGATCCGCAAAGGCTGGATACGTGACTAACCCCGACCTGACAGGTTACACTTGAGCCCCCGCCCTGCGGGGGTTCACTTTTTTATGCCGAGGAACTATGGAAACACGACGCGATGACCGCATTGCTCAGCTGCTACAGGCGCTGAAGCGCAGTGATAAGCTGCATCTTAAGGAAGCCGCCACCCTCCTCGGCGTCTCAGAGATGACCATTCGTCGGGATCTGAACAGCGAGAGCGCGCCGGTTGTGCTGCTGGGCGGGTATATTGTGCTTGAGCCGCGTAGTGCCAGCCATTATCTGATCAGCGACCAGAAGACGCGTCTGGTTGAAGAGAAACGCAAAGCTGCACGGCTCGCGGCTTCCCTGGTACAGCCGCACCAGACGCTGTTTTTTGACTGCGGTACCACCACGCCGTGGATTATCGAAGCCATCGACAGCACAATTCCGTTCACTGCCGTGTGCTACTCCCTGAACACCTTTCTGGCGCTGCAGGAGAAGCCCGAGTGCCGGGTGATCCTTTGCGGCGGTGAGTTTCACGCCAGCAACGCGATTTTTAAGCCGCTTAACCTGCAGGACACGCTCAGCAATTTATGCCCGGATATCGCGTTTTATTCCGCCGCAGGCGTCAGTGTCCGCCAGGGCGCAACCTGCTTTAATCTGGAAGAGTTACCGGTGAAGCACTGGGCGCTGAGCGCAGCGCAGTATCACGTACTGGTGGTCGATCACAGTAAGTTTGGCAAGGTGCGTTCGGCAAGAATGGGCGAACTGGCGCAGTTTGATGCCATCGTCAGCGACTGCCGTCCGGATGACGAGATAGTGGCCCATGCGAAGGCGCAGCAGGTGAAGTTGATGTATTAAGTGGGGTGCGGTCTGATGCCCTCTCCCACAGGGAGAGGGAGAAAAACGTAGGCCGGGTAAGCGCAGCGCCACCCGGCAAAAAATTAGCTGAACCAGCTACCAAACCAGCTATGGAATTTCATCATCACGAAATCCCACATCCGGCTGAAGAAGCCGCCCTCTTCTACCGCTTCCATCACAATCAGCGGACGCTGTTCAATCGACTTCCCGTTGAGCTGGAAATCAATCGTCCCGACCACCTGACCCTTTTTCAACGGAGCCGTGAGCTGTGGGTCGGTGAGGGTGTAGCTGGCCTTCAGGTTTTTCAGCTGACCGCGCGGAATGGTCACTGAACCCGCTTCACCCGCGCCCAGGTTCACTTCGCTCTTGTCACCAAACCAGACGCGCTGGCTGACGAACGTGGCATCCGGTTTTATCGGCGTCACGGTTTCATAGAAGCGGAAGCCCCAGGTCAGCAGTTTTTCGGATTCGTTAAAGCGGATACGGTCAGTTTTGGTCCCCAGAACGACCGAGATCAGGCGCATATCGCCCTGGGTCGCGGAGGCCACCAGGTTGTAACCCGCCCCGGCGGTGGTGCCGGTTTTCATCCCGTCGACATTGACGTTGCTGCTCCACAGCAGGCGGTTGCGGTTCGGCTGACGGATTTTGTTGAAGGTAAACTCTTTCTCTTTATGGATGGCATATTCATCCGGCACGTCGTGGATCAGCGCTTTCCCCAGCAGCGCCATGTCGCGGGCGGTGCTGAACTGGCCCGGCGCATCGAGGCCGTGAACGGTTTTAAAGGTGGTATTGGTCAGGCCCAGCTTTTGCGCGTAACCGTTCATCAGACCGATAAACGAATCCTGACTGCCCGCAACGTAGTCCGCCAGCGCGATACAGGCGTCGTTACCGGACTGGATAATCACCCCTTTATTCAAATCCGATACGGAAACCTGATCGCCCGGCTTCAGGAACATCACCGACGATCCGCGCAGCGCCGGGTTGCCAGTCGCCCAGGCGTCCTTCCCGATGGTGACCATATCGTCCAGCTTGATCTTGCCCGCTTTTAACGCCTGGCCGACCACATAGCTGGTCATGATTTTGGTCAGGCTTGCCGGATCGAGTTTCTCATCCGCATTGCCTTCCGCCAGCACTTTACCGCTGGCATAGTCCATCAGGATCCAGGCGCGCGCATCCACAGGCGGCGCTTCGGGCGCAGACTGTTCGGCTGCGTAGAGCGTTGGTGCAAACAGGAAAAGGAGCGCAGAGCCTGCCGCCAGGCTGCGCAGAGAAGTCATTTTTCGCGTCATAAATGCCACCCGAGTGTCCATTCAAAAATTACGTCACATCACCGTGTCGCAAGAAGCGATGAGTAATAGCGCACTAAAACCGTTAAAGAAACCCAACGAGGGTAAAGTTATTAAAGTTTATGCAATAACATTCAGATACGCTTTGATTCAGGCGATTTTTTTCTCTTCTGTTGCGTAATTGTTAGGTTTATCTCACCATGACCAAAAGCTGATTCGGATTCACATCTCATCGGGAGTAAATATGATTACGCTGTGGGGCAGAAATAATTCAACCAACGTTAAGAAAGTGCTCTGGACGCTGGAGGAGCTGGATTTACCGTTCAATCAAATCATGGCCGGGATGTCGTTTGGCGTGAATAAAGAGGCCGACTACCTGGCCATGAACCCGAATGGCCTGGTGCCGCTGCTGCGCGATGACGAAACAGACGCCACGCTGTGGGAATCTAACACCATTGTGCGTTACCTGGCTGCCCAGTACGGACAGGGTCGTCTGTGGGTCGAAAACCCGGCCCGCCGCGCGCAAGGGGAAAAGTGGATGGACTGGGCGAACCAGACGCTTTCACCAACCCACCGGGTGATCCTGATGGGGCTTATCCGCACCCCGGAGGCTGAACGCGACTATCCCGCCATTCATGCCGCGCAGGATGCCTGCGAAAATCTGTTTGCGATGATGGATGACGAACTGGCGAAGCACCCGTGGTTCTCCGGTGATGCGTTCGGTACAGGCGATATCGCCGTGGCGCCGTTCGTCTGGAACCTGACCAACATGGGTCTGAAGTGGGCGCCGCGCCCGCACCTGGAGCGCTGGCTTAAACAGCTGAGCGAGCGCCCGGCGTACCGTAACGTTGTGATGATCCCGGTCACCTGATCACGTCCCGGACGGGCTGACTTTTAACAGCTGCCCGTCCGTCTCATCGGTCAGGACATACAGATATCCATCCGGCCCCACCCGCACATCACGAATACGTTGATCCCGGTCGCCCAGAATGCGTCCGTCCTCCGTCACCTTGTTACCCTTCACGCTGAGCACGATCACGTCCTTCTCCTTCAGCGCGCCAATAAACAGCTTGTTTTTCCACTGCGGGAAAACCTCGCTGTTGTAAAACGCCATGCCGCTTACCGCCGGTGAAACTTTCCAGACAAACAGAGGTTTTTCGGTCCCCTCAACGTGCTCGCCTTTGGCTTCCGGAATTTTCAGCCCGCTGTAGTTGATACCGTGCGTCGCCAGCGGCCAGCCATAGTTTTTGCCTTTCTCGGGAATGTTGATCTCGTCCCCGCCGCGCGGGCCGTGCTCGTTCAGCCACAGCGTATCGCTCCAGGGGTTCATCGCCATTCCCTGCGGATTACGAATGCCGTAAGACCAGATTTCCGGCCGCGCGCCGGGCGTATGCACAAAGGGGTTATCTGGCGGCACGTTTCCGTCCTCCGTCAGACGCACGACTTTACCCTGTAATTTGTCCAGTTCCTGCGCCGTGGGTCGCTGGTTGTTCTCGCCGAGTCCGATAAAGAGATAGCCTTTGCCGTCGAACACCAGTCGGCCACCAAAATGGTTACCGGTAGAGAGTTTCGGCGTCTGGCGGAACACCACCTGGAAAGCCTCAATGCGCGTCAGATCGTCACTTAAACGACCATAGCCTACTGCCGTTCCGGCTTTGCCGTCTTTTCCCGCTTCGGCGTAGCTGAGCCAGATGCGGCGTGATTGTTTAAAATCCGGGGCGAGGACGACATCCAGCAATCCGCCCTGCCCGTTTGCCCAAACCTTTGGTACACCGACGATCGGATCGGAAAGCCCTTTCCCGGCCTGCCAGTGTTTAAGCTGGCCGCCCTTTAGGGTCACCAGCAGCCCGTTATTGTCCGGCAGAAACGCCAGAGACCAGGGATGATCGAGTCTGTTTTGCAGCACCTCGACCCTGACCGCCTCTGGCGCAGCAAGCAGCGAAAAGGGAATAAACAACGCAGGCAGGAAAATCAGCGAGGATCGAGGCATAACGCGCTCCTTTATCGGCATATGGCATAAAGGTTAGCCACTGCGTCCGGCCGCGTTATCACTTTTACAAAAGCTTAATCAGAAGGGGGAGTTGCCTCCCCCTGGATCAGTGCTGTTCAAGCTGTTCGTGCTTGTTCAGGCACATGATGCATAGAGAGAGCGTTGTCAGGCAGTTTTCAAGCTTCTCCGCGTTTACGGCGATAAAATTCGGGCAGTCGTGGCGTCCGTTCATCAGACACACCCCTGCAATGGAGAGCACCTCGGCGGCGCGGCGCAGTGCGATAAGTTCGCTTTCGCCGTAATTCGCCTTCAGGGTCGGTGCTTTTTCACGCATGAAATTGCAAAGTTCAAACAGGTTATCACGCAGATGTTCGCTTTCGCTGACTGACATATACCCTTTTGCCTTCCTCAACTGCAGGTACGCGGCCAGGTCGATTCGGGCATTGATCAGCTTGTTCAGCAGATCGCGTTTTAGTCTGTCAACGGTCATGCTCTTTCCTCCTCTGTCAGCCATTGTGCATAGTCAGGATAAGTTCATTTTTTGTACAGTTTAATGCCTGGGATCAATTTTTATTAACTGATTAACATTATTTACAATGTTACAACGCCTCCCCGGCGCATCCGCCTTGCAAAGAGTGTATAAATCCCCCGCGATACGCTGTAAAATCCCGCCCTGATAACTCCATAATTGATGAATTTTTAACCTATGAGCAATGTTACGCACCAGCCGAAAATCGGCTTCGTCTCCCTGGGCTGCCCGAAAAACCTGGTGGATTCAGAACGCATCCTGACCGAACTGCGCACCGAGGGCTATGACGTGGTGCCAAGCTACGACAACGCCGATATGGTGATCGTTAACACCTGCGGGTTTATCGACAGCGCGGTTCAGGAGTCACTGGAAGCCATCGGTGAAGCCCTGACCGAAAACGGCAAAGTGATCGTGACGGGCTGTCTGGGCGCGAAAGAAGACCAGATCCGCGAAGTGCACCCAAAGGTGCTGGAGATCACCGGCCCGCACAGCTACGAGCAGGTGCTGCAACATGTTCATCACTACGTGCCAAAACCCAAGCACAACCCGTTCCTGAGCCTCGTGCCGGAGCAGGGCGTGAAGCTGACGCCGCGCCACTACGCGTACCTGAAAATTTCCGAAGGCTGCAACCATCGCTGCACCTTCTGCATCATCCCGTCAATGCGTGGCGATCTGGTGAGCCGTCCGATTGGCGAAGTGCTGGCGGAAGCGAAACGTCTGGCCGACGCGGGCGTGAAGGAGCTGCTGGTCATCTCCCAGGATACCTCGGCTTACGGCGTGGACGTCAAACACCGCTCCGGTTTCCACAACGGCGAGCCGGTGAAAACCAGCATGGTGGGCCTGTGCGAGCAGCTGTCTAAACTCGGTATCTGGACGCGTCTGCACTACGTTTACCCGTACCCGCACGTTGACGACGTGATCCCGCTGATGGCAGAAGGTAAAATTCTGCCGTATCTGGACATCCCGCTGCAGCACGCCAGCCCGCGTATTCTGAAGCTGATGAAACGTCCAGGCTCCGTTGACCGTCAGCTGGCGCGCATCAAGCAGTGGCGTGAGATCTGCCCGGATCTGACCCTGCGCTCTACCTTCATTGTCGGCTTCCCGGGTGAAACCGAAGAAGATTTCCAGATGCTGCTCGACTTCCTGAAAGAAGCGCGTCTGGACCGTGTCGGCTGCTTCAAGTACAGCCCGGTAGAAGGCGCAACCGCCAACGAGCTGGCGGACCAGGTGCCGGAAGAGGTGAAAGAAGAGCGCTGGAACCGCTTCATGCAGCTGCAACAGCAGATCTCTGCTGAACGCCTGCAGGAAAAAGTGGGTCGCGAAATTCTGGTCATCATCGACGAAGTGGACGAAGAAGGCGCGATTGGCCGCAGCATGGCGGACGCCCCTGAAATCGACGGCGCGGTGTACCTCAATGGCGAAACCAACGTTAAGCCGGGCGATATTATTCGCGTGAAGGTCGAAAACGCGGACGAGTATGACCTGTGGGGTAGCCGGGTTTAATCTCCTTCCCCTCACCCTAACCCTCTCCCCACTGGGGAGAGGGGACTGCTCGGTGCGGTTTTTCACCCTCGCCCCTTTGGGGAGAGGGCCGGGGTGAGGGGCAAGCAAAAGCCTACCCCTTAATCCTCGGATCCAGCGCGTCGCGCAGCCCGTCACCCAGCAGGTTAAACGCCAGCACGGTCAGGAATATCGCCAGACTCGGGAAGATCGCCACGTGCGGCGCAATCACCATATCCGCCCTCGCCTCGTTCAGCATCGCCCCCCACTCCGGGGTCGGCGGCTGCGCGCCTAATCCCAGAAACGACAGGCTGGCCGCCGAGATAATCGACACGCCGATACGCATGGTGAAATAGACCACGATGGACGACACCGTCCCCGGCAGAATATGGCTGAAGAGGATGGTAGCATCGCTGGCCCCCATACTGCGGGCGGATTCGATAAACGTCTGCTGTTTCAGTACCAGCGTGTTGCCACGCACCAGACGGGCAAACGCCGGAATCGAAAACACCGCTACCGCAATAATCACGTTGGCCATACCGCTGCCCATGATCGCCACCACGGCAATCGCCAGCAGGATGCCGGGGAAGGCAAACAGCACGTCGCAGATGCGCATGATAATGCGGTCCCACCAGCCTTCATAATACCCGGCGACGAGCCCCAGCACGGTACCGATGGCCGCGCCAATCAGCACCGCGAAAACCCCGGCGGCAAGGGAGATCTGCGCCCCGACCAGCACGCGGCTAAAGATATCGCGCCCGAGGGAGTCCACGCCAAACCAGTGCATCAGGGAGGGGCCGTCGTTCAGACGGTCGTAGTCAAAATAGTTTTCCGCATCAAACGGCGCCACCCACGGCGCAACGATCGCCACCGCAATCAGCAGCAGCACAAACAGCCCCGCCGCCATCGCGACCGGCTGACGACGAAAACGCCGCCAGAATTCAGACCACGGCGTGCGGATATGTTCCGGTTTAAGCCCCGGCATAGCGTCTAAAACGGCCTGGCGTCGCCAGTTCAACAATCGCATCTTACTTATACCTGATGGCCGGGTTAATGGCAGCGTAGAGCACATCCACCACTAAGTTGATAAGGATAAACTCCAGCGAGAACAGCAGGACTTCCGCCTGTATAACCGGATAGTCGCGCATCTCAACGGAATCGACCAACAGGCGTCCCAGTCCCGGCCAGTTGAAGACCTTTTCCACCACAATAGAGCCGCCCAGCAGGAAGCCAAACTGTAGCCCCATCATCGTCACCACCGGGATCATCGCATTGCGGAACCCGTGCTTGAGAATAACCCACTTCTCGCTGACCCCTTTCGCCCGGGCGGTACGAATATAATCTTCGCTCAGCACGTCAACGAACGAGGCGCGGGTAAAGCGGGCCATCACCGCCGACACGGCAGCCCCCAGCGTCATGGAGGGCAGAATGTAATGCTGCCAGGTGTCGGCCCCGACGGTCGGCAGCCAGCCTAACTCAACGGAGAAGATCTGCATCAGCAGCATCCCCAGCGCGAACGCCGGGAAGGAGATACCGGTAACCGCCAGCGCCATCCCGAGCTTGTCCGGCCAGCGGTTTCGCCAGACGGCCGCGACAATCCCGGCGCAGAGGCCAAACACCACCGCCCAGCTCATACTGGCTATCGTCAACCAGAACGTCGGCATAAAGCGGCTGGCTATCTCTTCCGACACCGGACGACGCGACACCATCGAGATGCCAAAGTCGCCCTGCAAAACGTTGCCAATATAGTGCAGGAACTGCATATACAGCGGCTGGTCGAGGCCCAGTTGCTTACGCACCAGCTCTATCACCGTCGAGTCCGCTTCGGGCCCGGCAATCAGGCGCGCCGGATCGCCCGGCAGCAGATGAACAAACAAAAACACCAGTACCGCCACGATCAGCAGCGTCGGAATAAGCCCCAGCAGGCGTTTACAAACATAATTCAGCATGAGGTTTATTTTAAATCCGCATCGTCAAAGCTAAAGCCGGTGTCCGGCATGATGTAGAACCCGGTCAACGCTTTGTTATGGGCTGACACCAGCTTCTCCACCACCAGCGGCACCCACGGTGACTCTTTCCAGATGATATCCTGCGCGTCTTTGTAGAGGCGCGCTTTCTCTTCCGGTTTGGTGGTTTTCAGCGCATCGGCAAGGTCTTTATCGACCTGCGGGTTACTGTAGAACGCGGTATTGAACAGGGTTGGCGGCCAGTTCTGCGAGGCAAACAGCGGCGACAGCGCCCAGTCAGCTTCACCGGTCGAGGCCGACCAGCCGGTGTAGAACATCCGCACGCCGCTCTCTTTCTGCCCTTTCCCCTCGACTTCAGCCGCACGCTGCCCGGCATCCATGGCAGTGACCTGCGCCTTAATCCCCACCTGCGCCAGCTGCTGCTGGGTGAATTGCAGCACTTTCTGCGCGGTACTGTGATTGTGCGACGACCACAGCGTGGTGCTAAATCCGTTCGGGAAGCCCGCCTCTTTCAGCAGCTCGCGCGCTTTAGCCGGATCGTACGGCCACGGCTGATAGCTCTGGGCATAGGCAATCGCCGGCGGCAGCACGCCGGTTGCCGGGGTGGCATAACCGGCAAAAGCGACCTTCACCAGCGCCTGGCGGTTAATGGCGTAGTTGATGGCCTCACGCACCTTCGGGTTATCAAACGGCTTTTGCGTCACGTTCATGCTGATGTAGCGCTGCATGATCGACGGGCTGGCGACCAGCTCCAGCTTGCTGTTTTTCTGCAGGATCGCGGCCTGCTCATAGGGGATCGGGAAGGCAAACTGCGCTTCACCGGTTTGCAGCATCGCCGCGCGGGTGTTGTTGTCCACTACCGGACGCCAGGTAATGGTGTCCAGCTTCGGCAGCCCCTGCTGCCAGTAGCCGCTAAATTTTTTCACCTTCACAAAGTCGGTCTGGTTCCAGGTCACCAGTTCATACGGGCCGGTACCCACCGGATGGAAACCGATCTCTTTCCCGTATTTTTTCAGCGCGGCGGGCGAGATCATCGCCGTTGCCGGATGTGCCAGGATGTTGATAAACGCGGAGAAAGGCTCCTTCAGGGTGATTTTTACCGTCGCCGGGTCAACCACCTCGGTTTTGGCGATGTTTTTATACAGGTTATAGCGCTTGAGGCTATTTTCCGGATTGCTGGCGCGGTCGAGGTTAACCTTCACCGCCTCTGCGTTGAAATCGGTACCGTCCTGGAACTTGACCCCGGTTCTGAGCCTGATGGTATACACCAGCCCGTCATCGGAGACCGTGTAGCCCTCCGCCAGCACATTTTTCAGCTTCATCTCTTTATCCAGGCCAAAGAGTCCCTGATAAAACGATTTCGCCACCGCCTGCGACAGCGTGTCGTTGGCGTCATACGGATCCAGGGTGGTGAAATTAGAGCCGACGGCAACCACCACATCTTTGGCAGCGAACGCGGGGGCAGCGGCCAGGGCTGCCGTCACGCTCGCGGCTAACAACCATTTACGCGCTACAAATGTAACCATTGTGTTCTCCTGCCTGTTGTAAGTTATAACCGCGAGAAAGCATTTGCCTGACGCGGGGGAGCCACGAAATGACCCGGACCCACTTCGCGCAGCGTGACACGCTCCACGACCTCGCCACGTTTACGAATATTGCTCGGCATTTCATCCTGCAGCAGCACGCGCTGGCCGTGACGATGCGCCGGATCGGCGACCGGGACCGCCGCAATAAGCTTGCGGGTATACGGATGCTGCGGGTTTTCAAACACCGCTCGTCGCGGGCCGATCTCGACGATCTGCCCCATAAACATCACCGCCACGCGATGGCTGATGCGCTCAACCACCGCCATATCGTGCGAAATAAACAGAAAAGCGATGCCCATATCCCGCTGTAAATCGAGCAGCAGGTTAATGATCTGCGCCCGAATAGAGACATCCAGCGCCGAAACGGACTCATCGGCAATCACCACTTTCGGGTTCAGCGCCAGCGCGCGGGCAATACAGATCCGCTGGCGCTGCCCGCCGGAAAACTCATGCGGGTAACGCCAGGCGTGTTCCGGCTTCAGGCCAACGCGCTCCAGCAGCCAGGCCACGCGACGCTGTGCCGCGTCGCCGTCCAGCAGGTTATGTACCCGCAGCGGCTCCATGATCGAGTACCCCACCGTGTGGCGCGGGTCGAGCGAGGCATACGGATCCTGGAAAATAAACTGAATATCCCGTCGGACCGCCTGCAGCCTGCTGTCCGGCAGGGTATCAATGCGCTCGCCGTTAAAGGTAATGCTCCCTTCCTGCGATTCCACCAGACGGAGCAACGCGCGCCCGGTGGTGGATTTACCGCAGCCGGACTCCCCCACCAGCGCCAGCGTTTCGCCCGGCCAGAGATCAAAACTGACGTTTTCCACCGCGTGCACTTCGCGCTTCACGCGATTCAACACGCCGCTGCGCAGCGGGAAACGGGTGACCAGATTACGCACCTCCAGAATGGGCTTACCCGGCACCACGGTATCCTGCTCGCGTTCCTCCTCCTCCGGCCCTGTCGCATCGAGCGAAATCAGCGGGAAGCGGCGCGGCAAATCGCGGCCGTTCATGGCGCCAAGACGCGGGACCGCCGCCAGCAACGCTTTGGTATAAGGATGAACGGGCGCGTGAAAAATCTGCTCAACCGTGCCGGTTTCTACTCCGCAGCCCTTGTGCATCACCAGCACGCGATCGGCGATATCGGCGACCACGCCCATATCGTGGGTGATGAATATCACCCCCATCTCCATCTCCTGCTGCAGCACTTTGATGAGCTGCAGGATCTGCGCCTGAATCGTCACGTCCAGCGCCGTCGTTGGCTCATCGGCGATCAGCACCGCAGGACGGCAGGAGAGCGCCATGGCAATCATCACCCGCTGGCGCATGCCGCCAGAGAGCTGATGCGGGTAGCGGCCAAGAATGGCCTGCGCTTCCGGAATGCGCACCAGCTCAAGCATCCGTCTGGCTTCACTGAGCGCCTCATCGCCGCCGAGCCCCTGATGCAGGCGGATGGACTCGGCAATTTGTTCCCCCCCCGGGAACACCGGATTGAGCGAGGTCATCGGCTCCTGGAAAATCATGGCAATATCCGCCCCGCGCACGCCCTGCATCTGCGCGCTGCTCAGATCGTTTATATCAATGACCTGACGGTTACGGCGGCGCAGGAGCATTTTCTCGCTGCTGATTTGCCCGCCCGTCTGCTCCAGCAGACGCATCAGCGCCAGCGCGGTGACCGATTTACCGGAGCCGGACTCGCCAACAATCGCCAGCGTCTCGCCGCGTTTGAGCGAGAAGGATAAATTCTGTACTGCGGGGATGAACTGCCGCTCTTCCTGAAACGCAATATTCAGCTGATGGACAGCCAGCACTTCGCGGTTGTCCAGCTCTTCACTGTGCGGCACGCGTTGCCCCCTTATTCACGATAGATCCCCGTGCTCGGTTCATCACCGGCATAACCCCAGGCGCGGTACATCCCTTCGCTGTTGAACGGCAGCGCCACGTTGCCCTCACGATCCACGGCAATCAGCCCGCCGACCCCGCCCAGCGCGGGCAACTTCTCCATCACCACGCGCTCGCAGGCCTCGCTCAGGCTTAGCCCGCCGTAATCCATCAGCGCGGTGATGTCATAGGCCGCGAGGGTACGAATAAAGACTTCCCCGGTGCCGGTACAGGACACCGCCGCCGTGGCGTTATTGGCATAGCAGCCGGCACCGGGCAGCGGGCTGTCGCCGACGCGTCCAGGCAGCTTGTTGGTCATCCCTCCCGTTGACGTCGCCGCCGCGAGGTTTCCGGCCTTATCGAGCGCCACCGCGCCGACCGTGCCCATTTTGGTGGTTTCATCCAGCGGCGCAGTATGGTCAAGCTGCGTCATGCCCGCCGTACGCGCTTCAAGCAGCTGCTGGTAGCGCGCCTCGGTAGAAAAGAGATCGGGCGATACCGGTTCCATCCCGTGTCCGAAGGCGAACGCCTCCGCCCCGGCACCGGTCAGCAGCACATGCGGACTCTCTTCCATCACCAGACGCGCCGCCAGCACCGGATTACGCAGGCGACTAACGCCCGCCACGGCCCCCGCTTTCAGGGTGATACCGTCCATCACGCAGGCATCCAGCTCGTGGGTTTCGTCCCGGGTGAAGACCGAGCCGATCCCGGCATTAAATAACGGACACTCCTCCAGCAGGCGTACCGCCTCGGTGACCACGTCCAGCGCGCTTTCGCCCGCTTCCAGCATTTTCTGGCCCGTTTCCACAATGGCGTACAGCGCGTCAATGTAGCGCTTTTCATCCTCGGGACTGAGCTGTGCACGGGTGATAGCCCCGGCGCCGCCATGAATTGCGATTACCGCATTAACCATTCACATCACCCGTTAGCCTGATTTGCGGCTTTTTCTATAAATATCATTATCGTCAATGAAACTTCAGATGATTTTTGAATATAGAAAGACGCAACTGTGATGTAAAGCGTACACCTCCGGGTCATACTGTTAGTGGCACTTTTCTGCCATAATGGCCGCTTTCGTTGTTACTGTGCAGGAGCCCACCATGGATTTTACCGCCGGACTGATGTCGCTTGAGACGGCACTCACGCAGATGCTTGACCGAGTTTCCCCGCTGCATGACGTTGAAACGCTGCCTCTGGTGCGCTGTTTTGGTCGTATTGCCGCGCGCGATATTGTCTCCCCGCTTAACGTGCCAGGGTTCGATAATTCCGCGATGGACGGTTATGCGGTACGCCTGGCGGATCTCCGGGCCGGTCAGGCGCTGCCGGTGGCGGGTAAAGCGTTTGCCGGACAGCCATTTAACGGTGAATGGCCTGCGGGCACCTGCGTGCGCATCATGACCGGTGCGCCGGTGCCGGCAGGCTGCGACGCCGTGGTGATGCAGGAAGAGACCGAGCAGACGGATGACGGCATCCGGTTTACCGCCAGCGTCAAAGCGGGCCAGAACATTCGCCGCACCGGCGAGGATATTGCCCTTGGCGCGACGGTTTTTGCCGCCGGACAGAAGCTGACGGCGGGTGAACTGCCGGTGCTGGCCTCCCTCGGCATCGCGGAAATCGAGGTTATCCGTAAAGTGCGCGTCGCCGTATTCTCGACGGGCGACGAACTGCAGCTTCCGGGCCAGCCGCTGCAGGACGGACAGATTTACGACACCAACCGTCTGGCAGTACACCTGATGCTGGAGCAGCTGGGCTGCGAGGTGATTAACCTCGGCATTATTCCTGACGATCCGGAAAAACTGCGCGCTGCGTTTATTGAGGCGGACAACACCGCCGACGTGGTCATCAGCTCCGGCGGCGTCTCCGTGGGCGAGGCGGATTACACCAAAACCATCCTTGAAGAGCTGGGTGAAATCGCCTTCTGGAAGCTGGCGATCAAACCGGGCAAACCGTTCGCCTTTGGTAAACTGCAGCACAGCTGGTTCTGCGGCCTGCCGGGTAACCCGGTCTCGGCGGCTCTTACCTTCTACCAGCTGGTGATCCCGCTGCTGGCGAAGCTCTCCGGTAACCGGGCCCGCCCGCTGCCGGAACGCCTGCGCGTGCGTACCGCGACGCGCCTGAAAAAATCACCGGGCCGTCTCGATTTCCAGCGTGGGATCCTGACGCGCAACGCGGACGGTGAGCTCGAAGTGAGCACCACCGGGCACCAGGGCTCGCACATTTTCAGCTCCTTCAGCCAGGGCAACTGCTTTATCGTGCTCGAGCGCGAGCGCGGCAACGTGGAAGCGGGCGAATGGGTTGAGGTGGAGCGCTTTAACCAGTTGTTCGGGGGCTGACATGACGGTGGAGCTGAGCGACCAGGAGATGATGCGCTACAACCGCCAGATTGTGCTGCGCGGCTTTGATTTCGAGGGTCAGGAAGCGCTCAAGGCGGCCAGCGTGCTGGTCGTCGGACTTGGCGGTCTGGGCTGTGCTGCCGCCCAGTACCTCGCCGCGGCGGGTGTGGGCAGGATGACACTGCTGGACTTTGATACCGTGTCGGTGTCTAACCTGCAGCGCCAGACGCTGCACAGCGACGCAACGGTTGGCCAGCCGAAAGTAGATTCTGCCCGCGCGGCGCTGGCCCGCATTAACCCCAACGTTCAGTTCACTCTGCTTGACGCGATGCTGGATGATGACGCGCTCTCCGCGCAAATTGCCCGGCACGATCTGGTGCTCGACTGCACCGATAACGTCGCCGTCCGTAATCAGCTAAACGCGGGCTGTTTTGCCCACAAAACTCCGCTGATCTCAGGCGCGGCGATCCGCATGGAGGGGCAAATCAGCGTCTTCACATACGCGGACGGTGAACCCTGCTACCGCTGCCTGAGCCGCCTGTTTGGCGAGAACGCGCTCACCTGTGTCGAAGCCGGCGTGATGGCGCCGCTGGTCGGTGTGATTGGGTCATTGCAGGCGATGGAAGCGATCAAAGTGCTGGCGCATTACGGTACGCCGGCGGCGGGGAAAATCGTGATGTACGACGCAATGACCTGCCAGTTCCGCGAGATGAAGCTGATGCGTAATCCGGGATGTGAGGTGTGCGGAGGTTAAAGCAAACGGCAACCTTCAGGTTGCCGTTTTAGTGTTTGCTCCCTCTCCCCGTGGGCTGAGGA